>JBEBKA010000011.1:0-46613 GCA_040079595.1 Gallionella sp.
GTATATTGGTGACACAAACGACGGCACAGGTTTGCATCATATGGTCTTTGAAGCAGTAGATAATGCTGTGGATGAAGCCTTGGCGGGTCATTGTAATGAAATCAATGTTGCGATACATGCAGATAACTCAATTAGCGTAAGCGATAACGGGCGAGGCATTCCGACTGATATTCATAAAGAAGAGAACCGTTCTGCGGCCGAAGTAATTATGACCATCCTTCATGCAGGCGGAAAGTTTGATAGTAATTCATATAAAGTTTCCGGTGGTTTGCATGGGGTGGGAGTATCTGTAGTAAATGCTTTATCCGAATGGTTAAAATTAACGATTTATAGAGATGGAAAAGAACACTTCGTAGAATTTAAGCATGGGGATACGGTTGCTCCGCTAAAGGTCGTTGGTGAGTCCAATAAAAAAGGAACCTTAGTTCATTTCTTGGCAGCCAAAGAAACCTTTGGATTGGTTGAATTTCATTTTGATATTTTGGCAAAGCGATTGCGGGAATTATCTTTTTTGAACAACGGGGTGAAAATTGCATTGATAGATCATCGGAATGGCAAGGAAGAAAACTTTGCCTTTAGCGGTGGGATCAAGGGGTTTGTCGAATACATGAACCGCAATAAATCTCCATTGCATCCAACAGTGTTCTACGCAATAGGCGAGAAAGATGGCATTACGGCTGAAATTGCGATGCAATGGAATGACTCTTATCAAGAAACAGCGCAATGCTTTACTAACAATATCCCGCAGCGTGATGGTGGAACGCATTTAACAGCACTGCGTACAGCAATGACACGCACATTGAATCAATATATTGAGGCTGAACAGCTCGCGAAAAAAGCCAAGGTCGAAACTTCAGGCGACGATATGCGCGAAGGCTTAACTGCGGTGCTTTCGGTAAAGCTTCCAGATCCAAAATTTTCCTCACAAACCAAAGATAAGTTGGTTTCATCGGAGGTTAGACCCGTTATTGAAGACTTAATTGGTCAACACATGAGCGCGTTTTTGTTGGAAAAACCCAACGACGCGAAAATTATCGTTAACAAAATCATTGAAGCGGCACGCGCACGCGAAGCAGCGCGTAAAGCCCGTGATTTAACCCGCCGTAAAGGCGTGCTGGATGGAATGGGGTTGCCTGGAAAATTGGCGGATTGCCAAGAAAAAGACCCCGCGCTTTCTGAGCTTTATCTGGTAGAAGGAGATTCAGCGGGAGGGTCGGCCAAACAAGGGAGAGATCGTAAGTTCCAAGCTATTTTGCCGTTGAAGGGCAAAATTTTGAATGTGGAAAGAGCTCGTTTTGAAAAGCTTATTTCATCGCAGGAAATAGCGACGCTGATTACCGTGTTAGGAACGGGTATTGGCAAAGATGAATACAATGCCGACAAACTACGCTATCACCGCATTATCATCATGACAGATGCCGACGTAGATGGTTCGCACATCCGTACCTTGTTACTTACTTTCTTTTACCGCCAAATGCCGGAACTGGTTGAACGCGGTCATATTTATATCGCCCAGCCGCCTTTGTACAAAATAAAGCAAGGCAAAGACGAGCGTTATCTCAAAGACGACCAAGAGATGAAAATTTACATGCTCAAGGTAGCGTTAAACAACGCCGTGCTTTACACGGAAGCGAATGCTGTTCCAATACAAGCACAGGCTTTGGAGGAAATAGCCAAACAATACTTCCTTGCGGAAGCGGTGATTGACAGGCTGTCCCGATTTACTGCGCCAGAGGCAAGTCACGCCTTGCTTGAATTGCCTACGCTGATGTTGAATGACGCAACTCAAGCAGCGCGTAGTGCGCAATTGCTCGAAGAGGCTTGTGGCGGAAGTATCAAAGTGGTTGTTGAAACGGATAATGTTGGAGAACATCGCTTGCGTTTGGATAAGCTTTATCACGGCAACTACTCAGTAAGTTACATGGATAAAGATTTTTTGAATGGCGGTGACTACGAGCAAATTAGACAAGCTGCAAACATTCTAAAAGGGCTTATTAAACCGGGAGCATACGTTGCTCGTGGTGAGCAAAAGTGTGCAGTGTCAAATTTTAAGCAAGCTATCGAATGGTTACTCAACGAAGCCAAGCGAGGCGTTAGCATTCAACGCTACAAAGGCCTGGGTGAAATGAATCCGTCGCAGTTGTGGGAAACCACAATGGATGTAACGAATCGAATTTTGCTAAAAGTTCAGATTGAAGATGCAATCTCGGCAGACGAAATATTTACGACTTTAATGGGCGATGTAGTTGAGCCGCGTCGAGCTTTTATCGAAAAAAACGCCTTAGGCGTAAAGAATCTGGACGTTTAATAAATGGCAGAACACTCAAGAAAAGGCATAATCCTTGCGGGTGGTTCAGGTACGCGCCTTCACCCAGTCACATTGGCAATGTCCAAACAATTGCTGCCGATTTACGACAAACCAATGATTTATTATCCGCTAAGCACATTGTTACTGGCGGGTATACGCGATATTTTAATTATCTCAACGCCCCAAGATACACCGCGCTTCGGGCAATTGCTGGGTGATGGTCGCGAGTGGGGAATCAATCTTCAATATGCAGTTCAACCATCGCCTGATGGTTTGGCGCAGGCATTTATTATTGGCAAAAAGTTTATAGGCACCAATCCTTCTGCATTGGTGCTGGGGGATAATATTTTTTACGGGCACTCTTTCCAAGACCAATTAGAAAATGCAACAAAGCGTACCGAAGGAGCATCGGTGTTTGCTTACCATGTGCGCGATCCAGAGCGGTATGGGGTGGTTGAGTTTGATCTTAGCGGACAGGCAGTATCATTGGAAGAAAAACCGTTGCAACCTAAATCAAACTTTGCCGTGACAGGACTCTATTTTTATGACAATGCGGTTGTTGAATTTGCCGAAAACCTTAAGCCCTCCGCGCGTGGTGAATTGGAAATCACCGACTTAAATCGAATTTATCTTGAACAAGGTAAATTATCTGTCGAAGTTATGGGACGCGGTTATGCGTGGTTGGATACAGGTACGCATGAATCATTGCTCGAAGCCAGCCAATTCATCCAAACCATTGAGCATCGGCAAGGTTTAAAAATCGCTTGCCCCGAAGAAATCGCTTATCGAAAAGGTTTTATTGATGCAGCACAATTAGAAAAATTAGCGCAACCATTGATGAAGAGCGGCTATGGACGTTATTTAATGCAGATGCTAGAAGAAAAAAATTTTAGTTTATGAACATTGTTCCGACCAGCATACCTGACTTATTGATTATTGAGCCCAAAGTTTTTGGTGATAACCGGGGATTTTTTTATGAAAGCTTTAATCGTCGCAGATTTGCCGAATTAACCGGCAAAGACATTGATTTTGTACAGGATAATCACTCGCGTTCAGTCAAAAATGTGTTGCGTGGACTGCATTATCAAATTCAACACCCGCAAGGCAAGCTGGTGCGTGTTACGCAAGGTTGCGTTCTAGATGTGGTGGTGGACATTCGCAAAAGTTCACCTACTTTTGGTCAGCATGTTGCCCTGGAATTGTCTGCCGAAAACAAACGTATGTTTTGGATTCCAGAAGGCTTCGCGCATGGTTTTGTTGTGCTTTCAGAAGCGGCGGAATTTTTGTACAAAACCACGGATTATTGGTTTCCAGAACACGAGCGTTGTTTGCGCTGGAATGATGCAGCATTGGCAATAGATTGGAAGCTGCAAGCCCCGCCCGCCCTTTCCGCCAAAGACAGTCAAGGCAAACTTTTAAGTGAGGCGGAACTATTCCCTTGATGTTGGCATTTTGGAAGCAATGATTTCCAACGCCTTGTTTGTTGCTCCACGATTTGCATTCACGAAGGTTACAGACTGCTGGCGCATTGCAGCAAAGCTGCTTGGGTCATTCAGCAAAAAGCGCAATTTTTCTACAAGTTCATCAGCTTTATTCATTTGAATCGCCGCACCTGCATTGACCGCTAAACGAGTTACTTCGGAAAAATTATACGTATGCGGCCCAACAATTACGGGCGTTCCAACGGAACATGCCTCAATTAAATTTTGCCCGCCATATGGAAGAAGACTTCCGCCGATAAAAGCAATATCTGCTGCAGCATAATAGGCAAACATCTCTCCCATACTATCACCTAGCACCACTTGAACTTCATTAGAGATAGGACGATTTTCGCTTCTGCGTTGATAAGTGATACTGTGCTTTTCAAGTAGTTGGGCAACATCGTCAAAACGTTGAGGATGTCGCGGAACGATAATCAACAAGGTATTAAGAAAATGCAGTGATTGCAATGTATCCAAGATAAGTGATTCCTCACCTTCGCGAGTGCTTGCTGCTAAGAGAATTTTACGTGCAGTGCCAAATTGTTCACGAAATTGTTTTCCAAGGACTAGCGAGGAGATAGGTGGATCAATTTCGAATTTTAGGTTACCCATAACTGAAACATCCTTTGCGCCCAATTGAGTTAGGCGAACAGCATCGTCGGTAGTTTGAGCCGCTATGCTGGAGAGGTTGGTTAAAGCAGTTGAAGTTAATTGAGCGAAGCGAGCGTAACCCTTTGCAGATTTGTCAGACATTCGCGCATTGAGTAACAGCAAAGGTGTATTGAGTTGTTGACAGGCATGTATCAAATTAAACCAAATTTCAGTCTCCATCAAAATGCCAATTTGGGGTTTGAAATAGCGCAAAAAAGAAGTAACGGCAAAAGGAAAGTCGTAGGGAAGGTAAGCGCGTACTATGCTGTCACCGTATAGCTGCTCACTGGTAGCACGACCTGTAGGCGTAGTATGAGTAAGTAAAATTTGATGATTGGGATAGGCGGTTTGCAGCTTGGTAATAAGACTTTGTGCGGCGCGAGTTTCACCGACTGAGACGGCATGTAGCCAAATAACGGGTTTGTCACAACGGTGAGTATAAAACCCAAAACGCTCATTAATATGGCTCAGATATTCAGGCTGTTTACGCGCACGCCAAAGCAACCGTATAAAAATATAGGGCAGCAATAACCATAGTGCCAAGGTGTAAAAAAATCTCATTTGAGGCTAATGACATGCGAACAATATAGCGGATGGTAGTGTTGTTATATGTATGACTCAAGAAAAACATTTGTTTGCTATTCACCTACCCACTAGAATGGCGCAATCCCATTGATTTTGATTGCTTGGCAATTGTCTGAATTCTTCAAATGAAAATCCTTATTGTTAAGTTATCTTCGTTAGGAGACGTATTGCATCTGTTTCCAGCAATAAGTGATCTGCGCTTAAAATTTCCTGAAGCTGAAATTCACTGGCTGGTTGAGCCAGCCTTTGCAGAAGTTGTAGGGTGGCATTCTGCAGTTAATAAAGTTATTCCCGTTTCACTTCGCGCTCACAAAAAAACGTGGTGGAAAATTCCAGCCTTGTTGCTGGGGCTAAGGAAAACACTCCATGAGGAAAATTATGACTCGGTGTTGGATGCTCAGGGATTGCTCAAAAGCGCAATAATGGCACGGTTAGCAGGCGCGCCAGTGTACGGATTTCATGTCGACAGCGCACGCGAACCGGTAGCTGCATGGCTTTATAAAAAAGCCGCCAAAGTACCTAACGGTTTGCACGTAATCGAAAAAAATCGCCAGTTAGTTACTCAAATTTTTTCGATCAAGCAGCCAACAATTGTTAACTACGGCTTGGAAAAATTTCGCCAAAAGTTAATTGAATCTGAGCTTCCATCTAAGCTAATCGAAATCCCTAAATATTCCATAGTGTTGTTGCATGGCACAACGTGGAACAGTAAATACTGGTTGGAAGCTTCTTGGTCCGAGTTGATTAAACTACTTGCGCAACAAAGAAGACATTGCTTTTTACCTTGGGGCAATGAAGAAGAATATCAGCGCGCCAACCGTTTACAAATGGCTGGAGGCGAATATGCAAAAGTGTTACCTAAGTTGTCGCTAACCGAACTAATGAAGGTGTTGGCTCATGCGCAAGCATTTGTTAGTGTGGAATCAGGAATTGGACATTTTGCCGCTGCGTTGGACATTACTGGGGTGATGTTGCATGGGCCTACCTCACCTGATTACAGTGGCATCTTGGGAAAACACTGCCAACATCTCACCAGTGGTGTAAATTGCTCCCCTTGCTTTAAGCGCGATTGCCCGATACTAAATGAAGTGAATGCTCCGCCGTGTCAGCAAGCAATTACGCCTCAACTAGTGTTGCTAAAGCTTTTATCAGTTGAAGCGGTACAAGGCTAACCAGATAAAATAATGCCGATTACAAATTTAGGAAAATAATGAAAGCAATTATTTTAGCGGGCGGATTGGGAACGCGAATCAGCGAAGAAACTTCGGTTCGTCCCAAGCCCATGATTGATGTGGGCGGCAAGCCCGTGCTGTGGCACATTATGAAAACCTACTCGGCGCACGGTATCAATGATTTTGTGGTGTGCTGCGGTTATAAGGGTTATGTCATTAAAGAGTATTTCGCCAATTATTTTTTGCACATGTCAGATGTAACGTTTGATATGCGAAATAATAAAATGGAAGTGCATCAGCAAAGTGCTGAACCGTGGCGTGTCACATTGGTGGATACAGGCGAAACCACCATGACGGGAGGTCGTATCAAACGTGTTGCCGAACATATTGGCGATGAAGATTTTTGTTGTACTTACGGCGATGGTATTAGTGATGTAAACATTACTGAACTTATTAAATTCCATAAACAGCATGGCAAGCTCGCCACACTGACCGCGACGCAACCACCAGGACGATTTGGCGCATTAGCATTATCAGGCAATGAGGTTCTAAATTTCCAAGAGAAACCGCACGGGGACGGCAGCTGGATCAACGGCGGCTTTTTTGTTTTGTCTCCCCAAGTGCTTAATTATATTGCGGGCGACGAGACGGTTTGGGAGCGCGAGCCGATGGAACGATTGGCAAAAGAAGGGCAAATCGCCGCGCATTTTCATTCTGGATTTTGGCAACCGATGGATACCTTGCGCGACAAAATGCACTTGGAAGAGTTATGGGCAAGCGGTAATGCGCCTTGGAAAACATGGTAGAGCCATCATTTTGGGCGGGTAAAACCGTATTACTTACGGGTCACACCGGCTTTAAGGGAAGCTGGCTTTCTTTATGGCTACAATCCATGGGTGCAAAAGTAACCGGGTACTCGCTCGTGCCGCCAACCACGCCCAGCCTATTTGAGGTGGCTAACGTAGCCGAAAATATGACCAACATTACGGGCGATGTACGGGACTTTTCCGCACTCTCGGCGGTGTTGGAAAAATATCAGCCAGAGATAGTGATTCACATGGCAGCACAAGCTTTGGTGCGTTACTCCTATTCCAATCCAATCGAAACGTATTCCACTAATGTGATGGGTACGGTGCATGTATTGGAAGCCGCGAGACGGCTTAATACCGTCAAAGCCATCGTCAATGTAACCAGCGACAAATGCTATGAAAATAAGGAATGGGCTTGGGGCTATCGTGAGAATGAGCCTATGGGCGGTTATGATCCTTACAGCAATAGCAAAGGTTGTGCTGAGTTAGTAACCGCCGCGTATCGAAACTCATATTTTCACCCTGAAAAATATAAAGAACATGGTGTAGCTTTGGCTTCGGGCAGAGCAGGCAATGTGATTGGCGGCGGTGACTGGGCCGAAGACCGATTGATTCCCGATATAATGAGTGCCTTTACGCAAGGCAAACCAGTAAACATCCGCAACCCCCACGCTATTCGACCTTGGCAGCATGTGTTAGAGCCGCTCTCCGGGTATTTGCAGTTGGCGCAAAAGTTGTATGAAGGCGGCGCGAATTATGCCGAAGGTTGGAACTTTGGGCCGAGTGATGAAGATGCAAAACCCGTGCAATGGATTGTTGAAAAGCTTACCAAGTCTTGGGGTAATGGTGCGAGTTGGATACTAGATGGCGGCGATCATCCGCACGAGGCGCATTACCTAAAGCTTGATTGTTCCAAGGCAAAAGCGCGATTGGGTTGGTATCCACGTTGGCATCTTGAAGAAACGTTAAGTGCGATTATTGATTGGCATCAAGCCTATCAAAATGGCAAAAATATGCGTGAAAAAACACTTCAACAAATTGCAAAATACAATGCAAAATAAATACAAATCGAATAGGTGTTTAAGTGAATAAAGAAGAAATCAAAGCGCAGATTTTCAGTCTGGTCGAGCAATACAGCACATTACATTTTGCAGAAAAAACTTTTACGCCAGGAACAAGCGTTGTGCCACCTTCCGGCAAAGTAATTGGCGCAAGCGAATTAAAAAATATGGTGGATGCCTCGCTGGATGGCTGGCTCACTACAGGGCGTTTTAACGAAACATTTGAAAAACGTTTTGCCGAATTTGTGGGCGTACCGTATGCGTTGACCACCACCTCCGGCTCTTCGGCCAATCTGCTGGCATTCACCGCCCTCACTTCTTACAAGCTGGGTGAGCGTGCTTTGAAGGCGGGTGATGAAATCATTACAGTTGCGGCGGGATTTCCCACTACCGTGAATCCCATGCTGCAAAACGGCATGATCCCCGTGTTTGTCGATGTGGATATTCCGACCTACAACGTTGACCCGAACAAAATTGCAGCAGCGGTTACCGAACGTACTCGCGCCATCATGGTGGCGCACACGCTGGGCAACCCTTTTAATTTGGATGTCGTTATGGCATTGGCGAAAAAACACAATCTTTGGGTCATCGAAGATTGTTGCGATGCACTCGGCTCACGTTACAAAGGTCAACATGTTGGCACGTTTGGTCATATCGCCACCTGCAGCTTCTACCCTGCCCATCACATCACCATGGGTGAAGGCGGCATGATTTTTACAGGTGACCATGAGCTGAAAAAAATCATCGAATCGTTCCGTGACTGGGGGCGCGATTGTTATTGCGGCCCAGGCTGTGACAACACCTGTGGCAAACGCTTCGGCTGGCAACTGGGCTCACTGCCTTTCGGCTATGACCATAAATACACTTACTCACACCTGGGTTACAACCTCAAAATTACCGACATGCAAGCCGCGTGTGCCTTGGCGCAAATGGATCGCCTGCCAGATTTTATTGCCGCACGTAAACATAATTTTGCTTACTTAAAAGCGCGACTGAAGTCCTGTGAGGAATTCTTGATTCTTCCTGAAGCAACTCCTGACAGCGATCCATCATGGTTTGGTTTCCCACTTACCATTAGAGAGTCATCGGGAATATCCCGCGTGGAGTTACTGACCTACTTGGATCAATACAAAATCGGCACACGGCTATTGTTTGCGGGAAATCTCACGCGCCAACCATACTTTGAAGGGCGCAATTATCGTGTAAGTGGGGAGCTGACCAATACCGATAACATTATGAACAATACTTTCTGGATAGGCGTGTATCCAGGGCTGACTGAAGAGATGCTGAATTTTGTGGTGGAAAAAATAGAAGTGTTTTTTGGAGTGAATTTCTAAAGTGCGACTCACTGTTTTTGAGGTCAACGCGATCAAGCAGTCAGCCCAAGAAATCTTTGGGCCAGCAGTTGAAGTTTTTTTGTTTGGCAGCCGTATAGATGATGCAAAAAAAGGCGGTGATATTGATTTGTATGTTAAAACACCATCAGGCAATGATCTTGCACACAAAATTAAATTTCTGGTCGCGCTTGAACAAAGAATTGGCGAGCAAAAAATAGATGTTATTTTGGCAGCAGATAAAAATAGACCCATTGAACAGCAGGCAATTCTTACAGGAGTGTTGCTATGATCAACCTGAGAATAGACAAGCTTCTTTCCGAGTGTGACAAACACCTAAAAAGAATCAGTGGGGCGCATACAAAAATGTCTTTGTTTATGCCGCTGGACGAAAAAAATATCAGCAACTAACCGATGATGAAATCGAACATATCGATCAATTTTTATTCAGATTTGCAAAGCTGCAAGACGCAATCGGCGAGAAGCTTTTTGTATTGATGCTTGAATTTTTGAAAGAAGAAAATGTTAAAGCCAAACCTTTTATTGACATCTTAAACAGGCTGGAACAGCTGGGTTTATTGGATGACAAAAATGTTTGGCTGGAGCTTAGGAAAATCAGGAATAACATTGCCCACCAGTATGAAGATGAGGCGCAACAAGCGAGTGAGGCACTGAATGCTATTTATGCAGCAAAGCCGATCTTGGAAAAAATCTATATGTCCCTTAAAGCCAGCTATGGCATAGCTGGACTAAAAATGTGAGCGGGTTTTGAAAGCAGGAGATGAAGTTATTATGGGGGGCAGCAGATTTCCCCAAAACGGTTATCCGAGACTGACGGAAGAGATGCTGAATTTTGTGGTTGGTCAAATAGAGTCATTTTTTGGCGTGAATTTTTAAGGGTAGAGATGAAGCACCTTTCAATTGCAGCGAAGAGCGTCGAAGGTCAACCGATGTTCAAACTTCTCGATAAAGCACAAAAGCTAGAGCGATCTGGGCGGGAGATATTGCATTTTGAATTAGGCGAACCAGACTTTGATACACCGCCAAATATAGTTGAAGCCGCATGTCTTGCGCTGAAAGCGGGACATACCCATTACACCAGCTCAATGGGGTTATATGAATTTCGTGAAACGGTGCAGCAAGCCACACAAGCATCTCGCGGATTCAAACCAGATATTGAGCAAATACTGGTTACTCCGGGAGCGAATGCAATTATTTATTTGGCGATAAGTTGTTTGGTCAATCCTGGTGAGGAGGTAATAGTTCCAGACCCAGGCTTCCCCACCTACTATTCGGCGATACGTTATTGCGGTGCGATACCAGTTACCGTCCCACTTCGAGAGTCGAATCAGTTTCGGCTAAACCCCGAAGATTTGCGTCAAAGAATTACTTCAAAAACCCGATTGATTATCATCAATTCTCCCAGCAATCCAACAGGGGCGGTGATGACTCCAGAAGAGATAGATGAGGTGGCACGTATAGCCGCTGAACATGACATCTATCTATTAAGCGATGAAATTTATGCCCGAATGGTGTTTGACGGAGAGAGTCGTTTCCATACACCCGCATTGATGGATCAGTGCAAAGACAGAACCATCATCATCAATGGATTTAGCAAGGCTTTCGCAATGACGGGTTGGCGGCTAGGTGTGGCAATCGGACCGAAAGAGGTTATAGAAAAAATGGGATTGGTAGTTCAAACGATTGTTTCTTGTGTGCCGCCATTTATTCAGTTGGCGGGCATAGAAGCGATTAACGGTGACCAATCGGCAATTGCGGATATGCGCACGACTTATCAACAACGGCGAGATGTATTGGTTGAGGGTCTTAATAGTATCCCTGGAATAAATTGTGTTAAACCGGAAGGCGCAATGTACGCTTTTCCAAACATTACGGGGACGGGCATGAGCAGTGATGGCTTCGCAAATTTTGCATTAGAAAAGGCTGGAGTTGCTTTGTTGCCGGGCAATAACTTTGGTGAGCATGGTGAAGGGTTCGCACGCTTGTGTTATGTGAACTCTTCCGAAAATATAAAGCGGGCAATTGATAAGTTAGCTACCGCAATGTTGGAGTATCGGTTATGAATCAAACAGTTCGTGTGGCAGATGTTATTGTCGATTTTATTTACAAACTAGGCGTGGATACCGTTTTCACTTTAACGGGTGGAGGCGCAATGTTTCTAAATGATGCCGTTGCGGCACACCCCGAAATGCAGGCGGTTTGCAATCACCACGAGCAGGCTTGTGCTATGGCCGCTGTGGGCTACGCAAAATTGCGCAATGGCTATGCCTCGGCGATAGTAACCACGGGCTGCGGCGCGACGAATGCTGTTACGGGCTTGTTGGATGCTTGGCAGGATAATGTTCCCTGCATATTTGTTTCGGGGCAGGTTAAACGCAAAGAAACTTGCCACAACACCACTGTGCCGTTAAGACAGTTTGGCGTTCAAGAGGCCGATATTATTCCTGTGGTCAAATCACTTACCAAGTACGCGGTAATGATTAACGACCCTCAAGAAATTTTATTTGAGCTGGAGAAGGCGGCCTTCTTGGCAAAAACAGGGAGACCGGGGCCAGTTTGGATAGATGTCCCGCTAGATGTTCAAGGTGCTTCTGTAGAGATGCAGCAGCTTCGACACTATGTCCCTGAGTCAGATTTGGCGGTTATTCCAGCACCATCCCAAGATGATATGGCAGCTTTGATGGACAAGCTTGCCAAGGCAAAACGTCCCATCATTATTGCGGGAAACGGTATTCGTTTGGGTGCAGCCATCGAACCATTCATGGCATTTGTTGAGCATTCAAAGATTCCTGTCGCAGTGTCATATCTGGGTGTTGATTTGTTGCCAAGCCAACACTCTCAATATGTTGGTAGATTGGGCGTCAAGGGAGATCGTGCGGGTAACTTTGCCGTTCAAAATGCGGACTTGGTTATCTCTGTTGGCTGCCATTTAAGTGTTGCGTTAACAGGCTTTGAATATGATTTGTTTGCCCGTGAAGCAGAGCTTGTGGTGGTAGATATTGATGCGGATGAACATCGCAAAAATACCGTGAAAATAGATCAATTTATCCATGCGGATGTAAAAACATTTTTCTCAAAATTATCTTACCCTATGCCCATGGAAAGCTGGATTAGTTGGGGGATAAATTGTCGTAAGTGGAGAGATCAATGGCCTGTTTGTTTGCCTAGTTACACGGAAGGTAAAGATGGAATCAATAAGTATTCTTTCATGGATAAATTAAAAGACCATCTGAAGCCCGATACCGTTGTCGTATCTGATGCAGGGTCTTCTTACTACGTCACATCGCAAGCCTTGAAAATTAGGGATCAACAGCGTTATGTGACTTCGGGCGCACAGGCAGATATGGGATTTACACTTCCAGCTGCCATAGGTGCTTGTGTGGCAAAGGCTGGAGGAGAGGTTGTCGGGATTACGGGGGATGGTTCACTGCAAATGAATATCCAGGAATTGCAGACATTGGTTCATCATCAATTTCCCGTTAAATTGGTGGTGTGGAATAACAACGGCTATCTTTCTATTCGCGCAACGCAACGCAAATTTTTTGCCGGACGCGAACTCGGAACAGACCCAAAATCAGGGGTCTCATTTCCTTCCACTGAAAAAATTTCGGCTGCATATGGCATTCCGTTTTGCCGAGTCTCAGAGCTTGCGTTGTTGGATGACGCGTTGATAAAGCTGATGACATGCGTTGGGCCAATGATATTAGAGGTGATGTGTCCAACGAATCAGGAAATTATTCCCACCGCCAGCTCTAAGAAAATGCCTGATGGACGTATGGTTTCCAAACCCCTTGAAGATATGTACCCATTTTTGGAAAGAGAAGAGTTTCTTGCCAATATGATAATAAAGCCGCTGGATGAATAGAGTGGCTTATCAATGCGTATAGCCATCCTCGGCGCAACCAGCCAAATTGCCAAAGACTTGATCGTCTCGTTTTCTTTGGCAAAAAATAATCAGCTTCATTTATTTGCACGCCGTCCGAATGAAGTGAGTGCATGGCTAGCAACCACAGGTTTGGCAGCACGTTATCCGGCGGATAATTTCGGCGAGTTTGCCAAGCATGATTTTGATGCTGTCATCAATTTTGTGGGTGTCGGTAATCCAGCGCGAACAGCCGAGATGGGTAATGCGATTTTCGATATTACGGCGCAGTATGATCAGTTGGTGTTGGATTATTTACAGACCCATCCTGTTTGCCGCTATTTGTTTTTAAGCAGCGGTGCGGCTTATGGTTCGGGTTTCAAAGAGCCTGCCAATCAAAATACAGCTGCTTCGATAGCAATCAACAACCTTGCTCCGCATGAATGGTACGGCGTAGCCAAGCTCTATGCAGAATGTCGCCATCGCGCTTTACCGGAATGGCCCATCATCGACATTCGCGTGTTTAATTATTTCAGCCACACTCAGGATATTGCTGCGCGGTTTTTAATCACCGATATTTTGCGTGCAATCCGCGATAACGCGGTGTTGAAAACTTCGGATGATTACATCATGCGTGATTTTATTGGTCCGGATGATTTTTACAGACTGGTAAACGCATTGTTGCTGGCCGACCCAACCAATACTGCTGTGGATGTGTATAGTCGCGCACCTATCGACAAACCCACTTTGTTAAACGCTATGCAGGATAAATTTGGCTTGCGCTACGAAGTGATAGATTCAACTGCTGGTGTTAATGCAACAGGCGGCAAGCCGCATTATTATTCGATGAATAAGCGCGCGGCGGACTTTGGTTATCAGCCTAGCTTGACCTCGCTGGAAGGCGTATTGCAGGAATCTGAAAAAATTTTCAGCCGAAATTCATTAGGAACTGATCTGTCATTGCGATAGATGAATAGCATGAATACTTCGGCACAAAACAAGCGCATCGTCATCATTGCCGGACCGAACGGTGCAGGTAAAACGACCTTTGCGCGCGAGTTTTTGCCGAATGAAGCGAACTGCCAAACCTTTGTGAATGCTGACCTGATTGCGGCTGGTCTCTCTCCTTTTGCTCCCGAACTCGCGGCTTTCAAGGCGGGGCGGTTGATGCTCGAAGAGATTGCTGATCATGTGAGGCGAGGGGAAAGTTTTGCGTTCGAAACCACGCTTGCCGGACTTTCTTACGAGCAGATGATTCCGATATGGCGTTCATCCAGCTACACAGTGGAGTTGGCGTTCTTATCCTTGCCTGATGTGGAGATGGCTATCGAACGTGTGGCGATGCGCGTAAAACAAGGCGGGCATAATATCCCCGAAGAGGTCATTCGCCGCCGCTACGCGCATGGCATCACCAATTTCGAACGATACAAGTTGCTGGTGGATAGCTGGCAGCTATACGATAATTCCAGCACACCTGCTGTGCTGATAGAGGAAGGACAGAACAAATGAAAGCCCCCGTTTCCCACTTAAAAAACTCCACACTGAAAAATGCGCCACAAGCCCTGATGCGTGCAGCTGAGAAAGCCCGTCAACTCGCCGAACAGACTGGCACGCCTTTTGTTTCTCGCCAGCTTGTAGTAGTCGAGAAAAAAAGCAAGTAAGCGCGTATCAAGCAGTTGTTTGATATACCCGTCACCCCCCACCACGTTCTGAAAAACACTGAATAAATTTATTTGATGCACTACTCCCCCGTCATCGCCGCACTCGTCACGTTAATCCTGACATTGTTTTTATCGCTGAACAAACAAGGTTTGTTACAGGACATCCCGAATGACCGTTCGTTACACACCACGCCTATTCCACGTACGGGCGGCATCGCCTTATTGGCGGGCGTGTTGGCCGGGTGGATAATGATGACCGAATTTTGGGCGTGGTGGATTGTGATGCCTATGCTCGGATTATTTGCCTTGTCGGTGGTTGATGATTTGCGTAATTTGAATCCCCAAACACGTTTGATCGGTCACGTGATTGCCGCGTTGATTGTGGTGGCGAGTGCGGGAATAAGCTGGATATGGATGCTGCCGGTATTCTTGTTCATCGTGTGGATGACCAATCTGTATAACTTCATGGATGGTTCGGATGGCTTGGCGGGTGGCATGGCGCTGTTTGGATTTAGTTTTTATGGAATGGCCGGATTGATGAAAGGTGACGTGCCATTTGCCATGATGAATTTCACCATAGGCGCAGCGGCACTCGCATTTTTGTATCACAACTTTCATCCTGCCAAAGTGTTTCTGGGCGACGCGGGGTCGATTCCGCTCGGCTTTTTAGCCGCTGCATTTGGCGTGTGGGGCTGGCAACAAGGTTATTGGCCATTCTGGTTTCCCGTATTGGTTTTTGCGCCATTCACTGCGGATGCTTCCTTCACATTGATTAAGCGAATTCGCCGTAAGGAAAGTCTTTCTCAAGCGCACCGCAATCATTACTACCAAAGGCTGGTGCAGATGGGTTGGGGGCATCACAACACGGCTGTTGCCGAGTATGTGTTGATGGCTTTATCGGGCGCGTCCGCGCTGTGGAGCATCAGGTTGGGCGCAGTAAATCAATTGGGCTTCCTCATGGGCTGGGCGGTGATTTATTTTGTGTTGGCACTGTGGGTTGATCGTCGGTGGAATGAATACGTTAAACAAAACGCGGGTAGCAATTTGTAAGATGGCTATTGATCCGATAAAAATTATGCGTGATTCAACAACCCCCTCTCCCCTCGTGGGAGAGGGTTGGGGAGAGGGGGTGGGTGATCACCCCAAAGTTTCCGTCATTATCATCACCAAAAATGAAGCGATGAATATTCGCGCCTGCCTTGAGTCCGTTGTATGGGCAGATGAAATCATTGTGGTCGACTCTGGCAGTACCGATGACACCTTGGCGATTTGCAAAGAGTTGGGTGCGCAAGTTTATGCGCATGATTGGCCTGGTTTCGGACCGCAAAAAAATCGTGCGTTAAGTTACGCAAAAAACGAATGGGTACTTTCGATTGATGCGGATGAGCGAGTTACCTCGGAATTAAAAGCGCAACTCATCACCGCGATGCAGACTAAAAATATAGATGGTTTTTATGTGCCACGCCTATCCCAATTTTGCGGGAAATTTATCCGTCATTGTGGTTGGTATCCAGATTACATACTGCGCTTATTCAGAAAATCCCAAGGCCGATTTTCTGATGATGTGGTTCACGAAAGGGTTATCGTGAATGGTTCAACAGGGCGATTAACCAGCCCCTTGCTGCATTACACTTACCTGACAGAAGAGGATGTGCAGCGCAAAACCGAGCAATATGCCAAAGCAGGTGCAGTAAAAATGCTTAGTGCGGGAAAGAATGTGGCCGCCTTAGATGCGCCCATTCGCGCGGGTTGGGCGTTCATCAGGACTTATTGTTTGCGCTTGGGGTTTTTAGACGGCATCGCAGGATGGCGGATTGCCCAGATGAATGCCAAGACTACCTATTTGAAATACCAACAACTCAGGGCGATGCGGTTAACTGAAACAACGCTTTAACTTGCTGCGTAGTAATTGCCAGCGAAAATCACGTGTATTTTCAGGTTCATTGAGAGTAATGTTTTTTGATGGCGTACCACGCCGCAAGCAATAACGATCAAAAACAGATTGTCTCATTCCCCATTTATTTAGGAACTGTTTGCCACCATCATTCTTTTTTACTTTGCCCGTGGATTTGCATTGGAAGTGATAAACCAGTGAGTCACCTACACCAATAAAGATGCGGCAGCCAGCGTGCCACAATTTCATTGAGAAGTCGTTATCGCTGCTCATGCCAGGTGAAAACTCACTACTATATCCGCCGACTTTGAACCACCAGCGTTTACTAACCAAGGTAGGAGGCCAAGTCGCGCCATACCAATCCGGTTTGTGGTGGTGCGGTAAATCAGTGAGCAGCTCTGCTTCATCGAAATTTTCAAAATCACTGCCGTAATTTCGCACGATGACGCAAGGATTATTCGTGTCGCGGGGCTCGATCATCGTGCCAGATAGCATGAAAAGGTCGGTATTTAGCTCACCCAGTTTTTTAACTAAAGCGGTATCCCACCCTGGGCAGCAATACATATCGTCATTGAGATATAGGATGTAATTTTGGGTAGCGTACATGGCAGATTCATTTACTGCCAAGCAAATACCGATGTTCTCTGGCGAATAAGTGTAAGTGAGTTGTTGTTCCTTCACCCATGCCAAGCTGCCATCGTTGCCGTCATTGACGTGAATAATAATCTGGTGAGGATATGCGGAATTTTGTTGAATGCTGCGAACACACAGCTTAAGAAGTTCAAGATTATTCCAAGAGGGAATCAGAATGGAAAACATGGGAAGTAAACATTGAAGGTTTGATGAGCCGTATTCTAGCCGTGGCAGATTTAATTAGCCACAAGAGTCCCATCGTCTTCGCAAGGTATAATCACCCACAACCCCAAGATGAAAATGACGGATTTATGGATGCTGCCAATCTAAAACCTCGCAAGATAGCTGTAGTAGTACCCAAATACGGCTTGGTCGGTGGAGGCGAACGGTTCGCCAGCGAAATAACCGAACGGTTAGCCCAAAATGAAAATTTTGAAATCCATGTTTTTGCCAACAAGTGGGTTGTTCACTCTGATCGCATCACTTTTCACAAAGTACCCATGATTCGTTTTCCGCGCTTCCTGCGCCCGCTCTCCTTTGCGTGGTTTGCGAGCTGGATGATTGGTCGTATGAATTTTGATCTGGTGCATTCCCATGACTGGATATTGAAGGGCGATATATTTTCAGTGCATTCTATACCGCACGCTGGCTGGGTTAAAAATGTAAGGAAAAGAAGCCCCAGTCTTTTTGACCGCGCAATTATTGCGGTCGAACGTAGAACCATTATGAATGGCGGTTCAGCGCGCTTTTTCCCCGTTTCCACCATTGCCATAGAAGAATTTCGTCGAGAGTATGCAACCTTGCCGGGTCAGTGGCAGGCACTTGCGCCGGGTGTTGATGTGGCGCGTTTTTCAATGCCTGATCGTGAAGCATGTCGCGCTGAAATAAGAGCGCGTCATGGGATCGGAGCATTCGACACTCTCCTCCTCTTCGTCGGGATGAATTTTGAAGTTAAGGGGTTAGACACAATCATTGCTGCGGCAGCTAAAGCTCGTAGCACTCAACCAGAAGCAAACATCCGCTTGTTAGTAGTGGGTCGAGGAGACGAAGGTAAGTACCGCAAAATGGCGCAATCAATGGGAATAACAGATGCGGTGTCATTCGCTGGAACACAGGTTGATGGTTTGGAACGTTACTACCGAGCGGCGGACATTTTTATCATGCTCTCAAAGTTCGACACCTTTGGTATGGTGGTATTGGAGGCGATGGCAGCAGGGTTACCCGTAATCGTTAGCCCGAACGTGGGCGCAAAAGACCTAGTGGAAGATGGTCGCAATGGCTACATCCTGCCCGCGCCGGAAGATGCGGAAGCGGCGGCTGTGCGCATGGTTGGACTGGCGGATACCGCACGCTGCAAGGCGATGGGCGAGGTCGCGTCGCGAACTGCCGCGCAGCATGATTGGGCAAGGCTAGCGGTAACGATGGAGGGCTTGTATCAGGCGATGCCGGTCGGCAGAACCGAATGAAATGGTGGGATTAAACTAATCAACTTGGGATGGACCATGAAAAAGCAAAAATTTTGGCGCAGAAAACTTTGGCAATTGGGCAATTGGGCAATGCGTTCGGCCTTAATCTGGTGGATGCATCCGAACCAGGTGAATTGTTCTGTGCGATTCAAAAATATCGGGGGGCGACCTCTTTCGATGATAAGCAACAGGCACTATTGTCATACGTGCTGATGAATTTCAGCGTATCCAAAGCTCAGGTATTCCAAGATCTGTTCGTCCTGTTTATGACGAAAGAAAAAAGGGGTGGATACTTCGTTGAGTTCGGTGCCACCAATGGTGTGACTCTGAGCAACAGCTACTTGCTGGAAAAATCTTACGGGTGGAACGGGATACTGGCCGAGCCGGCTAAATGTTGGCATACAGAATTGAAGGCCAACAGGAACTGCATCGTCGAAACGAAATGCGTCTGGGGCAAGAGCGGCGAACAGCTCGAATTCAACGAGGTCGCTGCGCAGGAGCTCTCGACCATCAATGCCTTTTCCGGCACCGATGGCCGCACCGAGGACAGGAAGGACGGGAACGTCTACATGGTGGAGACCATTTCGCTCAACGACCTGCTGGACAGGCATGGGGCACCAAAGGAGATCGACTATCTTTCGGTGGACACCGAGGGCTCCGAGCTGACCATCCTCAGCAACTTCGATTTCTCGAAATACAGGGTCAATCTCATCACTGTCGAACACAACTACACGAAGGAACGCGTGAACATCCACGACCTGCTCTGCCGCAACGGCTACAAGCGCGTCTTCGAGAAGTTCTCCAGTTGGGATGACTGGTACGTCAGGGAATGACCTGCGCGGGGCGGATCAGCGTACGAGTGCTTTGATCCCACGCTCCAGATTCCTCGGTATTTGCGTCAGCGCAGCATAAAGTTCGCCGCAACGGAGTGACCAGTGTGACGCTGCACTCGCTTCTACAGCACTGCGGAAAAATGCATCCTTCGACATGGGAGCGGTGGAGTTTCGGTTCAGGCGGTTGAACTCACCCAGCAAATTTTTGTAGTTTCGGCGCAGAAAAACGCGCCCTGAAGAATTGGTCAGTTGCTCTCCCAATACCTTGCGATAGTAGCGTTGGAGTGCAAAAACTTCGTTAATAAATGGCCCAGTAGCTTGATCTGCGCTGTCTTGCTTTGCGTGAACTCGGTATTTCACATAACGATCAAGCATGACCACTGCGTTACCTGCTAACGCTGCCTCAATGACGAATGGGCGATCACAAATCTTGCCATAAGTTGTTAACTGAAAATCTCCTTGTTTCAATACGTCTGTTCGGTAAACAGCCGAGCAAAATGGCATTGGAAATCCACCGTACAAACGTGCGGCAAGTTGTCGTCCAGATAGCGTAAGGTAGCAAGTTCCGCGAACTTGATCCCATTCCGCATCTTCAGGGTTTTGGTGGACACGCATTGCTGAGACCGCAACCGTGGCTTGTGGATTGCGGGCAAGTGCTACGGACACATCGCGCAAATAGTTTGGGTGCAATAAATCATCATCGTGGAATAGCATTGTCCATGAACCGCGCGCCATGGATTGCAACTCCGTCCAACAGGTACGTGGGTCATTTGAGCTTCGGCAAATAAGTTTGATACCACGTGCCGCAAATGACCTTACAACCGCCACCGTGTCGTCTGTGCTTCCATTATCAAGCACGCAGATGCGAGAGGCGGGCTGTGTTTGTGCCAATAATGACTCAAGGGTTGCGCCAATGAGCGGCGCACGGTTGTAAGTAAGCACCAGAATCTCAATTTCGATAGGTTTGTTTTCACTCATTCGCTCGACACCTTATCGCTGGCAAGCGACACGATCCACTCAGCGAAACCCTCATAAGTGTGTCGTTGACCTTGCGAAGATTGTAAGAATTTTTGCCCCGCGGCTATCTTCGTTATTGCCTCTGATTCAGTCATCTGCGCTAGGTATGCAGTGATTGCTTCTGGTGAGCTAAATGCTCGTGCATCAATAAATGCCTCAGCAGGTAACTGTTCAATAATGTCTGGTGCGCCTAAATACAAGGGTACAGATCCAGCCACCATTGCGTCAATTATTTTTTCTGTTACATAGCCAGGGTACGCAGTGTTTTCGTAAGCAATCGTGAATTTGTAGCGGCTTAGTAACTCATGTTTGTTGTTACATGACCCCTTAAACACGGAATGAATGTCTGTAAGTTTCGCTGCCTGAAGGAGTGGCATATTTTCCGCGCTTTCCCAGCCTCGCCCAAAGACTTCGACTTTTCCTTCAAGGCCAAGAGACCGAATTAAATCAAGTCGCGCATCATGCAACTGCATCCGCCAACAAGATTGGAAGGTTGGAGAAAATCGTTTTCGGAGTCCGTGCCGCAGAATACGGAGCGCATCTTTGGTGTTACGTACTTTCGCCCATTTACGTTCACACCAATATTTATTTGCGGCAACCAGTACGGCGTGTTTGCGTTGAGACCACGGCATTGATGTGGGCAATTGGCCGCGCCAGTAACTTGGAAATGAAAGTTGACAATGATTGGAATGTTGCAGTGCCGGGACACGTTCAAATATTTTCCTCGGACCGATGCAGTGATTAAACTTTACCTGTGACCGCATAAGCCGATCAACACTGCGGTATGCCACAAGCGGTGATTCGAGCATTGTGAGAACTGACGGAATTGCACCGAGTTGGCATAGCTCTGAGCCATGACGCGCATCCATTTCTTGAATCACGAACACATCACTTGCTTGCCACTCCCCCGACTTTACCCGCTTTATTGCGACATCTCCAGATGCCACTTCAATGCCCATTTCCGCTTCACGTTCATACAAACTGGTTATCCATGCTGAACCTAAAAATTGTTGCGACCAATTACGGTCGCGAAGTCGGTCGAGGTGAAATTGACGGATGTCGGTGCAAATGGCTATTTTCATGTACTGTCGATTGTTGGGTGAGGCACTCAAATTTCTCAGACCTATGCAGATTGGGAAATTCATATAGTTGGTACAATGCTACATTATGTCAGTAAAACTTATGAGCCAAAACCTTAATCAAAATTCAGAAGTCCTTGTTACTTTTACGGGTGGACTAGGCGCACAAATACTCAGCGCAGCAATCTATTTTTATCTGAAGGAAGCAGGTCGTAAGGTCTATGCTGATTTGGATTATTTCAAACAGCAGGGGAAAGCCGCTACCGTAGGAAATAAGGGAGAAATATCACATTGGAATTACGAACTCGGAGAATATGAGTTGCCTGCAGAAGTTTTTTCCACCAAGAAAGTTGTGAAATTTTTTTTCAAGCGGGATAAGCTCGTTGTTATTCCAGATGGTGTCGAAAAGATAAGTTTAGCAATTGAGGCTTTGCGCCAGCCAGAAGTAAGAGAGCTTTTCCCCGTTAAGCATTTAGTCGCTGAAGAATGCCGCCAGATTACCGGTGACAATGATTACCTTTGCATCCATATCAGGCGCGGGGATTATGTGAATGTCGCGAGTTATCTAGTTGATGACATAGACTTTATTAATTTGGCAAAACCCATCTCCAAATTCATCACCGCTGTAATCGTAATTTCGGACTCAGAAGTGTCAGGTTTTATTAAAGAAAATTTGCTCGAACTTTTTACACATTGTTCTTTTGTGGTCGGTGGAAATCCTCATACAGCACATGCCTTGATAAGATTGGCTAAATACCTTATTTGCTCAAACAGCCAATTCAGTCTCAGCGCGGCATTGCTTAATCAAGTCGGCCAGCAAATATTTCTTCCCACCAAATGGTTCGGAGATGCCGATTCAAATTTACAAATACCGATAAATGCACTTTGTCGTTTTCAGATTTTTAGCAGGACTTAGCTATTTTGGGAGATTCATTTTGATAGGGCTTTTGATGCGTGGTACGCTCGCTTAAAATTTTTGAAGGAACAGTATGTCACAAAAAAATGGATTCTTTCGGTCACTGAAACGTCAGAATGATCGTCGCCGTAGGGAGCGGCGTTATTGTGAGGCTATCCTCCGTGGAGAGTATCACCTGCCCCCACAATCGGTAAAACTGGCGGTGATCCGGCACAACACTCCTGATCCTCATCCCCAAGTATTCATCGAAACGGGAACTTATCACGGCGATACGGTGGCGGCGATTAAGGATATGTATTCAAGCGTGATCTCGATGGAAGTTGACGAGGCACTTTATAAAAAAGCTTGCATTCGTTTCGCGACGGATAAGAATGTTCGTATCGTGCATGGAGATTGTGCAGAGGAATTACCGACGATCCTTTCATCGCTGCATGAACCAGCAGTTTTCTGGCTTGACGGGCATTATAGCGGCGGTGAAACGGGCAAGGGTGAAGTTGAAGATCCGATTCTTATTTCGCTGGACCAAATTGCGATCCATCCGGTTCGGGAGCATGTGATCTATATTGATGATGCGCGAACATTCGATGGTCGTGAGGGGCGACCTGACATTTCCGAGGTGTTCAATTGCATCAAAAAAATTGACAGCCGCTATATCATCCGTGTGCAAAGCGACATTATCGTTGCCATAGTTGTTCCTCTATAGATCCGCTGAATTCGAGTGCCAAGCGTTGCATCTAAATGTGAATTTAGATGCCAAAGATTTGGACGTTGAATATGGTTGCGGCATTTATACTTTCAGGAAAGCGGCTAACAATTTAAGAGTCTCGTAAACGACAGGTTCTGGCACAAGAAGGTCATCGAGGCATTTACTCTTGCCGCTTCCGCTGCATCCTGTTTTGTTACAAGGGAGGCAATCCACCAAAGGGCTAACCACTTTGTGGTAGTTATCGACGATGCGCCAACTTCGCCAATCAGTAGGGCCATGTATCGTGACAGTCGGTACACCCACTGCGGCAGCGATGTGTGGTGCAGCACTGTCAACACCTAGGTGAAGTGCGCTCGTAGATATAACCGCCGCAAGTTCCCCAAGTGACGTTTTACCTGCTAGATTAAAAGCGCGTCCTTCACGACCCATAACAATTTCTTGGCAGCCTATGGACTCTTCAGGAGAGCCGATCAATACAGCGGGTATTTGGTATGTTTCCCATGTTCGATCAATTACTTCTCCCCACTTGTCGTTGCTCCATTCTTTGTATTTCCATCGTGAAAAAGGGTTGATAGTTATAAATTTTTTTGGCATCACTCCCATCTCGTTTAGGAGTTCGAGGGCGTGAATTTGGTCAGGTGAGGAGAGGTATATCTTGGGAGTAGAATCTGGCGTATCAATACCAATGACACGCACGATACGAAGAGATTGATCTGCGCCAGGATGTACTGGTAAGGCTGCTACAGGAGTGTCATAAAGAACTTTTGTGAAAACAAAATTGCGCCAGATTTGCTTTTCTTGTACGTATTGACCAACCCGCATTGGTGCACCGGTAAGAAAGCAAAGAAGTGCTCCTCGATCACCAGTTCGCAAGTCAATTACTAGGTCATATTGTGCCCGACGAAGGCGGAGCGCGAAGCGCAAGTGTTCTCGAATAGCACTTAGTAAACTACCGCGAGTTTTGGTTGTTTCAACGACTTCATAAAGATGAGGATCGGCTATTAACAGGCTTCCAAATGGCTTGCGAACCAGAATAGAAATGCGAGCATCAGGGTAAGTTTCTTTTACGGCTCGGATGGTTGGTGTGGTTAGCACCACGTCACCAATATCACCCAACTGGATGAGCAGAATATTTCTGAATTGTTCAGTCATGCATTACCAGTGGCACTAAATTGAATACGGTGCAGCTGCGCATACACACTACCTTTCGCTAGTAATTCTTGGTGTGTGCCGATTTCGACAATCTCTCCCTTTTGCAGAACGACTATACGATCCGCTTTTTCGATGGTAGATAAGCGGTGTGCGATGACTAGTGAGGTGCGACCTTGCATAAGCGTTTCTAGTGCGGCTTGGACGTGGCGTTCCGATTCGCTGTCCAACGCGGATGTGGCCTCATCCAGTATCAGGATGGGCGCATTTTTGAGTATGGCGCGCGCAATGGCGATGCGCTGGCGTTGTCCACCGGATAGTTTTACCCCACGTTCACCAACTAGCGTATTTAGTCCTTGCGGCATCTCTCGAATAAATTCCATCGCATGGGCGGCTTGCGCGGCAGCGATGATTTCCGCTTCGGGTACTTCGCGCATTTGCCCGTAAGCAATGTTGGCTGAAATGGTGTCATTGAACAATACAACTTCCTGGCTAACCAGCGCGATGTTGGCGCGCAAACTAGCCAATGCAAGATCAGCAAGGTCATGTCCGTCCAGTGTAATGCGTCCGCTACTGGGCAAATAAAATCGTGGGACGAGATTTGCCATGGTAGTTTTTCCGCTACCCGACGCGCCCACCAATGCGACAGATTGCCCGGCGGGAATTTCCAGATCGATGTCGCGCAATGCCAAGCGGTCATCCTGCTGGTAGGACAGGCTCACGTGTTCAAACGAAATGTGTCCCGCAGCGCGTCCGATTTGAGCTTCCCCATTGTTAATTTCGCCGGGGGTATCAAGCAATTCAAATACGCTTTCTGAGGCCGCAAGACCGCGTTGCAGGTATTCGCTAACCCCTGTTAAACGCTTAATTGGTGCGGTTAGCATCAGCATGGCTGCAATAAATGAAAGGAATCCGCCAACCGTAGTTTCATCGCTGCGGGATTGCACCGTAGCGAGATAAACAATAATGGAAAGCGCGATAGCCGCAATCATTTGCACGGCAGGGACATTGATTGCCGCTGCCATGGTTTGCTTCATGGTGTGGCGGCGCACCCAGTTGGCTTGCTCGTTGAAGCGGCCGCTCTCATATTGCTGCCCGCCGAACAGCTTGACCACTTTGTGCGCGGCAATGCTTTCTTCGATAACTTGGGTGATGTCTCCCATGGCGCGTTGCGAATCGCGGCTGGCATCCCGCAATCGTGCGTTAATGATTTTTAGCATGAAAGCAATAACGGGAGCCATTACCAAGCTGAGCAAAGTCAGTTTCCAATTAAGGTAAAACAGCCAGCCGAGCAGCCCAACGATGATAATGGAGTCGCGAATCGAAACAGTCACTACGTTGGTGGCAGCAGCAGTGACTTGCGTCACGTCAAAGGTCAGCTTGGAGATGAGGTTTCCCGTCGCGTGATCGTCGTAATAGCGGGTTGGAAGCGTGAGTAGTTTGTGAAACATTTCGTCGCGTAAATCCATTACAACTTTATTGCCCACCCAACCGATAGCGTAGGCAGCAACAAAAGAAGCAACGCCGCGCACGAAAAAAATTACCAAAATGAATAGCGGCGCAAGCTGCATGATGGTGTTATCTTTGTGAACAAATGTGCCATCCAACAAGGGTTTCAACAAGGCGGGCAACAGGGGTTCAGTCGCTGCTGTGATGGCTGTGCCGAGTATGGAAATTGCGAAGACTCGCCAATAAGGTTTGACGTAATTAAGCAGGCGGAAATAGAGCTGGGAGCTGGTCATGTTCATCATGTGTAACTCCCTAAGGATTAAGTGCAAACCACGGATCAAGTAAAACCAATTTATCTATTCCCAGAAAATCTTTAGTGTTGCGAGTTGCTAATGCCATCCCCCTTTGCAGCGCAATCGCTGCTATTTGGGCATCTTCGGTTGAAATGGGTAAACCCGTTTTACTACGAATAGCAACCAAAGCAGCATACTCGTGAGCGGCTAACTCATCGAATGGCAGGCAAGATCCAACAAAATCTTGATCGAACATGCGCTCAACGGCATCGGCAAAAGCGTCTCTTCGTTTGCCGCTTGGCAGCATAGCTACCCCCAGTAACAATTCGGCTTCCGTGATTGCGCTGGTATAAAACTCGGTGTCACCTTGCTGTGAAAACCAACTAAGCACCGCAGTAGATGGTTTTGGGCGCATCAACTCGGATAACACATTGGTATCCAGCAATATGGACTGCATGATTTAGCTTTGCGACGTTGGCGGTGTTCTAACAGTTTGACGATTGGGGATGGGCAAGGCATCTACATCTAAAGACGCAAAATGCTTTTGAATTCGCTGCGCAAAAGAGGGCTGATTCCGCTTTGGAAGTACTGCGCGCAACAAAATTTCTCGCACCTCTTGCTCCATAGAACAACCATGCTGCGCTGCTTGCAAGCGCAAGCGGTTCTTGACTTCATCATCGATATTTCTAATCGTAAGTGCTGCCATTGCAAAAATCCAAAATGATTTCACTGCTAGCAGTGTAGGCAGTTTTTGCGATTAAGGCAATACCCGATAGACTGCTTGCAGTACGTCTTTAACGAAACAATTTCAAAGAGAGGGGAAGCAGTACAAAAAATGGGTTGATTTAATTGGGTCGACATAAAAATCTGATAGGCTATTTTACAGGGAAACACGCTAAGGAAATGCGATGGCGATTTATGCAATAGGCGATGTGCAGGGCTGCTATACGGAGTTGGTGCAGTTGCTGGAAAAAATTCAGTTTGATTCGAACCATGACCAGCTTTGGTTGGTGGGCGATTTGGTGAATCGAGGGCCGGATTCTTTGGCGGTGTTGC
Organism: Gallionella sp.; assembly: GCA_040079595.1. Taxonomy (GTDB): domain Bacteria; phylum Pseudomonadota; class Gammaproteobacteria; order Burkholderiales; family Gallionellaceae; genus Gallionella. The sequence continues at coordinate 27,437 of JBEBKA010000011.1, forward strand.
GCCTGGTTAAATCGCTGGGCGAAAGTGCGGTAACGGTACTGGGCAACCATGATTTGCATTTGCTGGCCGTGGCAGAAGGAGTGGCCGAGTTACATAAAAGCGATACGCTGGATGAAATTCTTGATGCACCGGATCGCGATGAATTGTTGTTTTGGTTGCGTCATCGGAAGTTATTACACGCGGAAAAAGATTGCGTGTTGGTTCACGCGGGATTGTTGGCGGACTGGTCGGTCACTCAAGCGGTAGCCTTGGCAAATGAGGCAGAGCAAGCCTTGCAGGGCAATCATTATGTGGATTTGTTGGCGCACATGTACGGCAATCAGCCCAATCATTGGCGGGACAATTTGCGCGGATACGACAGGCTGAGGGTGATCATCAATGCGTTTACCCGATTGCGAATCTGCACTGACAGCGGCGAAATGGAATTCAAATTCAAAGGGGAGACCCAAGATATTCCACGTGGTTATCGACCTTGGTTTGATGTGCCAAAACGAGCAAATTCTGATACGACAATTATTTTTGGACACTGGTCAGCGTTGGGTTTGTTGCACCAAGAAAAAATTATTGCGCTGGATACGGGCTGTTTGTGGGGCGGTGCGCTGACAGCAATTCGCTTGGAAGATCGGGAGATATTTCAGGTGATGCGTGCAAATTCCCCTGCGCAAAAACCTTGGATTGCTTCACCGCGCTCGCAATGACGTGAGATTCGTTCGGGATAAATGGTGATTCGATACCTCGCCACAAGCGCTCAAAAGGCTATTCTTTGCTCTGCTTGTTCGATTTCATGTTTTCATCCGCTACCCGCAGTAGCTCATCAACCCCTCGGCTTTTGCCGATTTCGGTGACGTGACCAAACGACAAAGCAATGCCCCAATCGTGTTGACTAAATTTTTTCTCGGCAGAGCGGGTGATCCTTGCACCCAGCATTTCACAGGTTTGTCTGTCAGTTTGAGGCAACAATAATACAAATTCATCTCCGCCCAAACGTGATGCGAAATCGACGTTACGCGAATTTTCTTGCAATATGTTGGCCAAAACTTTGAGTGCTGCATCGCCTATTTCATGGCCCAGCTTGACGTTGAGCATTCTGAAGTGGTCGATGTTAAAAAAGAGCAGGGAGTAAGGCTCGTGAAGTCGCTCGCTTTTTGTTTGTTGTGCGTCTAGTTTTTTAATAAATTCTGAACGATTCGCCAGTCCAGTGAGCTCGTCTTTATGGGAGTACGCTTTATCTTTCCAAATTTTGGTGATGACGCGCCCAATCACCGTAAAGGTAACGGCACGGGTCACTACATTCATCAAAAATGCACCGAGTGGAAAGTTTGGCCAAAGAATGGCGGCTTCGGCGAAACTCCACGCAAGCGCACATAAGATGGCAATGATGGTCAGGACTTGTGAATCAGAACGGCGCAGTGATTGGAACGCATTAAAGCGGGCGACTTGAATAACGGGTAAGCAATACAGTACATCTAGCGAATAGAAATGTGAGGCCATCTTGTAATCTAAGATGGTAATAAGAATAATTTCTATGACAATAAGGAATAAACGGGGATACATGATTTGTTGCCTTGGACGTGAGTGGTGATTTTAACTCAGATAGATCATCGATAAATAACATGTTCTTGTAGGAGCGCGCATGGATCACTCCTACAAGAGTTTGATTTGCAGTTGTTACAACGTGAGGGCAAAACCAAAGTGTTGTCTGAATTGCCGCTCCAGATCCTCCTTGCTCGGTGTGTGATTTTGTCCGCCACGGCTGGCGATTTTAAGTGAGCCGAGTAACGAGGCTAAACGCCCCGTGGTTTCCCAATCCCAGCCTTTCTTGATGCCGTGCAACAAGCCTGCGCGATAGGCATCGCCGCAGCCCGTTGGATCAAGTAGCGCGGCGGGTTTGGCGCAAGGGATGATGATTTCTTTGCCATCGGCATAAATGGTTGAGCCTTCACCGCCACGGGTGATGATGAACGCACGTTTACCTTTGGCAAGCTCGGCAATCTTCTTGCCCGTTTTGTCTTGCAACATTTGCGCTTCGTAATCGTTCACCGTCACGTAGTCGGCTTGCGCGACAAAATTCAGCAACTCTTCACCACTGAACATCGGCATGCCCTGGCCTGGGTCAAACACCCAAGGGATACCCGCTTCACGGAATTCACGCGCATGTTGCAACATGCCATCGCGTCCATCGGGTGAAACGATACCGAGCGAAATATCTTTGGCATCGCTCACGTGATTGAGATGCGACATGCCCATTGCGCCGGGATGAAAAGCCGTAATCTGGTTGTCGTCCAAATCCGTGGTGATAAAAGCCTGTCCGGTGTAACTGCCGGGAATGTGACGGATGTGTGCTTGCGACAAACCCAGTGTGTTCAAGCGTTGCGTGTAGTTGGTGAAATCATCGCCTACCGTTGCCATGATGCGCGGCTGTTCGCCCAGCAGCATCAGGTTATAGGCGATGTTGCCCGCGCAGCCGCCAAACTCGCGGCGCATTTCGGGTACGAGAAAGGCCACGTTCAAAATGTGAATCTTTTCAGGGAGAATGTGCTTCTTGAATTGATCTTGAAACACCATGATGGTGTCGTAAGCCATCGAACCGCAAATCAGTGTGTGCATGGCAAATCCGCCTAAATTGAAAGGCGCGAATTGTAGCACTCACCGTTGGCTTTGATTGCTTGGGCGGTTGAAATCCCCGATAATCCCGACCTGTTCAAGCCGTAACTCACCAGATGAATATCAAAACCCAGCGCGCAATCGACCGATACCTAGGCGTACCCATTTGCGCGCTATTGTCCGGGGTGAATCGTATTGTTTATAACGAGCCTGACGGTGTGCCACCGACTAAAATTCTGGTGATTTTGCTCTCCGAGATGGGCAGTCTGGTGCTTGCTCAGCCCATGTTTATGCGCCTCAAACAACAGTATCCAGAAGCATCTATACACGTACTGATGTTTGCCAAGAATCGTGAAGTGTTGGATTTGCTGAATGTCGTTCCAATAGAAAATGTGCTGACGCTGGACGATAGTTCGTTGAAAAGCTTGGTTAAGGATAGCGTGTGGGCGATACGCAGAATGCGTCAACTGAAAATCGATGCGGTGATTGATTGTGAATTGTTTGCGCGCATCAGTAGCATTTTTTCTTATCTTTCAGGTGCGGCATTTCGCGTTGGCTTTCACCCGCATACGCAAGAAGGCTTGTATCGCGGCTCGTTTATCAATCGCCCTGTGATCTACAACCCGTATCGACATTTAACGCAGCAATTTTTATCGCTTGCGGCAGCATTGGAATCGTTGACCAGCCCGCCGAACAAACTTTTCCCGCCACCCTACACGGGAAAAACGCCGGTGTTGGAATTCGCTACGGGTGAACTAGAGGCTATCCATAAAGAGCTGCATAATCTTTACCCAACCATTCAGGGTAAAAAATTAGTGTTGATTTATCCGAGTGGGGGAATTTTGCCGATAAGGGCATGGCCGTTGAAGCATTATTTCCATTTGAGCAAAATTTTATTGGACGAAGGCTACGCAGTGGCTGTAATCGGCTTGAAAGGTGACCGAGCCATAGCGCAGGAAGTCGTCGAGTATTGCCAAAATACCAGCTGTATCAATTTGGCGGGCTATACCAAATCAGTGCGTCACCTGTTGGCGGTGTTTCATCGTGCTGCATTGTTGGTAACCAATGATGGTGGGCCCGGACAATTTGCCGCGCTCACGCCACAGTTACCTACGATTATTTTCTTCGGCCCGGAAACGCCCGTGTTGTACAAATCTCTCGGCAGCAATAGTTATTGCTTCCACCGCGCCCTGCCCTGTTCACCTTGCCTCACCGCCTACAATCATCGCGCTTCACCTTGTGATGGAGACAACCAATGTCTGAAGCAAATTTCTGTGGAACAAGTGCTGGCAAAAGCGCATGAGATGTTGGGCGCGATAGCAATACCCGATGGGCAAGCAGCATGAGTTGGTTGTTGCGCCTCACCGAGCAGCCACTGTTTGCTTGGGTGTTCAAGAAGCGTTTTATGAAATTTGGCACGGTCGGTGCGTCTGGCGTGGTGGTGAATTTGAGCGTGCTATACCTTGGACAAGAGTTTTTGTTCAGCGCGATACCCGCCACCGACATGCGTTTGAACGTATCACTGGCGTTGGCGATCTTTGTCGCCACCATCAATAACTTTTTCTGGAATCGCGCTTGGACTTGGCGTGATCGGCAACATTCTCCCGACAAACATTTGCTGCTGCATTTTGGGCAATACGCGCTGGCGTGCTGGGTTGGCATCGTGTTGCAATTTATTTTGACCAAGCTGCTGGCACTGCACTTTCACTATCTTGTCGCCAACGCATCTGCCATCGTGTTCGCCAGCGTGTTCAATTTCTTGGTGAATAATTTCTGGACGTTTCGTAGCCACAAAGAAGTCGATGAAATTGCCCTGCCGAATATTCCAGAGCTGGATTCTGACAACCAAAGATGAGGCTATCGGACGCGCGAGTGCGGTTAGTTTGGTATTTTGCAGCCTGCGCGCTGGCTGTATTCACCTATTTTTACGGACTCGATAGCCAGCACATTCCAAAGAACGGCGATGAATATCCTTACGAGCATATCGTTCGTTTAACCGCGAATAGCGGCAATTTATTGCCACTGCATTCGGGCATGGACAACATGCGCAACACCAAGCCGCCGCTATTGTTTTGGCAGGGCATCGTCTCTACGAGTTGGGGTCAAGATTGGACATTGTGGAAGCTGCGCTATCCCAGCGTGATCTACACGTTGCTGACAGCATCCATGCTTTTCATGTTGGGCTGGAAACTTTCCAAGCAAATTGAAACAGGCTTTATTGCCGCCCTCACCTTCCTCGCATTTTTTACCACCTATCGGTTTGGCCGCCCCTTCTTAACCAATCCGCCGGAAGTGTTTTGGCTCTCCCTGCCGTTTTTTGTGCTGCTGTATTGGCGGCAAGCACTCGCCTCGCGTTGGGTGATTCCGTTGTTACTTGGCATCAGTGTTGGCATTGGATTTTTATATAAATCCTTCGCGCTGGGCTTGCCCGTTACGCTGGGTTTAGCAGTTTGGTATTGGCATCAACGGCAATATCGGGTGATGGAATTCATCAAACAGGATGCGTTAAAAGTTTTCATCACTATCGCTGTGGCAGTGGCAATTTTTGCTTTGTGGTTTGCGCTCGATCCCAATCCACAAGCGGTGTGGAAAGAGTTTGTGGTGGGCGAAAATGTTGGCAAGTTTGACCCACACGGGCCGGGCTATTTGGAGAAATTGCTATGGGGTGGCTCAAGTATTTGGAGCTACATTCTGGCGTTTTTAACCAACGCGGGATTGTTGACATTCATCGTCATCGCATTGTTTGTTGTGGCGTACAGAAATCGCCAGCAACTTAGCAATGACGAAAAACTACTGTGGCTATTGATTGCGGCATTTTTCATCAGCTTTGCTTTGCCTAGCCAACGCTCAGGGCGTTATTTGTTGGATGTGATGCCAGCCGTGGCGTTGCTGTGCGCTTTGAATTGGCAGCGCATTAACCGCAAAGTTTTTATTGCGACACTATTGCTGGCGGGCGTGTTGATCGTTGGTTTAGCCGCCCTCGCCTTGCGTTTGCAAAACGAAATGAACAACGCAGATTTATACTCAATCAGCTTTTGGTTGCTGTGTTCAGTGGCAATTATTTTGATTGTGTTTGCAATTGTGAAATCAGATTTCACCCGACCCGCAACGAATGTAGTTGCATTGTTGCTACTGCTAATTTTTGCGGCATTCCTGAAACCTTTTGATGGTGTGTTGGGTAACTACAGCGTTGCCACACAGCAATATGTGGCGGGCAAAATCGTCTGGGTGCCGTGCAATTTCAGGGCGCATGACGAAGGGCATCGTTTTATATTGCCGGGCGCGGAAATTTACGGTTATAGCGAAGACCAAAACCTCACGGCGGCTGATTTGGCGAGCCGCTACGTTTTTTTTGCCGTGCAAGAATCGTTACAATCAAATGCCAAACGTGGACACTGCTTTGATTGCAAAGTAATCGGTCAGCGGTTGGACATACGCGGGCGGCAATCTGGGGACGAGTTAAAAGATATGCTCTTCAATGGCAATTTTTTTGAGAATTTATTCGTCAGAGAATTGTTGGTGGAATCGACAGCGGAAATAAAAAACATTCCGCCGCAAACCTTTGCTCAGATGTGCCGTTAATGTTGACCTTACGGCATTCGTTACTTGCTTTAGTTATTGTCGCTGCGGGTGCGGCGGCGTATAAAGTTTCACACCGCCCTGCCCCCGCCCTTCTTCAAGTGCCTGTCGTTGCGCAGTCGAATAGTGCGGCTACTCTGCAAACGCACTTTGTTTCCACACAACACAATATCTCCACTCATGCCGCCTCGTTAATCGAGTTGAACGATGGGCGTATTCGCGCGTTCTGGTTTGCGGGAAGCCGGGAAGGCGCGCAGGATGTTGATATACAAAGCGCGGTATTTGATGGCAAACAATGGGGCGCGGCGCAAAGTGTTATCAACCGCGAGCAAACGCAACAAGCCTTGTCGCGCTACGTGAAAAAGCTCGGCAACCCGCTTCCTGCAAGGGATGCGGACGGGTCGTTGTGGCTGTATTACGTCACAGTTTCGTTGGGTGGCTGGGCGGGGAGCTCCATCACCGCGATGAATTCTCACGACGAAGGCGCAACATGGAGCGCGCCGCGCCGCCTGATTACCTCACCGTTCATCAACATCAGCACCTTGGTTAAAGGTACGCCGTTTGCCTACGACGATGGCACGATAGGCTTGCCGATTTACCACGAATTTCTCGGGAAGTTTGGCGAGTTGCTGCATCTTTCGCAAAGCGGTGAAGTGCTCGACAAACAACGATTGAGTTCAGGAAAACTCGGCATCCAACCAATAATCTTGGTGCAGAGCGACAAACAGGCGACAGTATTGATGCGTCATGTTGGCGCACCACCGAAACGCATCATCGCCACGCATACCATTGATGGTGGGCAACATTGGAGCGCGCCAAGCAAAATAACTTTAGCGAACCCCGATGCCGCGATAGCAGGAGTGGCGTTACCCGATGGAAAAATTCTGGTTGCGTTGAACAATCTTGAGACAGGCCGCAATGCCTTGTCTTTATTGATTTCAGCCGATAGCGGTGCGACGTGGCAAAACATTTTTCTACTAGAAGACCAGCAAAAAAATCACTCCGTTTCACCCCATAGTTTTGCGCAAACCAACCAACAGTTGGCGAAGCAAACCGACGCAACCATCACAGATGTCAATAGCTATGCGCAATCCGCGCAACGCAATAAATGTGTGGCTCAACAGTGTGACTTTGAGTTTTCTTACCCGTATTTAATCCAAACACACAACGGCGACTTTCATCTGGTTTACACCTGGAATCGCAGCTTCATCAAAGATGTGCAATTCACAAAGGCGTGGCTAGATGCGCAGATTAAAAACTCGGTTGCGACAACATCGGGGCAAGCGCGATGATGTTTACCGACTTCACGGGATTGATAGGCTCGGCAAGCATCATCGCTTCAGCCGCCCTACTCTTGCCCAGCGTTAAGCGGCTAACCAAGCCGCGCTTGGCGATGTTGCTTGGTGCGATTTTTGTTTATGCGATGTTGCCCATCAGTGGCTTATCGCTCGCCGCCTATCTTCGCGGTGGCATCGGTGATGTCAGTATCACCACACTGTTGCTGTTGTGCAGCGTGCTGGCAAAGCCGTGGTTAAGCTGCGCCACGCTGGATAATAAAAATCGCTTGATCTTGTTTGGGTTGATTGCGATTGCTGCGCTGGCTTTGTATCCCATGGCGTTGGGTGTCGGTGCGTATGACCCGTATCGCTTGGGTTACGGCAACGCGTCATTTGTAACAACCGTGTTGTTGATTGCATTAGTTGCGTGGTATTGGAAAACTTATTGGCTCACGCTGTGCATCGCTTGCGCAACGCTTGCTTGGGCTGTGGGCTGGTATGAATCGACTAACCTTTGGGATTATTTACTTGATCCGTTTGTGGCGGGTTATACGTTGGGGGTAGTTGTGTCGCAGAGTATTCTGAAGGCATTTGGATTACAGAGAAACCGTTCTTTGTAGGGTGGGCAAATTGCCCACCGTTTTTCCGCGTGGGCAGATGAAACATGCCCACCCTACACTTGCTGTGTCGCAGAGTACACGAAAGATATTTAAGTTGCAGAAAAGCAGTTCTTTATAGGGTGTTTACCATTATATGTTTGCATAGTGCTTTTGAGCCGCATCTTCTAAGCGAGCAAAGAGTATTGGGTTGCTATCAGCGAAAGTAAAGAAATTATTGATGGCTTTGTTGAGGGAGCCGTGCAGGTCGTCGTAGTGAATTGCAATATGGTTAGTTGTTAATGAACAATCTGTAATAGCTGACTGCAAAATGTCTGCACTTGCAGCACCCCAAGCATAAATAATTCTTTTTGCGGCTCCTTTAGAAAATAGGTCCGAAGTCCCTGTTAAAGTATGCAGAACAGCGCATCGTGCGGCGTAAAGGTCTGTTGCAGTTAGATTTGCAGATAGTTCTGGAAGTAGCCATTCAGTAACCCATTGTTCAAAATTATTTCTAACACCTGCATTTCGATTTTTTGCGGCTGCCCAAGCAATGCTATCAATAAGTGAATAAATCAAAACTAAGGCAGGCATATGCTGCCTTAGTTGGAGACAACGTTCTATTGCTTTGAGCATATCAGCTATGTTTGTTGAGTATGCATCCAGATGTCGCATAGTAGTTGTTAGCCTGGAAAAGGACTGAACTTCACTACCGAACTAGAGCTTAGATGCCCTTCAACGCCGCTAACGCCGCATCGTAATTCGGCTCTTGTTCTATCGTCGGCACAAGTTCGGTGTAGCGCACTACGTTGTTGCTATCCAACACGATGACCGCACGCGCTGTGAGCCCTGCCAATACGCCATCGGCGATTTTCACACCGTAGTTACGCATGAAGTCACGTCCGCGCATGACGGATAAATTCACCACGTTGTCCAAACCTTCGCTGGCACAAAAACGCGCCATCGCAAACGGCAGGTCGGCAGAGATGTTGATGACTACGGTGTTGTCCAGGCCGCTGGCAGATTGGTTGAAGTGACGTGCGGAAGCCTGGCAGGTAGGGGTGTCCAGGCTGGGTACGATGTTCAGCACTTTGCGCTTGTCGGCAAAATCATTCAGCGAAATATCTTTCAAATCTTTGTTCACTAGCGCGAAGGCAGGGGCGGTTTGTCCGACGGTTGGGAATGTGCCGAACAGGGTGACGGGTGCGCCGCCTAGGGTTGTGGCGGTGTTGGTTGAGGTTTCTTTTGTCATGGTGTTCTCCTTGAGTGTGTTGGTTTGTCATTGGTACAGCTACTAGCCATTCGACTAAGCCCACAAGTGGGCAAGTCGCTGGTTATCCCGCGAAAGCGGGAATCCAGTTGATGCAATAGACCCGCGTAGCGAGACAATCAATTTTAGTCTGCTACGCAGAATGTAAAATAAACCCGCTGGATTCCCGCCTGCGCGGGAATGACGCAGCATTTTATAAGTGTTGTACATCGCCCTTCGACAAGCTCAGGGCGAATGGATGTTGTTACATATAACTTTCAATCGGTGGGCAGGCGCAAATCAGATTTTTGTCGCCGTACACATTATCCACCCGTGCCACACTCGGCCAGAATTTATTTTCGCGCACGTAAGGCAAAGGATAGGCAGCCTGTTCGCGGGTATAGGGGCGCGTCCAATCGCTGGTCACCACTGCTTTTGCGGTGTGTGGTGCATGTTTGATGACGTTATTCTTTTTGTCCACTTTGCCGGTGATGACTTCTTCAATCTCGCCACGAATCGCAATCATCGCCGCGCAGAATCTATCCAGCTCGGCTTTGGATTCGCTTTCGGTCGGCTCGACCATCAGCGTATCCACCACCGGAAAAGAGGTGGTGGGGGCATGGAAGCCATAATCCATCAGGCGTTTGGCGATGTCGGCAACTTCGACACCTTCGGGCTTGAAGGCGCGACAATCCAAAATCATCTCGTGCGCGCAGCGGCCATTTGTGCCGACGTACAGAGTGGGGTAGTGATCTTTGAGTGAGTCCTTGATGTAGTTGGCGTTCAAAATCGCCATGCGGGTAGCTTCACGCAGCCCAGTACCGCCGAGCATTTTGATGTAACCATACGAGATTAACAGTATCAACGCGCTGCCGTAGGGTGCAGCCGACACAGCGTGGATGCCTTGCGCGCCGCCTGTTTTAACCACGGGGTGAGAAGGCAAAAATGGCGCGAGATGCGCGGCGACACCAATCGGTCCCATACCCGGCCCGCCACCGCCGTGAGGAATGGCAAACGTTTTGTGCAAGTTGAGGTGACACACGTCCGCGCCGATATTGCCGGGGCTGGTGAGTCCGACTTGCGCATTCATGTTCGCGCCGTCCATATAAACTTGTCCGCCGTGATCGTGAATGATCTGCGTGATATCCTTGATGCCTTCCTCATACACGCCGTGGGTGCTGGGGTAGGTGACCATCAGGCAAGACAAATCGTCTTGATGCTGGATAGCTTTTTCGAGCAAATCGTTAATGTCGATATTGCCTTTGCTGTCGCATTTCACCACCACGATTTTCATGCCGCACATCGCGGCACTGGCGGGGTTGGTGCCGTGTGCCGAGGCGGGAATCAGCGCGACATTACGCTGCCCTTCGCCACGCGAACGGTGATAAGCCTGAATTACTAACAGTCCCGCATATTCACCTTGCGCGCCACTGTTGGGCTGAAAACTCATCTTGGCGAAGCCGGTGATTTCGGACAAATCCGCATCCAATCCCGCGATGATTTCTTGATAACCTTCGGCTTGCTCAACCGGAACAAAGGGGTGCAGATTGGCGAATTCAGGCCAAGTGAGCGGAATCAATTCAGATGCGGCATTGAGTTTCATGGTGCAAGAGCCGAGCGAAATCATTGAGTGCGTGAGCGACAAATCTTTGTTTTCCAGCCGCTTGATGTAACGCATCATCTCCGATTCGGAATGGTAAGTGTTGAATACCGGGTGACTCAATATGTCCGACTGGCGCGGCTTAACGCGAACCGCTTCGGCAGAAATTTGCGCCTGGGTGACACGCGGCGCGGACTTGCCTGCCGCTTGCGCCAACACACTGAGCATCGCGTTCAGCGCGGCGGCATCGGTGGTTTGGTCAATGGCGATGGTCAAGCCTTCATCGGTGTAACGGAAATTGATGCGAGCCGATTCTGCCAGCGCGTGAATTTTTACGTTGTCGGTGTGGATGAGTTTGAGGGTGTCAAAGAACACAGCATCGCTTATGGTGTAGCCGAGTTTTTTCAATTCGTCTGCCAAGGTCACGGCGGACAAATGCACTTGAAGTGCAATGCCACGCAGACCTTCTGCACCGTGATACACCGCGTACATACTCGCCATAATTGCCAGTAACGCTTGCGCTGTGCAAATATTGGACGTGGCTTTTTCGCGACGAATATGTTGCTCGCGGGTTTGCAATGCCATGCGCAAGGCAGGATTGCCATCGGCATCTTGCGACACGCCGATGATGCGCCCCGGCATAGAACGTTTGTAAGCATCGCGGCAAGCGAAGTAAGCCGCGTGTGGGCCACCGTAACCCATAGGCACACCGAAGCGTTGCGTTGAACCCAGCACCACATCCGCACCCCATTCACCGGGCGGCGTGAGTAACACCAGACTCAAAATGTCTGCCGCCACGGCGATGGTCATGCCGTGTGATTTGGCACGCGACACAAAATCCGCGTAATCATGCACCGCACCATCCACCGTTGGATATTGCAGCAGCGCGCCATACAAAGTGTCGTTCAGCGTCACGGTTTTGAAATTGCCAATAACCAATTCGATGCCCAGCGGTTTAGCGCGCGTTTTGAGCAGTTCAATGGTTTGCGGAAAGCATTCGTGCGACACAAAGAAACTATTTTTGCCTTGCTCAACCGCCTCACGTGTACGCAGACCATGCAACATCACCATCGCTTCTGCCGCTGCCGTTGCTTCATCTAGCAATGATGCGTTGGCGATTTCCATGCCGGTTAAATCCATCACCATGGTTTGAAAATTCAACAAGGCTTCCAAACGACCCTGCGCGATTTCCGCTTGGTAAGGCGTGTAAGCCGTGTACCAACCGGGATTTTCCAAAATGTTGCGCTGAATCACAGGCGGCACAATCGTGTCGTAATAACCCAAACCGATATAGGTCTTAAACAACTTGTTTTTCGCCGCCATGCCGCGCAAATGCTGGTGATACGCGTATTCAGTTAAGCCGTCTGGTAGGTTCAGCGGCTGCTTCAAACGAATTGCCGCAGGAATGGTTTGATCGATCAGTTCATCTACAGAGCGCGCGTTGATTTTGCTCAGCATGGCTTGAATGTCTGAGTCGGAAGGGCCGTTGTGGCGATTTACAAATTGGTCGGTTTTTATCATGGCTTGGAAAAATTAAAAAGTATTGAATGGATCAAGAAGCGGCAAACAAAAACACATGTTGCCACATAACCAGGGACTTGCCCGCTTGCGGGCTTAGTCGAATGGCTAGTGGCCACATCAGAGAGCACAGAGCGCACAGAGAAAAACTTCAAACCAAGCTCTCTGTGAACTCTGTGTTCTCTGTGGCTAGCTTTTGATTTTGAAGTTAATGTGCTTCGCTATCGACGTGCGTTTGATACGCAGCGGCATCCATCAGTGCTGCTACATCCGACGCATTGTCTGGCTTCATCTTGAACATCCACGAGCCGTAAGGGTCGCTATTGATGGCTTCAGGCGAGCTATCCAATGTGCTATTCACAGCAGTGACTTCACCGCTCACGGGCGCGTAAACATCGGATGCTGCTTTGACGGATTCCACCACGGCACATTCTTCCTTGGCTTTGAGTTTGCGACCCACAGCGGGTGCTTCGACGAACACCATGTCGCCCAATAATTCTTGCGCATGTTGTGTGATACCGATGCTGACCGTGCCGTCTGCTTCGGTTTTAACCCATTCGTGGGAAGCGGTGTATTTCAAATTGCCTGGGTTGCTCATGGTGTTCTCCAATAGTTAAACGAATTTTATTTTTTACAAACAGCTTTTGCCATTGCGTGCAAACGGGTACTTCACTACTTTCGCTGCCAACATTTTATCGCGTATCGATACTTGCACTTGGTCGCCAACTTGCACTCCGCTAGGCACACGCGCCAAGGCGATGGACTGTTCTAACGTCGGTGAAAAACTGCCGCTGGTGATTTCGCCGATGCCCTGTGTGCAGTGTACTTGTTGATGCCCACGCAACACGCCGCGATCTAACAACACTAAGCCCACCAGCTTGTTGGTAGCAGGTGCGGCAAGCAGCGCAGCCTTGCCGATGAAGTCGCGCTCGCTCTTTAAATCAACTGTCCAACCCATGCCGGATTCAAGCGGATGTTTGCTTTCATCCATATCTTGGCCGTACAAATTCATACCCGCTTCGAGGCGCAAGGTGTCGCGTGCGCCAAGGCCAATCGGCTTCACGCCGGCCTTATTCAACGCGTACCAAAATGCCTCCACGTTTTCTTTAGGCAACATCACTTCGAAGCCATCTTCGCCGGTGTAGCCCGTGCGCGCGATGTAATACTCACCACAATCTGCCGCTTGGAAATTCTGCAAACCTTCAGTCGCTGTTTGAGTCTGCGGCAATACTTGCCACACTTTGGCTCTAGCGTTCGGCCCTTGAATCGCAACCATTGCCAAGTCATCGCGAGAAGTAATAACAAGTTTAGGTGCATGAGTTGCGGCTTGTTGTTTCATCCATGCGATGTCCTTATCCGCCGTTCCTGCATTCACCACGATACGAAACCATTGCTCGGTCATAAAGTAAATAATCAGGTCGTCAATCACCCCGCCATCTGGGCGCAACATGGCGGAATATAAGGCTTTGCCAGGCAGGGTGATTTTGTCGGCGTTGTTTGCCAGCAGGTATTTCAAGAAAGTGCGTACCCCATCGCCCTTCATATCGACTACTCGCATGTGGCACACATCAAACATGCCCGCATCGTTGCGCACTTGATGATGTTCATCGATCTGCGAACCATAATTGACGGGCATATCCCAGCCGCCAAAATCGACCATCTTCGCGCCCATGGCACGATGCGCTGCATTTAAAGGAGTCGTCTTAAGTGTCATAGTAACTTTCAAAAATAAAAAAGGCGCAGCACGAAAATCGTGCTGCGCCCCATCTGTCCTTGATACCTGAGAGATTACAACTCGCGTTGCCTGCCCCTTCGGTGGTTAGTAGCGTGTAGCTAGTGGTTAGTAGCTAGTTAGCACAGCCCGCTGTGCGGGGTTTGGCTTTAACTAACGACTAATAACTAGCGACCAACTTCCAACACTCTCCAGATTTGCCTACGCCAATAGTTCTTTTGCCTGAGCGGTTACGGGTGTTGCGCCTTCGGCGGTGTCGCTGCTATGTGCTAGCTGACACGCTCTCCTATTGGTCTAAACGGCAGATTGAATTATACCCGAAGCGGCGCGACTCACCAAAATTTGCCGCGTGCCTTACTGCGGGTATAACAACAGTAGGCGATACCCGGACGGCTTGATGTCGGCGGTATCGAGATAGAGTTTAAGATTGAGCTCGCGATTCGGGAGCAAGCCTATGGTCTTGTTTTCAGCGGGTGGTAAATAATCAACGGGTTTGAAAAGACGACTCGCAACGGGCTGGTCTCTGCCATCCGTGAGCGTAAGCTCTAGGCTAGGGAAAGCTTGTGCATAGCCAGCATGGTTGCGCAGCAGTGCGCTGAGGACAACATTTTTTTGCGGGGTATCAGCTAGGCTGGAGGATTCAATGCTCATCAAGTCGGCTTGTTGTGGCAAATCTACCGTGCACTCCAATACCCCACAAGCCGCCTCTAAGGCAGGCTTGCTGGGCGGGAAATGAGCGGCAATTTCGACCCGAAAGAAATAAGCTCCTTGGAACAACAACGTCAATACAGTCAAGCACACACCCGCGGTCCAAGGCCAGACCCGATAAGATTTTTTTGCGAAGGCATACTCAATATCGGGGGGAATATCAACAGGATCTTCGATCTCGATGCCAGATAACAATGCATTCTCGGCAAGTGGCTCATGGGTAATGGTCGGCTCAATCAATTGTTCGCTGGGTTGCACCTCTTCCATAGGCTCGTGGATATCGTCAGCAACCGCGAATTCTATGCCGTCGTCACGTGCCTCAACCCACTCCTCATCGCCAAAAATTTCACGTTGGCGCGCTGCCGCAAGTGCATCATAAATGCGATCCTCACTGCTGTGCAGCTTGATGGCAGGATGATCCTCCGAAAGCGGCATTTCAAGTTGCGGGTCATGGTGAGCTGGCACATAGCTGATGCGGAAGTCGAATAATTCCAAGCAAGTTTCACAGCGAACTAAGCCTAAATGCGCATTGATTTGGGTTTCGCCAATCTCGTAAGTGGCTTTGCAATGCGGGCAAATAGACGTGCCGAGCATTTAACGCTTGCGCCCTGATAAACACGACCAACCGTCCTCAAATATCGGCGGATTCAGGTCGAACCATTGTTGGTAAATGTCCGTCACGCTTTGTGCTTGCTCTTCGAGTATGCCCGACAAAACGATCTGTCCGCCTTGTCGAGTTGCGCTTGCCAGCAAGGGCGCAAGCAGGCGCAACGGGTTGGTGAGGATGTTGGCAACGACTAAATCAAAGCTACTTTGAGGGGCATCGTCAGGCAAATAAAATTTAACGTTATTAGCTTGATTCGCAGTTGCGTTGTCGCGGCTGGCAATCACAGCTTGCTTGTCCACATCCACCCCGACTGCACGTGCCGCGCCAAGCTTGAGTGCGGCAATGGCAAGGATGCCTGACCCGCAGCCGTAGTCCAGCACGCTTTCGCCACCTTGCAGATTTTGATCCAGCCAGCGCAAACACAAGCGCGTGGTAGGGTGACTGCCCGTGCCAAATGCCAAGCCCGGATCCAGCACGATATTGATTGCGTTCGGGTCACTCGCCGTGTGCCAAGTGGGTACTATCCATAAGCGCGGCGAAATGGGAATCGGCTCAAATTGTGATTGGGTAAGGCGTACCCAATCGTTGTCCGCCAAAGTTTCGATGCGATATTCGGGGAGTTTTTTGAGGTTGATATTCGCAATGGCTTGCCGCAAGATAGCTTCGACATCCTGATCGCTATCGAACATCGCACTGACGCGATTGTGTTGCCACACACCGGGTGGTGGTTCGCCCGGCTCGCCGAAAATGGCTTGTTCGTCGGGCGTGTCGGCATCGGCATCCAACAAATCTACCGACAGCGCACCGAGATCCAATAATGCTTCGCTTAAGGCTTCGGCGTGGGTTGCGTCGCTATCAACAATGAGTGTTAACCACGGCATTTATTTGACTTTACTACGCTCGGCCAACCGCTCTTCCAGATAGTGGATGCTCGTTCCACCACGCACAAACGCCGCGTCTTGCAGCAACTCGCGGTGTAGCGGGATGTTGGTTTCAATACCTTCCACGGCCATTTCAGAAAGCGCGGTACGCATACGCGCCATGGCTTGGTCGCGGGTATCGCCGTAGGCAATAATTTTGCCAACCATGGAGTCATAATGGGGAGGCACAAAATAATTTGCATACACGTGTGAGTCAACGCGAATGCCAGGCCCGCCCGGTGGATGCCAAGCGGTGATGCGTCCGGGCGAGGGCGTAAATTTATACGGATGTTCGGCGTTGATACGGCACTCAATGGCATGACCCTTGAACTGAATGTCTTTTTGCCTAAACGACAGTTTTTCGCCCGCCGCAATTTTGATTTGCTGTTGCACGATGTCGATTCCCGTAATCATTTCTGAAACGGGGTGCTCTACTTGCACGCGCGTGTTCATTTCGATGAAGAAAAATTCGCCGTTTTCGTACAGGAATTCAAACGTGCCCGCGCCGCGATAGCCAATTTTTCGGCATGCTTCGGCACAGCGTTCGCCGATTTTATTGCGTAATTTTGCGTTCAGCAGCGGTGCGGGAGCTTCCTCGATAATTTTTTGGTGACGACGCTGCATCGAGCAATCACGCTCGCCCAGATATACGGCGTTACCGTGTTGATCCGCCAATATTTGAAACTCAATATGGCGCGGGTTTTCCAAGAATTTTTCCATGTACACCATGGGATTGTTGAATGCTGCCTGCGCTTCAGCACGGGTCATGGTCACGGCATTCAATAGTGCTGCCTCGGTATGCACCACACGCATTCCGCGTCCGCCGCCGCCGCCAGAGGCTTTGATAATGACGGGATAGCCAATGCTGCGCGCGATTTTAATAATCTCCGCCGGCTTGTCAGGCAACGCGCCTTCAACGCCAGGAACGCAAGGCACACCCGCTTTACGCATGGCAATTTTGGCACTGACTTTGTCACCCATCATGCGGATGGTTTCGGCACGCGGGCCGATAAATACGAAGCCCGATTTTTCACAGCGTTCGGAAAAATCCGCATTTTCGGAAAGAAAGCCGTAGCCGGGGTGTATCGCTTGCGCATCGGTAACTTCTGCCGCGCTGATAATGGCGGGTATGCTCAAATAGCTTTGCGCCGAAGCGGCAGGGCCGATACAAACAGACTCGTCGGCAAGCTTCACATACTTGGCATCGGCATCCGCTTCGGAATGCACCACAACGGTTTTAATGCCCAGCTCGCGGCATGCGCGCTGAATGCGCAAAGCGATTTCACCGCGATTGGCGATGAGGATTTTTTCGAACATGATGGGAGTCTCCGGCGGAGCAGGGGTTTTGGGTTTGCGTTCAAACACGGCCATGTGGACACCTCTAAAAATTCAGATAAGCTGGCAAAAAACGCCAGCAAAATTGCTGGTTATTTGTTGGGGCGAAGAATTTTTTATCCAATGATAAACAGCGGCTGCCCAAATTCCACAGGCTGGCCGTTCTCTACCAAAATCGCTTTAATGACACCGCCCGCGTCCGCTTCAATTTCATTGAGCAGCTTCATCGCCTCAATGATGCACAAGGTGTCGCCGTTGTTAACGGTTTGACCGACATCCACAAAAGCCTTTGCGCCTGGCGTAGCGGAACGATAGAACGTACCAACCATAGGCGATTTCACCACATGGCCCTCTACGGCGGCAGGTGCGGCGGGCGCAGCATCAACGGGTGCAGCCGCCGCCATCGCAACGGGCGCGGCAGCCATAATTTGTTGTGGTGCGGCAGCATAATGTTGCTGTTGAACCGAAGCAACGGTGCGGGTAATGCGCACGCGCTCTTCGCCCTCGCTCACTTCCAATTCCGCAATGCCTGAGCTTTCGACCAATTCAATCAATGTTTTGAGTTTGCGTAAATCCATGATGGTCTCCTTAAAGATTTATTTTTTGTAATTGAGGGCAAACTGTACCGCGTATTCGTAGCCTGCCGCGCCTAGCCCGCTGATAACCCCGATAGCAATATCGGAGAAATAAGACTCTTTACGAAATGTTTCGCGGGCAAACACATTGGAAAGATGAACTTCAACAAACGGAATGGCAACCGCCGCAAGTGCATCGCGTAACGCAACACTGGTGTGGGTAAACGCGGCGGGGTTAATGACAATGAAATCTGTACCGTCGGTTTGCGCCTGCTGCACACGATCCACCAAGGCGGCTTCGGCATTGTTTTGAAAGCAAGACAAGTTTGCGCCGTGGGAGTGAGCTAACGTCGTCAAATTAACGTTAATTTCATTCAACGTTACGCGACCATAAACGTCTGGCTCCCGACTACCGAGCAGATTCAGGTTCGGCCCGTGCAACACAAGGATATTTTTCATGCGAGCAGTTTGCCGCAAATTGGGGTGTTTTGTCCAGCTTTTTCCAGAAGATGGGCTGGAAACGCTAAAGTATCGCGTTCTGTATTGATTTCAGGAACTGCGCCTATCTTGATGCCAATCACGCGCGCCTCGCATAAGGAATATCAGCGAAAACCGAGCGCATATTAAACTGCTACTCGCAGAACTCCCGCTTAAACAAGCGGTACAACTCGCTGCTCAAAACAGTGGTGATGGACGCAATGAGCTATACGAACTGGCTTTGAAAATTAAAGATTCGGCTGGTTGAGATTAAGTCGAGACTGACCCTGAGGCCTCCCCGCAAATTCCCGCTAGCCTGACCAATCAGCCTTTGAGCATGTTGTATCAAGGCAATAAAGATTCGCGAGTACTCGCTATCCAGCGTGATAAAACTTGGCAG
>JBEBKA010000012.1:0-45464 GCA_040079595.1 Gallionella sp.
CCCTAACCCCCCCTCTGCAAAGGGGAGGGAATGATATTGGGAAGATTGCGCACACCTTCGACAACGCGCACACCTTAACGGATGAACAACAACTTGCTGTTGATGCCGTCACGAAAGCCAGCAGCTATGGATGCTTTTTGTTGCATGGCATCACGGGCAGCGGCAAGACGGAGGTGTACGTGCATCTCATGCACCGCGTTTCGCAAAAGGGCGGGCAGGTGTTGTTGCTGGTGCCGGAAATCAATCTTACGCCGCAGCTGGAAAATTATTTCCGTAGCCGTTTCCCGGATGCCAACTTTGCCAGTTTGCATAGCGGCTTGAGCGAAGGCGAGCGGCTGCATAATTGGCAGCAAGCGCAGTCGGGTGCGGCGCAGGTTGTGCTGGGAACGCGCTTGGCAGTGTTTGCGGAGCTGCCCAAGTTGGCACTCATTGTGGTGGATGAGGAGCACGATAGTTCATTCAAGCAGCAAGACGGGCTGCGTTATTCGGCGCGCGATGTGGCGATTTTTCGCGCGCATCAAAGTGGCGTGCCAATTGTGTTGGGTTCGGCCACGCCTTCGCTGGAAAGTTATTACAACGCGCAGAGTGGTCGTTACACAATGCTCGCTTTAACGGGGCGTGCGTCTGTTACCGCACAGTTGCCCGGGGTACGTTGTGTCAATATCAACCAGACGGTGATGCAGCAGGGCATTAGTGAGAATCTATTGCGTGAAATAGAGAAGCGCATCGCCAACCAAGAGCAGAGTTTGTTGTTTATCAATCGTCGCGGTTACGCGCCAGTGTTGATGTGTGGCGGATGTGGCTGGTTGTCGGATTGCAAACATTGCGCGGGCAAGATGGTGTTGCATCTCAACGATAAGCGCTTGCGCTGCCATCACTGCGGCTATCAAATTCGCCAGCCGAACGCATGTCCGAGTTGCGGCAGTGCCGATCTACATCCGGTTGGTAGCGGTACGCAGCGCGTGGAAAGCGTGTTGCAAGAACGCTTTCCTGATGCGCGGATTTTGCGGGTGGACAGAGACAGCACGCGTAACAAGCGCGCCTGGAAAATGATGCGCGAGCAGATACACGCCAACGAAGTTGATATATTAGTCGGCACGCAAATGCTCGCCAAGGGACATGATTTTCCCGCGCTGACTTTAGTGGGGGTGCTCAACCCGGATAGCGCGCTGTATAGCAGCGATTTCCGTGCAGCGGAAAAACTCTTTGCGCAGTTGATGCAAGTGGCAGGGCGCGCAGGGCGTGCCGACAAACCGGGTGAAGTGCTGATCCAAACCGCCTTCCCTGATCACCCCTTATTTAGGGCGTTGCAGACGCACAATTTTGCGGGCTTTGCCGCATCACAATTGGCAGAGCGGAAGATGGCAGGTTTCCCGCCGTTCACTTATCAAGTGATGTTGCGTGCGGAAGGAAAAGTTGAGAGCGAAGTGTATGCTTACCTTAACCGTGCGCATGCCGCCGCCAAAGCATTGCAGATGGATGTCGAAGTTCTCGGCGTCGTGCCTGCCGCGTTGGCACGTCGAGCAAACCACCTGCGCGCACAACTGTTGGTACAAGCCAACAAGCGACGTGTGATGCAGAATTTTTTGCGTGCTTGGCAAGCGCAACTGGATGTAATCCCCAGTACGAAGCTGCGCTGTTCGCTCGACATTGATCCACTAGAGTTTTAGAGTGCCTAAAACTCAGCACGAATTATCCTTTAACTTTTCTGACGACATTGCACAATCACTAGCATTGCTAGCTTGTCCACCATTCCCTCTAGGGACGTTTCAACAAACACTCGAACGCAAGTTATTATCTCCTCATGCAGCCTTCTCCGATGCAGCCTCTACTTCATCCACTAATTGCAACATCAGTGCGTGTACACTGCGCTTGCCACTTGTCGCTACGATATCTGCAACGCTTTGGTAAATCGGGTCGCGCAGATGATATATTTCGGTTAGCTTGGCGTAAGGATCTGCAGTCTGCAATAACGGGCGGTTACGATCATGGCGCGTGCGTTGCCACAAGTCATGCACACTGGCCTTGAGATATATAACGATACCATTTTGTTGCAATAAAGCACGGTTTTGCTCCACTAACACCGCACCTCCACCAGTTGCCAATACGAGGTTATCGCGCTGCACAATATCGGCAATTGCGGTGGTCTCACGCACCCGAAACCCCGCCTCACCCTCCACATCAAACACGTGGGGAATGGTTACGCCCGTGCGCTTGATGATCTCTTCGTCGCTGTCCACAAATGTCTTGCCTAAGTGCCGCGCCAAAGAGCGACCCATGGTGGTTTTACCAGACCCCATCATGCCCACTAAAATTAAATTGCCCGACTGGAATTTACGAGAATTGTCTTGATTGCTTTGCATGAAGCGTATTGTAAACGATAGTAGAAAAAGCCCAGCTAGTCTGGGCTTTTTGAAACCGCTACTTAATCAATTATGCTGAACGTCAAATCAAACTTATTAAGTTCAAATAATAGTTGTTAACGCAAGTCCATTGCGGACTTCATGATTTTTGGTGTGATAAAAATCAACAGCTCGCTTTTATTGTCGAATTTGGCAGAACTCTTAAATAAATTGCCGACGACTGGAATATCACCCAGCAACGGAACCTTGTCTTCGCCTTCATTCTGCGATTGGGTATAGACTCCACCGATTACCACTGTTCCGCCGTTTTCAATCAACACTTGGGTTTGCACCTGATTGGTGTCGATGCTTGGGACACCTGCGTAAATTTGCCCAACCGAGTCTTTATTGACCTCAATATCCATCAAAACATTTTCGTCAGGTGTAATTTGCGGCTTCACCTTCAAACTCAACGTTGCCTTCTTAAAAGCCACGTTGGTTGCACCACTGCTCGAAGCCTGCTGATACGGTATTTGCGTACCCGCCTCAATGGTGGCCTCAGTTTTGTCCGAGGTGACTACACGCGGGCTGGAGATAATTTTTCCTTTGCTGTCGGTTTCGAGTGCGGTTAACTCAACGGATAGTAACTTACTCAAGGAGTTATTGAATAACAGCATGGAGAACGCACCTGCCGTTCCTGCTGATGGCAAGTTCACATTCGGTGTGTTGGCTGGCATGGTTGTCCCCGCCAATGGCCCACCAACAACTTTATTCGCGCCAATATTGCCACTAAGACCTCCTCCGACTTTGAATGCATCCAGCGAGTTGTACCCTAATCGCACGCCCAAGTTTTTACCAAATTTGTCGGTTGCCTCCACCACACGTGCCTCAATCATCACTTGGCGAACGGGTACATCAATTTGCTTAATCAATTTACGCACGTCTTCCAAACGCGATCCTGTATCTTGAACAAATAACGTGTTGGTGTGTTGATCCACCACCGCGCTGCCCCGTTTGGAAAGAATGCGCTGCTTGTCACCCGCCAACAATTTGGCGATGTCCTCACCCTTTTGGTAGCTAATCACAAAACTTTCAGTGCGCATCTCTTCCAGCTCACCTATTTCCTGCCTAGCGGTGAGATCAATTTTTTCTTTCGCTGCCAACTCTTCACGCGGCGCAACTTGCACCACGTTGCCATCTTTACGCATACCCAACCCACGGCTCTGCAAAATAATGTCGAAGGCTTGATCCCACGGCACATCTTTCAGGCGCAGAGTCAGATTGCCACTGACGGTGTCGCTAATCACCATATTCAGATCGGTAAAATCAGCGATGACATTCAGTGCCTCGCGCACATCAATTTTCTGGAAATTGAGGGTGAGTTTTTCACCGCCATAACCATTTTTGACGCCTTTGACCATTTTGTTCGGATCTTCAGTGATAGATTTCACTTCAATCACAAATTTGTTGTCGGTTTGATACGCTGCGTGATCCCATTGCCCCTTGGGCTCAATCATCATGCGCACATTTTCGCCTTGCACAAAGGTGTCCACACCTTGCACGGGCGTAGCAAAATCACTCACGTCTAATTTACGAGCCAGATTGGACGGCAGGTTAGTTTTAATAAAATCCACAATCAAAGCCGTGCCTTGTTGGCGAATATCAATGCCGATGCCTGGGTCGGATAAATCGACCTGAATGCGACCTTCGCCATTTTTTCCACGACGAAAATCAATATCGCGTAACGCATGCTTTTGTCCAACGTTGAGTTTGGGTTCGGCAAAACGAGCTGACTTGCTCGCAACCACCGCCGTGCCTGCGGCTTTTCCATACAAAGTAACCAACAAACTATTGCCTACAATCTTGGTATCGTAAGTAACCATTTGATCGAGGTTTACGACGAGCCGAGTGCGGTTACCCGCTTGCACAATGTTGGCATTGCGTACTCCACCTTGAGAAAAGTCCTGTACCGATTTTCCCAGACCGTTTGCTGTGTTTGAGAAATCAAATGCAAGACGAGGCGGGGTGTTAATTGCAAAACCCGTAGGCAAATCGACCAAGGGTTGTTGCAAGTCGATTTTCATCACCGTTGTGCCGTCTGCACTACCGCTGACACTGATGCCGTTAATAGAATTTGCATCTGCTGCGTACGCTTGAGAGGTGATCAATCCCCAAACCATACCCGCAGTTATCAAGCACAATGTGTTTTTGAACAGTCTATAAAATTGTTTCATTTTTGCTCCTAATTACTCAATTAATTGCAGCGTGCTAATACGCTCGGACCAATCACCAGAACTATCTTGAACCATTTCTTTAATCGTCACTTCTGACGCTGAAACTTCTTTAATAAGCCCAAAATTTAGACCCACGTAATTACCCGCTTTAACTCGATACAATTTGTTATCTGGCGCACGAATTACCGCATAACCCACCCTTTTTTGAGCTAAATAACCTGTCATTTTCAGGCTTTCGAGCGGGAACTCTTCTAGAGCTTCTTTGGGACGTTCTAAATCAGGCTGATTAGCGCCCACACGACCATCCATACGCAAATTTTGTTTGCGTGGCTTGAACGGGTCAGGCAAATTGGTATCGTTATTGTAAGCAAACGATTCATATGGCTTAACTTCTGGCGGCGGTGCGATTTTTCCGCGCATGTCCGCACCAGAATTTTTTACAAAATCACGCAAATCCTGAAACTCTTCGCCGCCACAGCCAGCTAACAATAGTACAAGCGCAAGATAACTTAGTTTCATTATTTTGCCCCCGCTTTTTTATTCGCCGCAACTTTTTGAGTTTCTAGGTAGCGGAAAGTTTTCGCTGTCGCATTCAAGGCTAACCCAGTCGCCAGTGGCGAAATGGCGATATTGTTCAGCGTCACAATGCGCGGCAACATGGCTATGTCGCCCGCGAACTTACCAATATCGTCGTAATTGCCCGTCACCTTGATGGCAATGGGTTGCTCTGTAAATGCACCATTTATTTGCTCCGCCCCGGGGCGAAACAACTCGAATTGCAACCCGCGACCCAACCCAGCCTGATTGATGTCAGTCAGCAGCGCGTCCATTTCCGACTTGCTCGGAAGCTGCTTGAGCAAAGCCCCAAAAGACTCTTGAGTCTCGGTAAGCTGCTTTTTGATTAGATCCAAGTTGATCGCCTCTTTTTTCTTTGCCAAAAAAGACTCTTTCAATTGAATTTCTTCTTGTTTAATTCCGCTTAACGTTTCCCATTGCACTTTCCATATAAACGCCGCACCAGCCAAAATAACGGCAGCGAACATCAACACGAAAGCAAGAATTTTGGCCGTCCACGGCCATGCACCTGGCGTTTTGGGATTTAAGTTTTTTAAGTCTTCTAAAGTCATCATGATATCTAGCCCTTCGTCGCAGCTGGTTTGGCAACAGGTGCTGCAACCACTTTGGGCTTGGTGATGTTGAAATTCAAAGCAAACTCCCCCATGCGACTACCCGCAGCCGTAACTGCACGCACCTCCACCAAAGTGGGCAATTCCAGCCAAGGCGAATCATCAATGGCGCGCATCAGCGTTGAAACACGTGAATTGGATTGCGCATAACCCACCAGATTGATCGCATCCCCATTTTGATTCAACGATTTAAGATATACGCCATCCGGCAGAATCCGCAACATTTGATCGAGTAAATGTACTGTATCAGAACGGGTACTCTGCAACCCTTCCACCACGTTTTTACGTGCCAGCAAAGCTTGTGTTTGCTCACGCAATTTTTTAATTTCTTCGATTTGCTTATCCAAAATAGCCGACTGCTCTTTCAGATATACATTGCGTCGCTCGTGATAAGAAATTTGCGTATCAATCGCGACTTGCACAACACCAACCAATACCGCTGCCAATGCAATTGAAATAAGTCCTAACGCAATAAATTGCGCCTGTTTGGCGCGACGTTTTTCTGCCCGATGAGGGAGTAGATTTATCCGCTTCATGATGGATCAAACCTCCTCATGGCCAACCCGCAGGCGATAATTAACGCGGGCGCATCGGTCTGTAATTGCTTGGGTTTGATGCGACTCGACAGGGTCATGGATGCAAATGGATTCGCCACCATGGTACTGACTTGGGTACGTGTTGCGACAGCATCATCCAATCGGGACAACACTGCACATCCACCCGCTAATACAATAAAATCAACTTCGTTGTACTGCGATGAAGCGTAGAAAAATTGCAACGCACGTGTAATTTCCGCCACGATGGTCTCACGAAACGGTTCAAGCACATCGTTCTCATAATTCTCCGGCAGACCGCCATTGCGTTTACCCGCCTC
Source organism: Gallionella sp. (assembly GCA_040079595.1). Lineage (GTDB taxonomy): Bacteria > Pseudomonadota > Gammaproteobacteria > Burkholderiales > Gallionellaceae > Gallionella. Next base: position 6,638 of record JBEBKA010000012.1, read on the forward strand.
CGCCTCTTCGGCAGACAAGCCAAACGTGCTTTGAATTTGCTGCGTAAGCTGATCACCACCCACCTGCTGATCTCTGGCGTAAATTGATTGACCATTGCGCAATACATTCACACTCATTACCACCGAGCCAATATCAATCAATGCTACGCATTTATCAACCGCGCCATCAGGCAACTGAACGCTAATTTGCTCAAACGCAGCCTCCGCTGCAAAAGGCTCTACATCCATCACAACTGTCTTTAAGCCTGAAGATTGTGCCGCCGCCACACGATCCTCGACATTGGCTTTACGCGATGCCGCCAACAACACCTCAACCTCCTCTGCATTGCCCAATGCCGGACCAAGTACCTGAAAATCCAAGTTCACCTCATCCAAGGCAAACGGAATGTATTGATTGGCTTCTGACTCAACCTGATACTCCAAATCTTCGTCGCGCATTCCTGCGGGGAGTAGAATTTTTTTAGTGATGACGGTTGCGGCAGGCAATGCTAGGCTAATGCTCTTGATGCGCGTGCCGAGTCTTCGCCAAGCGCGCTGCATGCTTTCCGACACCGCTTCAAGATTATTGATATTGCCGTCGCTCACCGCACCTTTTGGCAAGGGTTCTATCGCATAACGCTCAACAACATACCCCCCTTTTTTTGGAGCCAAACTCAACTCAACCATTTTGACCGAAGATGCACTGATGTCCACCCCAACTAAAGGTGGGGTTGATGCACTTAAAAAGTCCAACGGGATGTCAAAATTTACGTTAAGCATAGGCTGGTTAGCACGTTATTTGTACAAAGTGGATTAAATCCTAGCAATAACTATAAATTCTGTAAAGCTATTTTTAATGGGCAATTATTTTTAGATAGTCGATATAATTTCGATTACCTTAACATCCTTGTTTACTCGGACACCTGCTCATGCTTACTCGCCGCTGGCTTATTCCCACGCTCATATTGCTTACCGTGCTGCTGCTGCCTGCGATTTTGCTCGGCTTGGCGGTTATTTTAACGTACCCAACCTTGCCGTCTTTGGATGCGCTAACCGACTATCGCCCTAAAATTCCTTTGCGGGTTTACAGCGTAGAAGGGACGTTGCTGAGCGAGTTTGGCGAAGAGCGCCGTGCGGTATTGAAAATTGCGGAAACGCCAGAGGTGTTGAAGCAAGCCATACTTGCTGCCGAAGATGATCGCTTCTACGAACATGGTGGGGTCGATTACATGGGCGTATTGCGTGCCGCACTGGCGAATTTTTCGGGTGGCACCAAGCAAGGTGCTAGCACCATCACCATGCAAGTGGCGCGTAATTTCTTTCTAACGCGTGAAAAAACCCTGTCGCGCAAATTTAATGAGGTTCTTCTCACGTTCAAAATTGAACACAGCTTGAGCAAAGACGAAATTCTCCAGCTATATATCAATCAAATTTATTTGGGACAACGCGCCTATGGTTTCGCTTCGGCGGCACAAATTTATTTTGGCAAGCAGGTCGGACAAATTACCATTGCCGAAGCCGCGATGTTGGCGGGCTTGCCCAAAGCACCTTCCGCATTCAATCCCGTCGTCAATCCTAAACGCGCAAAATTACGGCAGATGTACGTTTTACGGCGCATGCACGAGCTGCGTCAGATTAACGATGCGCAATTCAAAATCGCTCAGCTACAACCTGTTGAAACAATACGCAGTAATCAAGAATTCAGCATTAAGGCCGATTATATTTCTGAAATGGTTAGGCAAATCGTATACGACAAGTACCAGGACGATGCGTACACACAAGGCTTCAAGGTTTACACCACCTTGCGTGCGCAAGACCAGGTGGCAGCTTACAAAGCCGTGCGCAAAGGCATTTTGGACTATGACCGCCGCAATGGTTATCGCGGACCAGAGCGGTTTGTTGACTTGAAGAACGACAACTTGGATAGCGAGCTATTCGATGAAGCATTGCAAGATAGTAATGACAATGATGATTTAATTCCCGCCATTGTATTGGCTGCTTCACCCACCTTAGTTCGCGCTTATACCAAACACGGTGAAACCATAGAGATGAGCGGGGACAACATCCGATTCGCATTACCCAACTTAAATAAAAAAGCCGCGCTTAATCAACGCATCAATCCTGGCTCGATTATTCGCGTGCAAAAAAATGAAAAAGATATTTGGCAAATTAGCCAACTCCCGCAAGTCGAAGCCGCCTTTGTTTCAGGCAATCCCCACAACGGTGCAATTTACTCATTGGTGGGCGGCTTTGATTTTGGTCGCAACCAATTCAATCACATCACGCAAGCTTTGCGTCAGCCCGGTTCGAGCTTCAAGCCTTTCGTTTATTCAGCAGCACTGGAAAAAGGCTTTACACCCGCCACGGTTATCAATGATGCGCCATTGATATTTGATGCAGAGCAAACAGGGAGTGAGCCATGGGAGCCAAAAAACTACGATGGGAAATTTGATGGGCCTATGCGCATGCGTCAAGCATTGATCAAATCTAAAAACATGGTGTCGATTCGTATTTTACAATCCATCACTCCACAATACGCCAAAGACTACGCGATGAAATTTGGCTTTGATGCAAGCAACGTCCACGCCTACCTTACGATGGCGTTGGGTGCGGGGTCGGTTACCCCCATGCAGATGTTGACAGGCTATTCAGCATTTGCCAACGGCGGTTACAAAGTCACTCCTTATTTCATCGAACGCATTGAAGATGCGCGCGGCACAATCCTGAGCAAAGCCCAGCCAGTTGCAGCGGGCAGTGGCGCAGAACAAATCATCGATCCGCGCAATGCCTATACCATGGTGAGTATGATGCAAGATGTGGTTAAGCGCGGCACAGCCACACGCGCCATGCAATTGGGGCGAAATGACTTGGCTGGAAAAACGGGTACTACCAACGATTCCATCGACGCTTGGTTTTGCGGCTTTCAGCAAAATGTTGTGGGCGTTTCTTGGATAGGCTTTGACCAACCCCGCAGCCTAGGCGATAAAGAAACGGGTGGCGGAGCAGCCTTACCGATGTGGATTAGCTATATGGGGAAAGTACTTCAAGGTGTGCCCGAAGCGGAATACCCCGTACCAGAAGGCATGGTTGCTATACCGATTAACGATGCGGGTTTACGCGATGAAAGCAGCACGCGCATCGAATACTTCTATCAAGAAAACACACCCTCTAACGCCCTGCCTCCAGCCCCAACATCTGAAGAAAGCGCACCTGAAATCGTCAAAGATCAATTACTCTAAATGCCAAAGTCCAACTCTTTTAAGCGCAACTTAATGCACAAGCAATTGACGCATCAAAAAATCAGAAGTCGATAATTTTCACGGTTTTTTACGTAGGCATTTTTTATTGGTGCAATCAGCGTAGATATGCAGGGAGTGTTCGCGGATGGCGAAGCCCAGTTCTGCGGTGACTTTTTCCTGGCGAACCTCGATGGCCTTATCGTAAAACTCTTCGACGTGACCGCATTGCAGGCAAACGATGTGATCGTGATGGTCGCCTTTGTTCAGCTCAAACACGGATTTGCCATTCTCGAAATGTTGGCGCACCAGCAATCCCGCCTGTTCAAACTGCGTGAGTACGCGGTAAATCGTCGCCAGCCCAACATCTTCGCCGCTGTTGAGCAAAATCTTGTAAACGTCTTCCGCGCTCAGGTGGCGTTCGGTGCTGGTTTCAAACAAATTCAGCACTTTGAGCCTAGGCAGGGTGGACTTGAGCCCCGCGTCTTTAAGGTGATCAGGTTGGTTCATGGCAATTCCCTCGGTTCGTTGAAGCATCATGCCAGAAAGTTGTTGCAAATGCAAATAAGAACGATTATCATTTGTGCAAATTTACAGGAGAAGACCTTGAAAAAACTTTTGCTACTGGCACTGCTGTTGCCCATCAGCTCACTTGCCGAAGAATACAGGCTGGTGATTAAAGCCCACCAATTTCAGCCTGCTGAGATCACGATTCCATCTGGCACAAAAGTAAAGCTGCTGGTTGAAAACCAGGACAGCACGCCGGAAGAGTTTGAAAGCTACTCGCTCAACCGCGAAAAAATCGTTGCGGGGAACAGCAAGGTCACGCTGTTTATCGGGCCATTGTCTCCGGGGAAGTACCCCTTCTTTGGTGAATTCAATCCCAAAACGGCTCAAGGCATCATCATCGTAAAGTAAGGAGTCATCATGTTTGCAACCGCCGTGATTGTTTTTCGTGAAGTGTTGGAAGCCGCGCTCATTATCGGCATTTTAGCTGCCGCCACGCGCAACATTCCCAATAGCCGCCGCTGGCTGGCGGGTGGCGTAATTCTCGGCTTAATGGGTGCGGGAGTGGTCGCCACGTTTGCCGACGTGATGGGTGAGTGGGCAAGTGGTGTGGGCCAAGAGTTGTTCAATGCGGCAGTTCTGGGTGCGGCGGTATGTATGCTGGCATGGCACAACATCTGGATGTCGTCACACGGCAAAGCACTGGCCGCCAATGCGAAATCCGTCGGCAAAAATATCCGCGACGGCGCAAGTGAATGCTCGGTGTTGCTCATCATCGTCGGGCTGGCTGTGTTGCGCGAAGGATCGGAAACTGTGTTGTTTCTTTACGGCATCGCGGCATCCAACACCGAAGGACAATCCTCCATGTTACTCGGCGGGGCAGTGGGAATGCTGGCTGGCATCGCGCTGGGATACATTGTTTATGCGGGTTTGGCGCGCGTGCCAATGCACTGGTTTTTTGCCGCTACAGGCATCTTGGTATTGCTGCTCGCCGCTGGCATGGCCTCGCAAGCCGCACACTTCTTGATTCAAGCCGATGTGTTGCCCAGCCTTGCCTCACCGTTGTGGGACACATCAACCTCCCTGCCAGAAACCTCGGCATTGGGCATTTTATTGAGTAGCCTGATCGGTTACGACTCGCGTCCGGCGGGTATGCAAATCGTGTTTTACCTCACCGCACTCATCGTAATTTATGCGGGCATGAAATGGGCATCACGCCCTAATTTAGGAGTTACGAGCAAATGAACAAGATCACTCTAATAGCAATACTTCTAAGCAGCGTAGCTTCAAACCAAGCTTTTGCCGGTCCGGCAGACTACATTTTCACCCCCATCGTTGAGTATGGTGAAAAAGAGGTCGAATTCAAATATGGTTCGGGAGAATTGCAAAATGGCACTAGCAATCAAGTGGGGGTAATTGGTTTTGGTGCAGGAATCAAAGAGCACTGGTTCACTGAAATGTCCTTAAAAAATAAGCGCAAGGGCGGCAAAGAAACCAACCTGCTCGAATGGGAAAATAAATTCCAATTGACCGAAACGGGAGAATATCCCGTGGACATAGGCGCAATCACCGAACTGGAAGCACCACTAAGCAGCAACACTCCATGGGAAGTCAAAGTGGGCGGCTTGCTGCAAACAGAGATTGGCAAGATGCAACTGAATGGCAACCTGATATTCAAACGCGAATTTGCGCTGGCGGGTTCGTCATTCAACACCTTGATGCTATACCAACTACAAGCCAAATACCGCCTGCAACCCGCCTTTGAATTTGGCGTGCAAAGTTTCGGCGACATGGGTAGATGGAACGACTGGAGTCGCCAATCCAAGCGTGATCATTTTGTGGGACCGGCGGTTTTTGGCAAAATCAACATGGGTGATCGGCGTTTTATCAAATACAACGCCGCATGGCTGTTCGGCGCAAGCAGTGCTGCACCCAAGTATACCTTGAGAACACAAATTGAATATGAGTTTTTTTAGGAATCGCGTTTCGTTCACTATCTAGAAGTGAATAAAATACGCAATTTACCTGTTGAAGATATCCAAGCCCCAACTAACATCATCGCAATTAACAACAGTACCGCCGCATTGCCCCAACGCACATACGGGGTGATGCCTGCATAGCCTTGTGCCATGCCGAGCAACACGCCTTCTTGATGTTGTGGAATTTTCTGCAACACTTTGCCATCCGCGCCAATGATAGAAGTCACACCCGTATTGGTGGCGCGCAACATCATGCGCCCTGTTTCCAAGGCACGGAGTTGGGCGATTTGATTATGTTGCTCGGCGGCATAGGAGTGTCCGTACCATGCGTCGTTAGTAACATTCACCAGCAGCGTGGCTTGCGGCAGTGCGCGAATGATTTCTTCGCCAAACACGTCTTCGTAACAGATATTCACTGCGATTTGCTGCCCCGCCACATTGAGCGGAGCTTGCTGCACGCTTCCGCGTGTGAGGTCGCCCATCGGAATGTTGAGCACCTCATTGATGAGCCAGCCCAATACAGGACGCAGCGGAATAAATTCGCCAAACGGCACGAGGTGTTGTTTGCGGTAGAGCTGCTCTTCCGCCGAACCCAGCGTAAACACGCTGTTGTAAAAGTGATTGTTGTCATCGCGCACAAACGAGCCGATCAACACATCGCCGCCATTTTGTTTTGCGTGATCGCGCAGTTGTGTAACTAAGGTTTCTGGTAGTTCGTGACGTTGCAAGGGCAGCGCGGTTTCCGGCAACACAATCAACCGTGCGTCGCTTTGCAACACCAAGCGGCGATAACTTTCCAGTGTGCCGACTAGCGCATTCTCGGTGAATTTAAGGTCTTGCGCGATATTGCCTTGCACTAATGCCACACTGAACGGTTCACCTTGAGGCTGCGTCCAAGCTACGGCTCGAAGGAGTGCGCCCCCCCCACACAACACTACCAATAATGCCAAGGCAATTTGACCTTGTTTACTCCAGCGAACTTCAAACAACCAAGCCAACAATCCTGCACTCGCCGCCACAACTAACGACACGCCATACACGCCAAGTACAGGCGCATACCCCGCCAGCGGACTATCGCTGTACGCATAGCCTAGCGTCAACCAAGGCAAGCCCGTGAACAACAATCCGCGCAACCATTCGACCAATACCCATACCGCTGGCATCACCAGTATCAGACGCAAGGCATTACTTACTTTGAAACGCGCTTGCAGGTAACCCGCCAGAGCGGGCAGCAATGCCCAAAATGCAGCGAACAAAAACGTGGCGAGAAGCGCGAGTAGCGACGGCATGTCACCGTAATCGTGCATGGCGATATACAGCCAGCCTATGCCCACGCAAAACAAACCCAAGCCGAAGACGAAGCCGATTTTTGCTGCGTGGGTTGCTGATTCAGAATTTCGCCACCAATAAAATAGCACGGCGAGTGTTATCGCCGATAGCGGATAAATGGCGAATGGCGCAAAACCAAGTACGCACGCTACGCCTGCGAGAAATGCGATGCCGTATTTTTTATTGACAGAAGTCATGCCGGAAATTCTATGTGGGTATTTCATCTAACCTTTGCAGCATAACCGATGCAGCGTGCATTACGCTAATCAACCATCAGCGGTTTATGTCCACACCCAACAATAGCGTAGAATCCGCGCCTTACGCATTTCAGGTTGCACGATTAGATTATGGAAAAAATACGCCTTTCAAAACGCATGTCCGAATTGGGCATATGCTCTCGGCGCGAAGCCGATGTTTACATCGAAAAAGGTTGGGTCGAGGTAGATGGCATGCCGATCAGCGAACTCGGCACAAAGGTCTTTGCGTCTCAAAAAGTAACGCTGCGCACCCCCGCGCAAAATTCCCAAGAGCAGCGCGTGACGATTTTGCTTAACAAGCCTATCGCGTATGTTTCGGGGCAAGCAGAACATGGTTACAAACCTGCCAGTGTGCTGTTCGATGCCGAAACACGTTGGGCGGAAGATTCCTCACCCACACGTTTCCATCGCAGCCAACATCTGGGGATTGCCCCCGCAGGCCGCTTAGATATTGACTCACAGGGCTTGCTGGTGCTTACTAATGATGGGCGTATCGCCAAGCAACTCATCGGTGAGGATTCTAAAGTTGATAAAGAATACTTAGTGCGCGTGCAAGGCAAGCTGGAAGATAGCGGTCTCGCGTTGCTCTGCCAAGGTCTCAAGCTGGATGGTGAATATCTCAAGCAAGCCAAGGTTACTTGGCAGAACGAAGATCAATTGCGCTTTGTATTACGTGAAGGAAAAAAACGTCAAATTCGCCGCATGTGCGAATTGGTCGGGTTGAAGGTGACGGGGTTAAAACGCATCCGTATCGGCAAAGTAAAGTTGGGCGATTTACCGGTCGGACAATGGCGGTATTTGAACGAGAACGAACAGTTTTAATTCGGGTTGTTACGTTTTTGAATACCGAGTCACCAATTCTTGCAACGGGGCGGGTCTGCCGTAATGCCAGCCTTGTCCAAAATCGCACTTCATGGATTTGAGCATCGCGCTCACCTCTGCTTTTTCCACGCCTTCCGCAACCACACTCATACCCAACGAGTGTGCGAGCGCAACGGTGGAACGCACAATTTCCAAGCTTTGCATGGATTCCAAAATGGGATCGACGAATGCTCGGTCAATTTTCAGCGTGCTGATTGGATACCGCTGCAAATTCGTCAAGCCGGAATGCCCTGCACCATAGTCATCCAGCGCGAGTTTGCAGCCCAGCTGAATCAATCCTTCCATCGTTTTCAGTGCTTGCTCAGGGTGCGCAACCATAATCGTTTCGGTCAACTCTAGCTTAAGCTCGTCGGGCAGAATGCCTTGATTGACGATAATGGCTCGCACATCGCTTATTAAATGAACGTTGTTCAGTTGAGCCACGGATAAATTTACCGTAATGAATGGCTTTTCAAAGTTGCTGAGTCGCCTGAGCGCAGGCCAATCTCGGCACGCACGCTCCAACGTCCACAACCCCACCTCGTGTATTAAGTCGGTCTGCTCGGCCACCCACAAAAAATCTTTGGGCGGAATGAGTCCATCTTTGGGGTGATGCCAGCGTATTAACGCTTCAAATCCCGCAATACGCTCCGTTTCAAGGCTGCAAATTGGCTGGTAAAACAACTCGAATTCTTCACGCATCAAAGCTCGCTTCATGCCATGCGCCAAGGCCAATTTTTGGGTCGCCTCGCCCTGCAATACTTGGCGTCGCACCGCTTGTTCTGGCGGAATGGTGACAGCAGGCATAGTTGCGGCAGAGCCTGCATTACGATTTCTAAATCGTTCTAAAATGATCAACAATAAATGACGCAAAACAGGGTCACTTTGCGCCAGCATCGCTTCCATCAATTGACGCGGGATAGGCACCAGCGTCGTTCGTTCCACTGCTCTGACCGTCGCGGTGCGCGGCTGGTAGTCGATAAGCGCGATTTCGCCAAACAACTCGTTCTTGCCCATCAGTTTAATTTGTTGTTCTTCACCATTTTTTTCAATGATTACTTCAACCGCACCCTCTTCAACCAGATACGCGCAATCGCCCAAGTCACCACATCGGAAAATTTCCTGACCCGCAGAAAAAACTTCTCTGTCAAATTCGTCAAACAGCATGTCTTGTGTCATTTAGAGTGACTCCTCCATTTTTTCGCGTTTGACCAACACCGAATACAGTCTGCGACTATCCACTCGTAGTACGGTGAAATTCAAATCCCCCACTTGGATGTGATCGCCGCGCTTGGGCAACTGCCCGGCTGCTTGAAGTATCAGTCCACCCACCGTGTCGCAATCTTCGTCGCTAAATTCGGTATTAAGCACCTGATTGAAATCCGTGATTTCAGTGTCGGCCTTGACGCGCCAATACCCGTCAGCTTGGGCAATAATGTTATCTTCGTCATCGTCAAAATCATACTCATCTTCAATCTCGCCGACGATTTGTTCCAGCACGTCTTCTATCGTCACCATGCCCGACACACCGCCATATTCATCGACTACCAGCGCGATGTGATTGCGGTTGCTGCGAAACTCGCGCAGCAATACATTCAGGCGTTTTGATTCGGGTACGAACACCGCAGGACGCAACATGTCACGCATATCGAATTCCTCACCCGCGTAATAGCGCAGTAAATCTTTCGCCAGCAAAATACCGATGATGTTGTCTTTATCGCCTTCTACAACGGGAAAGCGCGAATGCGCAGTTTCAATAACAAAAGGGATGAATTTTTCGGGTGGCTCGCTGATGTCGATGACATCCATTTGCGCACGGGGAATCATAATCTCGCGGACTTGCCGCTCCGAGACTTGCAATACGCCTTCCATCATGGACAGCGCGTCGGCATCCAACAGGCTGCGGTCGTATGCGGAATGCAGCAGCTCAACCAACTGCTCGCGGTCTTCTGGTTCGCGCAACAAAAATGCTGAGAGGCGTTCCATCAAACTCGGTTTACTACTTTCTGAATCGTCCATTTATAACGTTTAACTTGCCTGATAAGGATCGGTATAGCGCAATTTTAGCATTAGCGCGGTTTCCAATGCCTCCATTTCATTCGCATCGGCATCGGCATCGTGTGTGTAGCCCTGTAAATGCAGTAGCGCGTGTATGGTGAGGTGTGCGTAATGCGCTATTAACGCTTTGTGCTGTGTTGCGGCTTCCTGCTCAACAACAGGCGCGCAAATTACCAAGTCTCCCGACAAGCGATGCGCTTCGTCATACACAAAAGTCAGCACGTTGGTAGAGTAATCTTTGCCGCGATAGTTTTTGTTCAGCTCCCGCCCTTCCGCTTCATCGACGATACGCAAGGTGATAGCAACATTGCGCTGCAATGCACACTTGAACCAGCGGCGAAACTGCGCACGCGTCGGAACGTTCTGCGCAGCGGTAGCATATTGAACTACTAGGGAGAGTTTGAGGGTATCTGATTTCATGCTGAAATCAGACCAGTTCGCCACGCAATGTGTGCCTGACGACCTGCGTGATTTTGACTTCGACAAACTGCCCGATCAAATCAGGCTTGCCGCTAAAATTCACCACACGATTGTTGTCGGTGCGCGCGGCCATTTCCTGAGTATCTTTTTTCGACACCCCTTCAACCAATGCTCGTTGCGTCGTCCCCAACATCGCCTGCGCAACCGCCGCCTCTTGCTCCATGATGCGGTCTTGCAACCGTTTCAGGCGTGCAGCTTTGATTGCGTGAGGTGTATCGTCTTGTAACTCTGCGGCAGGCGTACCAGGACGCGGGCTGTACAAAAAACTGAAGCTATTATCAAAACCAATATCATCAATCAGCTTCATGGTCGCCTCAAAATCCTGCTCGGTCTCACCTGGAAAACCCACGATGAAATCTGACGTCACACAAATATCAGGGCGTACTGCGCGCACGCGGCGAATAATGGATTTGTATTCCAACGCAGTATGCCCACGCTTCATCGCCGACAGAATGCGATCTGAACCCGACTGCACGGGCAAATGCAAATGACTCACCAGTTTTGGGGTGGTGGCGTACATATCAATCAATCGTTGCGTCATTTCTTTGGGGTGCGAGGTGCTGTAACGTATGCGCCATATACCTTCCAGAGCGGCAATGGCTTGCAGCAAAAATGCAAAATCGACCAGTTCGCCATCATCAGTCATGCCGCAATAGGCGTTTACGTTTTGACCAAGCAGCGTCACTTCTTTTACACCTTGCGCTACTAAGGCTTCCACATCGCGCATCACATCCACCAAGGGGCGCGACACTTCTTCTCCGCGCGTGTAAGGCACGACGCAGAACGTGCAGTATTTACTACACCCTTCCATAATAGAGACGAATGCCGTACCCAGCGTGGTTTGCGGCGTAGGCAAATGGTCGAATTTTTCGATTTCAGGGAAGCTAATATCGACCTGCGGACGACCCGTCGCGCGGCGTGCAGCTAACAGCTGAGGCAATCGATGCAAAGTTTGCGGACCGAACACCACATCCACATACGGTGCGCGCTGCAATATCGCCGCGCCTTCTTGACTGGCGACACATCCCCCCACACCTATCAACAGCTTGGGATTCGCCAACTTTAATTCGCGCACCCGACCTAAATCTGAAAATACCTTCTCTTCCGCCTTTTCACGTATTGAGCAGGTGTTCAGCAGAATGACATCCGCTTCTTCAGGGATGTTCGTTTGCTCCAAGCCTTCTGCAACGCGCAGTACATCCGCCATTTTGTCCGAGTCATACTCGTTCATCTGGCAGCCAAACGTCTTGATATAAAGTTTTTTCAACACAACACCGTCATTTTCTAGCGATTCAAACAGCCGCCCACTGTATATCCAATCTGGATAGTCACTCCACAAATTTCAGCTCAAAACTGAATTTCGCGCAAATCCGACCAGTTTGGTTATATAATCAGCATCGTATTAGTCAACTATTGCGAATAATTTTAGTCGGTTATTACAAATTATTTTAGTCAGATTTATTTTATTGCTCAAATTCGCCACGCTTATCAAGGAGAAACTAAATGTCTTTTATCGGCACATTAGCATCATTCGTCACCGTTGCACTCGTTGTGGGCTTTGCCATCTGGACAACTATTCAAGTTATTAAAAGCAAATAATGTCCTGCATTAGAAGCGGGATTTAAGCCCGCTTCTAATATACCGCACTGCCCAAAAACCTGCGCATAAAACGCAGGTTTTTGTTCGTCCGCTATCCCCGCTAACTTGCCCAAAAAAATATTTTTGCTAGGATTTCCCTCGGTTCATTTCATTAACAAACCTAGGAGGAAATATGTCATATATCGCAACGGTTGCATCAATAGGCACTTTTATAGCCTGCATTGCACTTGCATTGTGGTTGATCAAGGAGGTATTGACCACTAGGCACTAGCTGCTTAATGGTAAAAGACCAGCCTAGGCTGGTCTTTTAATTTGGTGGTGATAGGTGGATTTGAACCACCGACCCCAGCATTATGAATGCTGTGCTCTAACCAGCTGAGCTATATCACCAAAGCATCCGCATCACTGCGAAGAGCGCGGCATTCTCCAGATTTCGCCCTACCTTGTCAATCCGCATTGCACGCTCTTGAGTTCTTGCGTGACAAAACCAGATTGCAGCTCGTTTAATTTTGCTTCGGTTGTGCTATCCACCTCGTCGAATCTAAGCACATTAATTTTAAGCTTGCTGCCACGCTCACCCACCTGCGCCGAACGAACCCCCTTGCTCCGCAAGGTGGTTAAAAAGTCCTGTGCCGCTTCTTGTGTTTTGAACACACCCAGTGAGATGGCGTTTTGCCAAATACCTGGTTCTTGCACAATGAAATATTCGGTGACATCTCGTTCTTTCAGTTGTGAAATTTTTTCGTTGGTCGCCGCATTGTCTGTGAGCGGCGGAATATAAACCCAATAGCCAATTTGGTATTCGACTTCACGTTTGCTCAATTTATTTTGCAGAGACAAACCCGAAAGTTTATCCATCATCTGTTTTAATTCCTCATCTGAAAACTCACCCCATTCCAAACAAGTGGTTAGCTCTTTTGCCTCAGCTGATTTTGTATCATTCGTGGCGAACAACATTTTTTTGGGGTCTAGTAAACGTATTTTTTCGGCATTAAGCGGGGGCTGAACGACCGCCTCGTCTTGCAACAAAGTGCTTCCTTCGTGCATTGCCCAAAATAAACCGATATTTGCTGCTAGCAGCACCCAGAATAAAGCTCTCGTCATTTACTCGCCTCTTGCGCGATTAACCATGATCCTTGCAACACTAAATTTTCTACTGTTTTTACAGGTATTTCACTTAACGATGAAGTCAACAAATCCCTCGCACCACCGCTCAAGATAATGGGCGCAGCCATCTCCTTCAACAAGCCATGCTGCCGCTGAATCGCTCCACACGTGGCTTGAATCGCCCCACTAAACATCGCATCTGCGGTATTGACAGGGAACGCTGTGTAACCGCCCAAAGACGCGCCAAGTTGAGCAGTATGACGAGTCAAACTTTGCTGCATAAGTTGAACGCTGGGCAATATCAGCCCGCCCATAAACTCACCTTTGTTATTCAACGCATCTACTGTGGTGGCCGTACCGCAATTCACCACCAAGCAGGCTTTGCCTACCAAATGCCAAGCTGCAATCAATGCCGCCCAGCGATCACTGCCCAGTTGCGCGGGGTTGGCATAGTGATTTTGCACGCCACATTGCATTTTGCGCGAAGCAATGAAATGCACATCACCAAAAAGATCGCGTAGATATTGCGCCACCGCCTCGCCTGCGACATTGCTCACCCAAATCTGCTTTACCTGATCAATACGACTCAAGCACTGGGGCAGCTCACTCACTTGATCGTTAGGTAATACACCGCTTTCAAGCCATTCCGCTTCTTTTACAAACGCCCATTTAATGCGAGTATTCCCCGCATCAATTAGCAACCTCATCAATTTATCGCCCCCACTTCACCAGAATTAAAACACCGCACACCCTGCGCACCTTCCATACATAACTCACCGCTTTCGCTCACGCCGCGTGCGATACCGCTGATAATTTTCCCATCGGGCATACGCAACTGGATCGGCTGATTTTGATACGCGTGATATTGCTCCCATTCAACACGCAAGCCCGCAAAACCATTTTTTGTAAACTCGTGGAACACGCTCGCCAATTCTTGCAGTAAAGCCGCTAACAACTGGTTGCGTGTGGGCAATTCGTTGCAAATTTCGTCGAGCGCGCCCACCGCTTGGTCGATTTTTTGCGCGGATAAATTGTTCTGTGAGCTGTAGTTCAAGCCGATGCCTATCACCACAGCACTCGGTCCCAACACATCACCTTGCGCCTCAATCAACACGCCCGCTAATTTTCCTTGCACAGTGAGAATGTCATTCGGCCATTTCAATTGCACGCCTTGCGTACCTAATTTATGCAAAGCCCGCACGATGGCGACACCTACCGCCAAGCTCAATCCAGACAATGCATTCAGCCCGCAATCAAATCGCCACAGCAGCGAAAATGTCAGCGCGTTGCCCAAACCAGAATACCAGGTACGCCCTAATCGTCCGCGTCCGGCCGTTTGCAATTCCACCGCCAACACGCTACCGCTGGTCGCGCCTAATGCCGCACGTTGCAATAACACGGTATTACTTGACGTTGCTTGCGCTAAAATTTCCACATCAAATTTCTTCGCGTCTTTGCCCAAGCAACGCGAAATTTCTTTCTGCTCCAAACGTTGCCACGAACGCGTTAAGCGATAGCCTCGGCCCCGTATGCGTTGCAGTGCCACGCCATATTCCGCAACATTTTCCAGCGCATTAAACACGCTGGCGCGCGATACGCCAATTTGTTCAGCCAACGTTTCACCGGAATGAAATTCGCCATCCGCCAACAAATTCAGCAACTGCCAAACGCGTGGATGCGCAATATCCATGGTCATTGCGGCAACCCTCCATGCTCGCTCAAAAAGTGCATGATTTCTTCGCGGCGTTTGATTGCGTCTTGATAACCGAGATTAATCAGCGAGCGGCAGAATTTTTTCTCCGATAACAAATAGCTCACCAATGTCGAGCTGCTGTGTTGCCGCGCACCCACCAGACGCAACAACAATCGTATCGTCCAGGGCAATTCATCGGCGTGCTGTTCGGCAATCTTTTCGATGGACTGACTCGGTGAAATCACCAGCACATCAATATGCTTGAGCTTGCTACGCTCGCGCATCTCTTCCGTCATCATGGCGACCAGGCTGTTAATTTTCCTCACCCGCTCCAAATCCGTTTCCATGCTGTCGAGGAAAATACTATTCAACGCGTGTCCCGCAATTTTCGCCAGCGACGGATAGTCGGCAATATCTTCGCGCTCGACATGTTCGGTATAACCGTTTGCCGTCACACCAATCACCAGCACGCGCGTCGCCCCCAAATTAAGTGCCGAGCCGATGGGTGCGATTTGGCGCATCGAGCCATCGCCAAAGTATTCTCGATTGATCAAAGTCGCGGGGAAAATAAACGGCAGTGCCGAAGATGCCAGCAAATGTTTGATTTCGATTTGCGTGGGAACGCCCACCCGCCCTGTGCGATGCCACGGCTCGATTTCTTTCGCACCCTGATAAAAGGTGACCGATTCGCCCGATCCATAGCCCGATGCTGTGACGCTCAAAGCGTGCAGATGACCGCTATCGATGCTCTCCTGAATTTTCTCACAAGGCAGCAACGCATCCAACAACTCGACCAGCGGTGCATTATCCAGCAACGAAACTTGCTTGAGCTTACTCAAGCCCACCGCGCTGGAAAGCACGCCAGCCAGCCACAATATCGTGTTGTTAAACACGCCCGCAGCATCGGTGCGGTACACTTGGTTAGCGTGAAAATTCTTCCAGATATTGAGCAGATACTGCACGCCCTTGCGGAAACTTTTCGCATTCACCGCCAAGGTTGCCGCGTTTAACGCCCCTGCTGAAGTGCCGCAAATAATCGGGAAAGGATTGCGCGCACGCTTGGGCAGCATTTCCGACATTGCTTTAAGTACACCCACCTGGTAAGCAGCACGCGCACCGCCACCGGTGAGAATGAGTGCCACGCGCTGCTTCATTGTTGAGTGCTTGCGCTCATGGAATAAATTAAGCCGCCTCTACCTGCACCGACTCCAGCGCGTCTTTCAGGGTTTCTTCCGACAGCGTATTGATGGCTTCGGACAACATTTCTGCGGCATCCAACGCGTCATTGTGCAGCGATTTGGGATCGGTATTTGCCACCAGCACGGCAGCCGCCCCAACCACCCTGAGCAAGCGCGCACGCTCATTCATTAACATTTCGACTTCGTTGCTTAACAATTCCACTTCTTGCTTATTCATCATTTTCCCCTAGTGTGTTTTTACGCCGACCACCGCCAGCGCACTCATGTTTACGATGCGACGCACCGTCGCCGTCGAAGTCAAAATATGCACAGACTTGTTTGCGCCCAGCAAAATCGAACCGATGGTAATGCCTTCACCCGCCGTTATCTTGAGCAGATTGTAAGCGATGTTCGCCGCATCCAGATTGGGCATGATGAGCAGATTCGCTTCGCCCGTTAACCTTGATTCGGGAAGCAGTTGGCTGCGCAAGGCCTCCGACAAAGCTGCATCACCGTGCATCTCGCCTTCCACTTCCAAGTCTGGCACAGACTGTTGCAATAACTCACGCGCTGCCGCCATTTTGCGTGCCGAAGGATTGTCATGGCTGCCAAAATTGGAATGCGATAACAGCGCGACTTTCGGCACCAAACCAAAGCGACGCACTTCCTGCGCCGCAAGCAAAGTCATCTCTGCGACCTGCTCGGCAGTGGGGTCGAGATTGACATGGGTATCGCAAATAAATAACGTGTGGTCTGGTAGCAGCAAAATGTTCATCGCGGCATACATTGTTTGTCCGGGGGCATGTCCCACCACTTCATTCACAAAACGCAGGTGCTGGATGGGCAATGCCGTTGTGCCGCACAACATCGCGTCCGCTGCACCTTTGTGTACCATCATCGCGGCAATCAGGGTATTTTCACGGCGCATCTCGTTCTTCGCATCCTCCGCCGTGATGCCATGCCGCTGCATCAGTTGATGGTACTCAGTCCAGTATTCATGGAAACGCGCATCGTTCTCCGGGTTAACTAATTCAAAATCCACATCCGCACGGATGCGCAACCCCAGCTTGGCGATGCGTTGCTCAACCACGCTCGGACGGCCAATCAAAATCGGTTGCGCCATACCTTCGTCTACCACGGTTTGCACCGCATGTAACACACGCGGGTCTTCGCCTTCCGCATACACCAAGCGTTTTGGTGCGCGCTTCGCCGCCTCGAATACAGGCTTCATCAGCATGTTCGACTGATAAATAAAGTGCGATAACTGCTCGCGGTACGCCGCCATGTCTGCAATCGGACGTTCCGCCACGCCGCTATCCATTGCAGCTTGCGCCACGGCTGGCGCGATGCGTGTGATAAGTCGCGGATCAAAAGGTTTCGGTATCAGATGATCCGCACCGAAACTTAAATTTTCTTCGCCATACACCGCAGCGACTACATCGGATTGTTCCGCTTCCGCCAAATCGGCAATCGCGTGTACTGCCGCAATTTTCATTGCCTCATTGATGGTGTATGCGCCCACATCCAACGCGCCACGAAAAATATACGGAAAGCACAGCGCATTATTTACTTGATTGGGATAGTCCGAACGACCCGTTGCCAAAATCGCATCGGGGCGCACGGCCAACGCATCGGCGGGCAAAATTTCTGGATTGGGGTTCGCCAACGCAAAAATCAACGGACGGTTAGCCATCTTCTCCACCATTGCGGGCTTCAATACGCCACCCGCAGATAATCCCAAAAACACATCCGCATCGGCAATCACTTCGCCCAAAGTCCGCGCCGTAGTCTGCACCGCGTAACGCGCTTTGTTGTCGTCCATCTCCTCAACACGGCCTTGGTACACCACACCTTGTATGTCAGTGACGATGATGTTCTCCATACGCACACCAAGACCCACCAGCATATCCAGACATGCCAATGCCGCCGCACCCGCGCCGCTCACCACCAGCTTGATTTTGGCGATGTCCTTGCCGACCACTTTCAGTCCGTTCAATAACGCCGCACCAACGATAATCGCAGTGCCATGTTGATCGTCATGGAACACCGGGATCTTCATGCGTTCGCGCAACTTGCGTTCGATGTAAAAACATTCCGGCGCTTTAATATCTTCGAGATTGATGCCGCCAAACGTCGGCTCCAGCGAGGCAATAATATCCACCAGCTTATCGGGATCGCGCTCATCGATTTCCAAATCGAACACATCGATGCCCGCAAATTTTTTGAACAACACACCCTTGCCTTCCATCACGGGTTTGGCAGCTAACGGGCCGATTGCCCCCAGCCCTAGGACTGCCGTGCCATTGGTAATCACCGCCACCAGATTGCCGCGCGCCGTCATATTGCGCACCTCGGCAGGATGCTCCACGATCAACTCGCACGCCGCCGCCACGCCCGGTGAATACGCCAATGCCAGATCACGTTGCGTGATCATCGGTTTGGTTGGGTTGACGGAGATTTTTCCAGCAGGAGCTTGACGGTGGTATTGAAGCGCGGCTTCACGCAATTGCTTATCCATAACTTCTTTCAAATAGGCGGTTCAATAAAGCAGATGTTAAATCTTCGGCAGCGTCACACCGACCTGCCCCTGATACTTGCCACCACGATCTTTGTAAGAGGTCTCGCACACTTCATCGCTCTCAAAGAACAACACTTGAGCGATGCCTTCGTTGGCGTATATCTTGGCGGGTAGCGGCGTGGTATTGGAAAATTCCAGCGTCACATAGCCTTCCCATTCCGGCTCAAACGGCGTGACGTTGACGATGATGCCGCAGCGCGCGTAAGTCGATTTACCCAAGCACACCGTCAGCACAGAACGCGGGATGCGGAAGTATTCCACGGTGCGCGCCAGTGCAAACGAGTTAGGCGGGATGATGCAGTAATCAGCCGTCACTTCGACAAACGAATTCGGATCGAAATTCTTCGGATCAACGATGGTGCTGTTGATATTGGTGAACAACTTGAATTCGTTCGAGCAGCGAATATCGTAGCCGTAGCTCGATGTGCCGTAAGACACAATTTTCTTGCCGTCCACCTCTTTCACCTGCGTCGGCGAGAAGGGTTCGATCATGCCGTGTTGCTCCGCCATGCGGCGTATCCATTTGTCTGATTTGATGCTCATGGTAAATTACCTTTCCTAACTTCAATAAACTCAAAGAACCGGTTCGCTTCTTTAGAGTTTTTCCGCACTAATTCTGGTTGCACATATTTCAAAATTCCGAAACCATTCAAGCGCTTACTTTTTAAGTATGACAAGTCAATCGTTTTGCATATTAATTCACATATATTTTCAAGCTTATCTTTCTCTAACAATTCGACATTGTTGTTATGTATTGCAGGCAATTTATCACTGTCAATACGCGGCTTCCACGCCTTCCAGGCAGAAGGATCGCACACAATCCAAGCCTCCATGGTTTGCGCCATTAGGTATGCATGCGTATCTGTCGCTCTATCTGGTTTGCTCCAATTATCCCTAGCTTGCAGATGAGTCCAAGGCTCTGCGTGCTTGTCTACCAATGACTCGGAATCTACCAGCAAAAGCGGCATATCTCCGTCGGGCTTCATGTTTTTCATCGCCACACAAAAATCGTTATAAGCCTGCTGTCGTCCTCCACACATGATTATTTGGATTGAGCCATTTAGCTCTAGCTTAGATAGAAAATTTTTCATAGCAGAACGACCAACAGATTGCAGCTTGTTGTTATCACCACTACCCTCAACATATATTTTGTAGTGACTCACCACCGATTCCCTCCGAGTTCACCTTTCCGCCACAACTCACCCAGAGAGTAATTGTCCAGCCAGTCTTTTAACTCTTTACCGTTGAGCCGAGAGAAATGACTACCATCCTCGTGTTTGTCACAAACGATAACGGCTTCTGGTATATCAGATAGTGCATCAATCAAAATATCAGAATGCGTTGTGACGATTAACTGCATACGCTCTGATGCTGCGATTAAGAGTAAAGCTAATTTTGGAAGAACGTCTGGATGTAATCCAAGCTCTGGCTCTTCAATACAAACTAATGGTGGGGGATTGGGAACTAATAAAATTACCAATAACGCCAACCATCGCATGGTTCCATCGGACAAACGAGTGGCGGGAGTAAACATCCCCCCTTTTTCTTGAAAATAAACCTGCGCTCTCCCGCCCTCAAAACGCAAATCAATATCTTCAATCCATGGATAAAAATCGCGCAAACCATCCATCAAAGAACGCTTGGCCTCATGGTCAAATTTCAGTCGATTAACTACGACAGCCAAGTTTTCCCCGCTTTCCAATAAATACTCATTTGGCTGCCCCGGAGATTGGGCATTCCGTAATGCACTTTTTCGTCCAAATTGCCAATCACGATAAATTTGGATTTTTTTCAGCACCTCACCCCACGCATATAACTGAGGGTAATGATCTGGATCACCTCGTTGAGCGAGTATTGATTTTTCGGGATTAACTTTTTCAACCTGCAATTCCCTTGTTCTGTTTTTTCCAACTAGACCATGCACGTTCAGATACGCTCTTCCATGTCTATATGAAAAATATTTAATGGGATCTTTTTTCCCGTGTTCAGTGACGGCATCATCTGCGACTAATTCATCCGCAACAAAAAAACGATAATTTCGTTCTTCTAACTGAAAAAAATGGTGCATTCCGACGCTTGAGTTAGGTCTATCCCAATAGACTGAAATTTCTGCAGGCAAGCCTTTACTTCCTTTACCCTTCCATAGCCAATTTGCCGCTATTTCGCCATCACTCAATGCGCTAGAAAAATCTGACGTAGCCGATTTCAACAATGAAATAGCTTCAATTAGATTAGATTTCCCTGAGCCATTTGCACCCACAATCACATTTAAAGAACCTAACTCTAAATCAATGCCCTCACCTCCAAATGACAGTAAGTTTTTAAGCTTCAAACGTTTCAACGTTCTCATAATTTCCCTTAAATGATTGTGATGCCCTTATTTTTTGTGGGCGCGATTTTAACCAATTCGCCGCTACCCCGCTTGATTTGCTAAAATCCGCGCCTTTACAGCTTTCTGGCAACAACATGACACCTCGCAAAATCCTTGTTACTTCCGCCCTGCCTTACGCCAACGGCAGCATTCACCTCGGTCATCTGGTCGAATATATTCAGACCGACATCTGGGTGCGCTTCCAGAAGATGCAGGGGCATGAAGTGCATTATGTGTGCGCCGATGACACCCACGGCACGCCGATTATGCTGCGCGCACAAAATGAAGGCATCACGCCGGAACAACTGATCGACCGTGTATGGCATGAGCACAAAGCCGATTTTGATGGATTCAATATCGAGTTCGACCACTACGGCAGCACCAACAGTGAAGAGACAAAAAAATTCGCTCAGGATATTTACCGCAAACTCAAAGCAAATGATTTGATCGAAGTAAAACCTGTCGAACAATTCTATGATCCCGTCAAAGAAATGTTTTTGCCGGACCGCTTCATCAAAGGCGAATGCCCCAAGTGTCACGCCAAAGATCAATACGGAGACAACTGCGAAGCTTGCGGCGCAACTTACGCGCCGATCGAACTCATCAACCCTTACTCGGCAGTGTCGGGGGCGCAACCGGAACGCCGCAGCTCAGAACATTATTTTTTCAAACTGTCCGACTCACGTTGTCAGGAATTTTTGAGCGCGTGGACGCAAGGAACGTTAGCCGATCAAGCCATTGCGCCATTGCAACAAGAAGCCGCCAACAAGATGAAAGAATGGTTCGAGGCGGGCTTATCCAACTGGGACATCTCGCGTGATGCACCGTATTTCGGCTTTGAGATACCAGATACAGATAGCAAAAAATTCTTCTACGTCTGGCTGGATGCACCTGTGGGTTACATGGGTAGTTTCAAAAAACTGTGCGATCAACGCGGTTTGAATTTTGACGCATACTGGAATGTGGATTCCAAAGCGGAGCTATATCACTTCATCGGGAAAGACATCCTGTATTTTCATTCGCTATTCTGGCCTGCGATGCTGAAGTTCTCTGGCTTGCGCACCCCAACTCAAATCTTTGCACATGGATTTTTGACGGTGAACGGCGAGAAAATGAGTAAATCGCGTGGCACCTTTATCACCGCCGACAGCTATCTCAAACAAGGACTCAACCCGGAATACCTGCGCTATTACTACGCTGCCAAGCTCAACGGCACGATGGAAGACATCGATCTGAATCTGGAAGACTTTGTAGCAAGAGTGAATTCAGACTTGGTGGGGAAGTACATCAATATTGCAAGTCGCACGGCGGGCTTCATCAGTAAACAATTTGGAGGATGCCTTGCTGCATGCCTACCTGTAATCGACCATAAAATTTACTATAAACAGGCTGGTGAGGAAAAACTTGCAGTGTGGAAAGCAGATCAAGCAAGACACGGCGGAAGCGGTGCTTTTGGATACAAGAATTATGCTGGCAATGACTTCTCCAAGCTCATCGAGAGCAGTGCAGATATTTTGGCAAAATGGTATGAGGCAAGAGAGTTCAATAAAATTATGCGCGAGATCATGGAACTTACCGATATTTGCAATCGTTATATCGATGATAAAAAGCCATGGCAACTCGCTAAACACCCAGAACGCCAAACCGAACTCCATGAAGTTTGCTCAGTGTGTCTCAACCTGTTTCTCCAGTTAACTGTTTTACTAAAGCCAGTTCTTCCAGAATTAGCTCAACGCGTGGAGACATTCCTTCAAATACCTCCACTCTCATGGAAAGATGTTAAAACACGTTTGGTGAACCACCAGATTGGCAACTACCAGCATCTGATGACCCGCATCGATCCTAAACTGATTGAAGCCATGACAGAAGCCAACAAACAAAACCTCGCACCAACCACTGATACACACTCTCCAGCTCGTCATGCAGAAGTACAGCAACACGCTATTGCCCCCATAGCCGACACCATCAGCATCGACGAATTCAGCAAAGTCGATTTGCGCGTGGCAAAAATCGTCAACGCCGAGCATGTTGAAGGTGCGGAAAAATTATTGAAGCTGACGCTGGACATCGGCGAAGCAAACCCACGCACGGTGTTCGCGGGTATTAAATCTGCTTATGACCCCGCAAAACTTGTTGGACGGATGACGGTAATGGTTGCCAACCTCGCTCCACGCAAAATGAAATTTGGCCTGTCGGAAGGTATGGTATTAGCGGCTTCTGGCGATGCGCCTGGCTTGTTCATCTTGTCGCCGGATGAAGGTGCGCAAGCGGGGATGCGGGTTAAATAAAACCGACTCGTCATTCCTGTACATAACCAGCGACTTGGCTGGCATTTCCTGACAGCATAGTCGAATGGCTAGTTGTTTCATCAGACAAAAATCAAGGCAATGAATGTGCACACTGCAAGATAAGAGATGATTCCGCACTCTACCGCTACCCGCATAAAACACCTTGCTCCCTTGGTGCTGACATGGTTCAGTGCGGCGGTTGCAGCAGCAGCTTATCTGCAAGTGCTAAACGCCCCGTTCATTTCTGATGACATTCTTTACATTACGTCTAATGCCAAACTAGCAGGACTGCGGCTGACCGAGCTATGGCAACTGCTAGTTGAGCCATACAACGGCGCATCGGAGTATCTACCTCTGCGCGAGCTATCCTACTGGCTCGACATGATGCTGTTCGGTCAGAATCCCGCCGCATTTCGGCTACACAATATTTTTTTATACCTGCTGTGCCTACCGCTTGTGTACGGGATAACACTGGAGCTATGGCGATACTTTCTCCCAGCAGATGCGGCAAGCGCATCTTGGGCAAGTGCGGTGGTCACGGCATTATTTGCTTTGCATCCCACACACGCCGAAGCAGTGGTGTGGATTGCCGGGCGCAAAGATGTGCTATCGGGGATGTTCTCGTTGTTTGCATTATGGCTAGCCATCAAGGCGAGACGACCACGCGGACTTGCTACACCCTATGCAATGGCAACGCTGGTTGCGTTGTTGGCGGCGATGTACTCAAAAGCAACGTCTGTTGTCGTGGCGACCATTATCACCCTGCTTTGGGTGGAGTTTTGGCGCAGCAGTTCGTCTGGAAACCGACAACGCTCCATGTTGCTGTGGGCTCTTGCAAGCACGCTACTGGCAGCGTGCGTTGCCCTGACATTCGCGATGCTGACTACGCAAAGAGTCCCCATTTATTTCGGGATTGAAACGGTCACGCGAGCGTTAGCCGTGCTTGGCTGGCTAACTCGTCTGGCGATTAGTCCTGAAAGTCATCATTTCTTTTACCCGGTATTTGAAGACCCGTGGCTCTTGGGCATGGTTACCTTGGGTGGCGTAATGCTTATCGCGGCTGGATGGGGAGCTTGGACACTCCTGCGCAAACCTTCGCTTGAGGGGTTTGCAATGGTCATTTTTTTTCTGCTCTGTGTCCCCTCTATCCAACTTATTCCCTATAAGCCGCCCTCACTTGTTTCGGATCGCTTTTTGTTCCTTGCGGTGTGGCCAAGCATACTGTTGCTGGTTGCACTATCGTGGCGTTTAAGCCGTGTTCCCCGCACGGCACTATTGCTCATCATTGCCTTGGCATGGTGCTTTCAAACTTTAGAACGGTCTAGAGATTGGCGTAGTTTTGAAACAGTCATAGATAACGATCTGCACGCCTACCCTGGATACTATATGCCTGCCATATATAAAATTATCGGCATCCAGCTACCACAAGGGATGTACCGTGAAGCAAGTGATTCAGCCAGTGCCATAACCGACTCGGAGTTTCGAGTACTCATATCCAAGTTGGTCAACGCTGACATTGCAATAGCTGACAACGATCGGAATGCGATGGCTCTAATGAAAAATCTTAATTTTGTTCTGGATCAGCCGCCGGTGCAGTCCAAGTGGAATCCGCCCGCTATGGTTGCTTGGGAAAAGTGCCAGGCTAGACATGTGAGGCAATGGACGGCACTTATTAAACAATTTCCAGACGATGTCCTAGCACGCTACCACGCGGGTGTATGGCTGTCGGAAATTGGATATTACAAAGACGCAGTGATGCATTTGCGCGCTGCAACCGAGTCGCAAAGCCTTCCGGAATCAATGCGTGGATCAGCCTTCAAGGGCTTAGGGCTTGCCTTGATGGGGCTCGGTCATATTAACAACGCAGAAGCACCGCTACGTGCCGCATTAGCGCAATCACAACCCGACACGCAGGCGCATTGCCTGCTCGTGGAGGTGTATAAGCATAGCAACAGGTTTGAAGAAATGGCTCGCGCCGAAACGGAATGTCACAAGCAACTTAAACACAATTAAATGATCCGCCTAATATGATCAACTCAATTCTGGTGAAAATTGCGCAGTATTTTCGTCCTCGTTTGATTGACGCGCTGGAGAATTACAACAAGGCACGTTTCTCCACGGATGTTACCGCTGGCATCACGGTCGGTATCATCGCCCTTCCCTTGGCAATTGCATTCGCCATTGCATCAGGCGCAAAGCCGGAGGCGGGTATTTTCACCGCCATCATCGCGGGCTTTATCATCTCGGCACTTGGTGGTTCGCGCGTGCAAATCGGCGGGCCGACAGGCGCGTTCATCGTCATCGTGTATGGCATCATCGAGCAATATGGCTACGCCAACCTGCTGATTTGCACCATCATGGCGGGATTCATGCTGGTGGCGATGGGGCTGATGCGCATGGGCAACTTGATCAAATTTTTCCCCCGTCCGCTGATTATCGGTTTCACCAGCGGTATTGCCGTGCTGATTATTTTCAGCCAGGTTAAAGATTTCTTGGGGCTGAAAATTGCCAATCTGCCCGCTGATTTTTTTCCGAAGCTGGCTTCGCTTTACCATGCCCTGCCGACAATCAATTTCGTCACACTGGCGTTGGCACTTTGTTCGGCACTATTGATTTGGTTCTATCCAAAAGCCTGGGCGCAAAAAATTCCTTCTCCCATATTGGCATTGGTACTCGGTACGGCAATCGTTGCGCTATTTGACTTGCCTGTGGAAACCATAGGCTCACGCTTTGGTGGCATTCCACAAGGCTTGCCGAGCTTCGATCCGCCGGAACTGACCTTCGCCGCGCTGCGACATTTGATCGCGCCCGCGATGACCATCGCGTTGCTGGGCGCGATTGAATCACTGCTCTCGGCAGCGGTTGCCGACGGCATGATTGACGATAAACACGACTCCAATCAGGAGCTAATCGCGCAAGGTCTCGCCAATATCGTCACCCCATTTTTTGGCGGTATCCCCGCTACAGGTGCAATTGCGCGCACTGCCGCAAATGTGCGTTCGGGTGCGACCAGTCCGATCTCCGGCATCGTTCATGCACTCACTTTATTGCTGATTGTGCTGATTGCCGCACCGTTGGCGAAACATATTCCGCTCGCCACGCTTTCGGCGATTTTGCTCATCGTCGCCATCAATATGGGTGAATGGGAGGGATTTTTTACGCTGCGCAAATACCCCGTCAGTGATAGCGCAGTGCTGGTCATGACGTTTTTGCTGACGGTTATTTTCGACCTCACTGTAGCGGTGGAAGTCGGTATGTTCATTGCCATTTTCTTTTTTATCCAACGTATTTCCTCCCTCACCAACGTCACACTATCGGATCACACATCGGGTGCGGAAAATAGCGAATCATCTGTTCCGCATGACAAAATTCCTAAAGGGGTAGTGATCTATCGCGTATTCGGTGCATTGTTTTTTGGCGCGGCAGACAAGTTGGAAACTATCCTGCAACAAAGTCATACCGAGCCCGATGTACTGATTTTGAAAATGCACGAAGTCATCAGCATGGACAGCAGCGCGCTGCATAAACTGGAACATCTTTACGGGAAATTACGCGCGCACAACAAACATCTCATTCTGTGCGGCCCGCACACGCAGCCGTATTTCCTCATGCACCAAGCGGGGTTTTTTGAGCGCATCGGCAAGGAAAATGTCGTGGCAAATATAGAAGATGCGCTGAAACGCGCGCGTGAGTTGCTGGAGGTCGACTCAGAAACGCCCATTTTTTAAGCATAGTGTCAAAAAACGTCACGGCATCTACTGCGCGAATTTTTCTAACTTATTGATATTAAACGATCCAACATATTGGCACAGCATTTGCAGTAACTCTCTAGCACTCTACCCTTTGCCTTCCGTGCAATTGTTGGTGTTCAAATGAATAAACTGGCTTCGGTCTTTCATTTCTGAAAATTAGGCAAACTACACGCTACCTTGGGTAGCCGTTCGTGCTGCCAAAACAACCATTCATCGCTGTTATTTGGCCTGCTATCTGCGTTTTAGAAAAATGGATAGGTGGGCTTAGTTACATTTTTATTTTCTGCTAATGTGCTTTCCACACGCTGCAAATTTAGCGTGATTTAAGTGGAAGGATAAAACATGGCCAAGCTCATTAAGTCCCATAACGACTGGGATCATCTCTACACCCAATTTAAGCACGGCAGCCAAGATCCCGTGTTATGTATGGTGCATAAGACGACCAAAAAGTTTACATACTTCGATGTGAAGCTGAACAAGATGTTGACCAAGCAAGAAGCATTAAATTACCGCGCGGACGTGACGGGCTTGCATGTGGCCTATAAGCCGAAATAACTAGCGTGGGTATTGAATCTAAACGTAAACCACTTTCACATTTTCTATTTTCAATAACGCAGTCAAATCGTTCAATAGGTCGTCATGCAGGGTAATGTTCCATGCTTCGCTCAAACGTAGCTGGCAAGAGCCAATGCTGTTACGGTAGTGTATCTGCACGGGACATTTCCCATCACAATATGGCGAAAATATTTTTTTAAGTTGTGCGACGTTGGCGTTGCCGTTGCAACGTATCGATAACTGCTGCGCAAAGTGAGAACGCGCCGAAGCGAAGTCGAACAGCTCTTCACCGCTCACCCGCACATTGCCAGAATACTCGTCCAGCTTAGCTGTGCCGCGCACCACCAACAATTCATCTTCGTGTATCCACGGACGGCTGGCTTCGTAGAGTTCGTTAAAAACCGTTAATTCGATTTGACCTGCGCCGTCATCCAGCGTGATGATCGCCATGCGTCCGCGTCGTGTTTGTTGGATACGGAATGCTGAGACAATCCCCGCCAATACAACAGGCACGCCGCGCCGTGAGGCTTGCCCCCCGCCACCTCCAAAACCACTGCCGCCGCTTGCAGGGCTGGTTTTGCCTACAAAATTCGGCGTAATGTCGCTCAACTTTACCTTGATAAAATTCGCCAACTCAGCGGCGAATTCTTGATACGGATGTCCGCCGAGATAAATTCCCAGACTGGTTTTTTCGTGCGCAAGTTGTTCGCGCAATCTCCAGCGTGGCACATCGGCTGTTTGCTCCACCAATACCGCATCCGCTTCGTCATCACCAAACAAACTATTCTGATTGATTGCACGCGCATGTTGGTCGGCACTTGCCAAAGCCTTATCCACGCTTGCCATCAGCGCGGCTCTATGATCGTTGATGCTGTCGAACGCACCCGCTTTTATCAACGCGTCGACTGTACGACGATTGACAATGCGCTTATCGACACGCCGACAAAAATCAAATAAATCTTTGAAGGGTTTTCCTTCACGTGCTTTGACAATGCTGTTAATCGCCGCCTCGCCCGTGCCTTTAATCGCCCCCAATCCGTAAGCGATAGTGGCTTCATCCACGGGTGAAAAAATGTAGCCAGAGCTATTTACGTCAGGCAGCAACATGCGAACGTTTTGCTGCCCAAATTTTTGTTGCAAACTGTCGGCGTAAAAGATGCTGACCTTTTCGGTGTTATCCAAATCACCCGACAAAGTTGCCGCCATAAATGCGGCGGGATGATGTGCTTTGAGATACGCAGTTTGATACGCCACCAGCGCGTAAGCCGCAGCATGGGATTTGTTAAATCCGTACCCTGCAAATTTTTCCATCAGGTCGAACAACATACCAGCCTGTTCCGCTGACGTACCATTTTGCACAGACCCCTTAACGAAGATTTCGCGCTGTTCCGCCATCTCCTCAACCTTCTTCTTACCCATCGCACGCCGCAACATGTCCGCGCCGCCAAGCGTATAGCCGCCCACAATCTGCGCCATCTGCATCACCTGCTCCTGATACACCATGATGCCGTAGGTTTCTTTCAGGATGGACTCAACGGCGGGATGCGGATAGGAAAATTTTTCACCGTGTTTGCGCCGGACAAAATCGGGAATCAAATCCATCGGGCCGGGACGATATAACGCTACCAAGGCAATGATGTCTTCAAAGCAATCCGGCTTCGCCTGCTTGAGCATGTCTTTCATGCCGCGCGATTCCAACTGAAAAATTGCCGTGGTGTTGCAGGCTTTTAGCAAGTCGTAAGCAACGGGATCATCCAGCGGGATGTTTTCGATCACCAAGGGTGCGGCATCAGCGTGCTTCAATCTATTCACATGTCGCACCGCCCAATCGATGATGGTCAGTGTGCGCAGCCCCAAAAAGTCGAACTTCACTAGACCAATCGCTTCGACATCGTCCTTGTCGAATTGGCTGACCACGCTGGTACTGCTGTCGGCGCAATACAGCGGGCAAAAGTCGGTAAGTTGTCCGGGTGCAATCAACACGCCACCTGCGTGCATCCCGACGTTGCGCACTAAATCTTCTAATCGCCCCGCGAGCTCTAACAATTCTTCAACGCCCTCTTCGCTCTCGGCGATAGCGTTGATTTCAGGCTCCATCTGGCGCGCTTTGGTGAGCGACACGGGCTTCACACCTTCAACGGGAATCGCTTTCGACAATCGATCACACAAGCCGTACGGAAAATCCATCACGCGACCCACATCGCGGATAACAGCTTTGGAAGCCATCGTGCCGAAAGTGGCGATCTGCGACACGCACGCCGCACCGTATTTTTGCTTCACATAATCGATAACGCGTTCGCGTCCATCCTGACAAAAGTCGATGTCGAAATCGGGCATGGAAACGCGTTCCGGATTTAGGAATCGCTCAAACAGCAACTCATATCGCAGCGGATCAAGATCGGTAATTCCCAAGCTATACGCCACCAACGAACCCGCGCCAGAACCCCGACCGGGGCCGACTGGCACGCCATTACTTTTCGCCCAGCGTATGAAATCCGCAACAATCAGGAAGTAGCCGGGGAAGCCCATCTTGATGATAGTTTCATTTTCAAACACCAGCCGCGCTTGATACTCCGGTAACTTTTCCGCGCGCAAAGTTTCGTCGGGATAAAGCAACGCCATGCGCTGCTGCAAGCCCAACTCCGATTGCTCACGCAAATAATCGTCCAGCCCTTGACCATTCGGCGTGGGGAAATCCGGTAAGCGCGGCTTGCCCAACACCAGCGAAAGATTACAACGCCGCGCAATCTCCACACTGTTCTGCAACGCTTCGGGCAGGTCGGCAAACAATGCCGCCATCTCAGCTTGTGTTTTGAAATACTGTTGCGGGGTAAAGGCTTTGACGCGACGTTTATCGTTGAGTACATAGCCTTCGGCAATGCACACCCGCGCTTCGTGCGCTTTGAAATCTGCCGTGGTTAAAAACTGTATCGGATGTGTGGCGACCAGCGGCAAGCCCAATTCAATGGCGAGTTGCGTCGCCCCCTGTATGTAAAGTTCCTCGTCCGCAAACCCGGCACGCTGCACTTCAAGATAAAAACGATTGTTAAATAAAGCCGCCCATTCATTGGCAAATTGTTTAGCCTGTGCCGCATTGCCCGCCAACAGCGCGCTGCCCACATCACCCAGATGTGCACCAGATAAAGCCAACAGCCCATCCGTACCCAGTTGATGAAACCACTCACGGCGCAACTCGGCACGACCGCGATGCTGATTCTCCAAAAAAGCACGCGAAATCAAACGGCACAACAGCAAGTAACCATCGCGCGACTGGCACAACAACAACAAACGATAAGGCCGCTCACGATCCGCATCATTGGTGATGAACACATCGCAACCGATAATCGGCTTGATACCCTTACTGCGCGATGCCTGATAAAACTTCACCAGTCCGAAAAAATTATTCAGATCGGTAATCGCCAATGCCGGCATCCCGTCAGCACGCGCCAATTGAACCGGAGGACAGACATGTTCCTTGATCGCCTTACCTTCCTTGTCTCTAACTAACTCTCCCTTTTCATCGCGTCTTTCAACTTCCAAATCAAGGCGTACCATCCCATCGGCAATGGAATATTCGCTGTGCAAACGGAGATGGACAAAGGAAGGGGCAGACATGACTGTAGATAGATAATTCTTCGGGAGGATTTTACCATTGTACTTGCTATGAAATAGCTCTAGTTTCATTTCATATCTGTAAGTCTGCATTCAGACTTACACAAGAGAAGGTCACTAGAAATTTGCGTATACTAAACACTGAAAATGGATTATTCGATTCTCAATGCAACGAGGTGAAATGTGAAGAAGGGTGAGCATGAATGGGCAAAAGAGATTGCCAGTATCATCAACGAGAAGCTCAAAGTAGAGCTTCCACTTCTTTCCCTATTCGCAAAAACAGGCAAGAAACTTATTTATGCATACGAAGTTTTGGAATATGCCTCAGAAAAACCCGTAGAGCCCAAGGAAATGGCTTACCAAACTGACATATTAATCTTTCAAGATTTGGGCGATGAGAAATGGAAACCTCGGATTGTGATTGAAACCAAAATTAACGGTGTAACCACTCACGATGCAATAACTTATAGCGAAAAAGCCGCTCATCATAAATCAGTGCATCCTTATTTAAGGTATGGGATATTTATTGGCAAAATTGAACAACTCCCAGGACGCTTATTTAGGCATGGTGAAAATTTTGATTTCATGGTTTCTTGGGCAGATTTCGAGCCAAGCCCAGACGAATTAGATAGCTTGATGAAAGTCATTAAACTTGAAGTCGAGGCATCCCTACAACTAGAAGAAATTATGTACGGCACCAGAATAAAGAACCGCGCAAAATACTCCATACTTCATCGCCCTTTAGTTCTTAAATGAAAGCCTGACGGCAAACGATAATACGAACATTTAGATCCCATTGAAAACCTTATTCACCTGAACTAAAGAAGCTTGTCTCAAAGAATTTCGAACACGTTATGACCACTCCCATTCGCCTCTCCAAACGCTTAGTTGAATTAGTCTCCTGCTCGCGCCGAGAGGCGGAGCTTTTTATCACGGGTGGCTGGGTGAGGGTCGACGGCGTGGTGGTGGAAGAGCCGCAGTTTATGGTGGGGGAACAGAAGGTTGAGCTTCATCCCGACGCGACGCTGGCACCGATTCAACCGGCGACTATTTTGTTTCACCAAGCCGCTGCTAGAGACATGAATGCCAGTGCCGCGCAGCTATTGATTAACGCTGAGTCACGATTTACTCACGATGCTTCCGGCATCCATTTACTCAAACAACATTTATTTCATCTGACACAATGCACACCGCTAGCACCCAATGCAAGTGGCTTGTCGGTGTTGACGCAAGACTGGCGGGTATCGCGCAAGCTGCTCGATGATGCCGCCACGATTGAGCAGGAATATATCGTCGAAGTTGCGGGTGAGCTGTCCGCCGACGGCCTCAAATTCCTCAATCACGGCTTGAAATTTAATGGTCGCGCACTCGACCCGATTAAAGTGAGTTGGCAAAACGAAACCCGGCTGCGCTTTGCGCTCAAGGGGGTGATTCCCGGTCAGATTGCGCATGCGTGCAAAAGTGTTGGGCTGCAAGTGGTGGCGATGAAGCGCATCCGCATCGGGCGCGTTGCGATGGCGAAATTGCCGTTGGGACAATGGCGATATTTAATGCAGCACGAACGGTTTTAACACAAATGAAAACACCAAAAAGAATCGCACCGCTAATTGAAGATGGCCTCGTCGACGAAGTCATCCGCCAGCTGATGAGCGGCAAGGAAGCCACGGTTTATGTGGTGCGCTGCGGCGAAGAGATTCGTTGCGCAAAGGTTTACAAAGAAGCCGACAAGCGCAGTTTTCGCCAGAGTACGGATTACACCGAAGGCCGCAAAGTGAAGAACAGCCGTCGTGCGCGAGCGATGGAAAAGGGCACGAGCTACGGGCGCAAAGCGCAAGAAGAGGCTTGGCAAAATGCCGAGGTGGATGCCTTGTATCTGCTCGCCGCAGCGGGGGTGCGCGTGCCTAAGCCGTATAACTTTCATGAGGGTGTGCTGCTAATGGAGTTGGTGACAGACGCTGAGGGTAATGCAGCGCCGCGACTCAACGACATTACCCTCAGTGCGGAAGTGGCACGCGAATATCATCAAATTTTAATCACGCAAGTGGTGCGTATGTTGTGTGCAGGCATCGTGCACGGCGATTTGTCCGAATACAACGTGCTGGTGGATAGCGCCGGTCCTGTCATCATCGACTTGCCCCAAGCCATCAACGCAGCAGGCAACAACCAAGCCTGCAAAATGTTGCTGCGCGATGTGGAAAACCTCGCCACCTACTTCGGTCAATTTGCTCCTGAGCTGTTGAAAACTGATTACGGCATGGAGATGTGGTCGCTGTACCAAGCTAGCGCGCTCACACCAGGAAGCTGCTTGACTGGGCATTATCAGCGCGACGAAAAAACCGTTGACCTAAAAAGTGTGATGCGCGAAATCAGCGATACGCTCAAAGATGAAGAAGCACGACAGATGGCGATTGCATTGCGAGCGAATCGACAACCTTAAATCATGCCCCCTCAGCCGTCACCAAATTATCTTGCTGGTTACCCGCTCACACTGACCGAGCAAGTGCAGCAGTTAATCGCGCAAGATCAACTGGCGAAAGTGCTGCTGAAGAAATATCCGCTTGCGCACGCGGTTCGCACTGACAAGGCACTGTATAACTACGTGCTGGAACTCAAAGGCGAATATCTGCGCAATGCAGAGCCCTTAAACAAGGTGACCTTTGATAGCAAGTTGCACGTCATCCGGCACGCACTGGGTACGCACACCCGCGTTTCGCGTATACAAGGCAGCAACCTCAAAACCAAGAGGGGAATTCGTGTGGCGGCGGTGTTCAAAGACATGCCAGCAGAGTTTTTGCGCATGATCGTGGTTCACGAATTGGCACACATCAAAGAGCGCGAACACGACAAGGCTTTTTACCAACTGTGTCGCTATATGGAACCCGACTATCATCAGTTAGAATTTGATTTGCGGACTTATCTTACTTATTTTGAAGTGAGTGGCAAGTCGCTTTGGTCTGGGGATTCGGCGTGGTAGGGCGGGTCACACCCGCAAATCTACTTGTGCGGCGGCGGGTGTGGCCCGCCCTACCTAACTAAAGCGCACGCACCTTCACCGTCTTGCCCTTCACCTTACCCGCCGATAATTTCCGCACCGCTTCGTGAGCGATGTTGCGTATCACCGCAACGTAGGTAGATTGATCCGTGACAGTGATCTTGCCAACTTGTTCGCGGGTAAATCCCGCTTCGCCAGTGAGCGCGCCCAGCACGTCACCGGGGCGGATTTTTTCTTTGCGCCCACCGAGTATTTGCAACGTGACCATCGGCGGCACAAGCGGAGAATCGTCATCGTTTTGCAACGTACTCAAGTCGTGCCATTCCGGTTCGATGCGCATGGTTTGTGCGATGGTGATGATGCGATTACGGTCGGTTGGAGTGCATAGACTCAACGCCCAACCATCCTGATCGGCACGGCCCGTGCGACCGATGCGGTGAATATGAACTTCGGGATCGGGCGTGACATCGACGTTGATGACGGCTTCGAGTTGCGCGATGTCTAATCCCCGTGCGGCAACATCGGTTGCTACCAGCACCGAGCTGCTGCGATTGGCAAACTGGATGAGCACTTGGTCGCGTTCGCGTTGCTCCAGATCACCATTTAATGTCAGCGCGTCGATGCCTAGCCCATGCAGCACTTCCAGCAAAGAGCGGCATTGTTGTTTGGTGTTGCAAAAAGCCAACGTGCTGACGGGACGATAGTGTTTGAGCAACAAGCCGACCGCATGCAAACGGCCATCATTTTCGACCTTATAAAATCGCTGGTGTATCTTGCTTTGCTCATGCTGCTCGCGCAACTTTACTTCTTGCGGATTGCGCATGAACTGGCGCGCCAATCGCGCGATGCCCTCAGGATAAGTCGCCGAGAACATCAGCGTCTGGCGTTGCGCCGGACAACGTTTCGCCACGTAAGCAATGTCATCCACAAACCCCATTTCCAACATGCGATCCGCTTCGTCCAGCACCAGCGTGTTGAGTACTTCCAAATTCAGCGTGCCGCGCTCCATATGATCCATGATGCGACCCGGTGTGCCGACGATGATGTGCGCACCGTACTCCAAACTGCTGATCTGGGTACGCATGATGCTACCGCCACACAGCGTGAGAATTTTGATGTTGTCTGCGGAGCGCGCCAGCCGACGTATCTCCTGCGTGACTTGATCGGCCAATTCACGCGTGGGACACAGCACCATCGCTTGCACCGCAAAACGACGCGGATTCAAATTGGTGAGCAACGCCAGCGCGAACGCTGCCGTCTTACCGCTACCCGTTTTTGCTTGCGCAATCAGATCATGCCCTGCCAACGCAATAGGCAAACTGGCCGCTTGTATCGGGGTCATCGCCAAATAGCCGAGCTGCTGCAACGTGGCTTGCATGGCGGGCGACAGCGGTAATTCGCCGAATGATTTTCCAGCAACGTTTGGTGGCGGTGCAGTAGTTTTTTGAGCGGTGTCGTTCATTT
The DNA here is from genome assembly GCA_040079595.1 of Gallionella sp. GTDB lineage: Bacteria > Pseudomonadota > Gammaproteobacteria > Burkholderiales > Gallionellaceae > Gallionella. The sequence continues at coordinate 42,513 of JBEBKA010000012.1, forward strand.
CTTTTTTGCACGAAATGGGAAAGGCTTGCGCGACCCCGGACGTTTATTATTGTCCTCGACGGGCTTGGGTTTAGGCACAAGCCAACTTCTACCCATTGTTATTTTGGCGGCCTGATGCGCCAAAATAGCTGCGCTGACTTGCGCCTCGGTTACCAAAATCGCGACATGTTCACCATTGAGATGGTAATCGGCAAGATTTTCTTTGATGCTATATATGCGCTTTTCAGGGACTGCTTTTTTACGCTGACCCGTCGTCATAATTTGCTGCGCATCCGCCGTGAGCGTGTAACCGCCCTCCAGCTCGCAGATCAAACCGTAAGCGGAGAGCCGATAAAACGAGTCGATCAATTTTGCTTCGGGCGGGATCACGCCTTGCGCCAGATCTGCCGCGGCAATGATCTCGACCAGCTCCGCAGGCCGCCGCTTCGCCGCAAGTGATAAGGCGAGTAAAAGAATGGCATCAACATCGTGAACTGGATACATCGTAAACCTTTAAGAATATGGAAGGAGAAACTGGGCGCGTGAAGTACGCGATGTTGCGAGTGTCAAAATAATGGCGCGGATTTTACCACTGTCATGGCTTCCTTTAACGCCTTCAACGACGAATGAATCTCAGAAAATAGTGGTCGAGCATGAACCGTCGGCTGATTACAACGGCACTGCAAATCTTGCAATACAACGACGATGTGCTGCATATCGCGTGGCGCATCACAACGACCCAGCAGCTCTTCCAGCAAGCACGCAAATGCGCGCACTTCAAGCCGCTGCATTTTCATCGCCAATGTTGCCTCGTGTTGCGGGACAAAACACGCGCCGCCAAAATCACCGAGCAAGCATTCGCTCTCGCCATTCCATAAAATGTTGTGCGCATATAAATCGCCGTGCATTAACCCTTGTGCGTGCAGGTGCGCCGCCACATCCGCGATGCTTAACGCCATATTCAACACGTTCGCCAACGTGAATTTAATGTCCGCCGCGTAGATGTCTCGCGTGCATGACTCCAAGCTGGGCGGAGCGGCAAGGTTGATAAAACTCGACGCAACCAGCGACATCACCAAGCCTGATTTATCTTCAGGATGATCGATAATTTTGCCAATGACGGGTATCAACACAGGATGCGCGCCTGCGGCAATGGCGGCAGATTTCTCACAGCGCGGCAAGCCGTCACTGGTCACCGCACCTTTGAAAACTTTAACGGCAACAGGTAAAAAACCATTTGCCAATTTTTGGTTCGCCCGATAGATCACTCCCGATGCCCCTTCACCCAGAGGCTGCTGCAAATCAAGCTCATTCCAGCCTATCTCCTTGATGGGATGTTTGGCTATTGCCGAGACCTCGCACGCATCGCTACAAGGGTTGCCCGCACAGGCGAGCCAGGCTAAACGGGGGAGTGAAAAAATCCAATCGGGGAAATTTGCGAAGCGATTGGCCGCAATGCGCAATAATTCCAGTCGAACGCAGGCACTCATATTTGGCAAGGCTTGTAACTGATTACCCGACAGCATGAGCTTTTGCAAATGCGTACACGAGCCAAGCTCGTCGGGCAATTCGGTAATTTGATTGTCGGTCAAAATCAGCCAGCGCAGTTTTGGCGGCAATGCGGCTGCGGAAACATGCCTAATTTTATTGGCTTTGAAGCCAATCATCTCCAGTTGTGTACACCGCCCCAACACAGCGGGCAGCTCGGCAAAAAGATTATCCGAGCAAAAAATCACGCGCAGTTTGTGCAGCCTATAGAGGTCGTCTGGCAAGCTGGAGAACGCATTGCCTGACAGATTGAGTATCTCCAATGTGTCGGCAAGCGCGAAGATTTCGTTGGGAAACTCGGTCAAGCCACAGGATAAATCAAGACGTTTAATGCCGATCAAATTGCCGGCGCGGAGCGGAGAAAGTGTGTGCATGGCGTAACTATACCGAAGCGGAAAGGGTTGATCGTCCTAATCACCTCACGTTTTAGTATAATCGCCGCTATACCGCCTATTTGGAGAACTATCATCAATACCAAGCCCTTTGTTATCAGCAAACCTTTGCCAACTATTACCCAACTGCCTGCCTTGGGCATGGATGGTGACAGCATCGTCGAAGATTTTCGCCGCTATTTCTGCCGCACGTTGGGGCGCGACAAGCTCACGCAAGCGACGTATTACGTGTACACCTCGCTGTCATTGTCGATGCGTGATCGCTTGGTCGAGCGTTGGAAAAAAACCCAATACGCTTACAACGAGCAAGACTGCAAGCGCACCTATTATTTGTCGCTGGAATTTTTGATGGGCAGGGCGATGGGCAATGCGCTGCTGAACATGGAGGTCGAATCCTCTATTCCGACTGCGCTGGGCAAACTGGGTTTGGCGTTTGAAGAAATCATTGACCAAGAAAATGATGCCGGGTTGGGTAATGGTGGCTTGGGTCGTCTAGCGGCATGTTTCTTGGATAGTTGCGCCACGTTGCAACTGCCGGTGAAGGGTTATGGGCTGCGTTACGAATACGGCATGTTCCGCCAAAGAATCGAAAACGGCTATCAGGTCGAAGAGCCCGATCACTGGTTAAAAAATGGCAATCCGTGGGAAATGGAGCGTCCAGAATTTAACGTGCGCGTGAAATTTGGGGGGCAAACAGAACATTATTCCGATGATAAGGGCGAAATCCATGCGCATTGGAAATACACCCACGACGTGATCGCCGTGCCTTATGACGTACCTGTTCCCGGTTACCACAATGGCACGGTCAACACGCTACGTTTGTGGAAATCGACCGCGACAGACGAGTTCGATTTGAACGAGTTTAACGCGGGCAGTTATTCCGATGCGGTGGCCGCCAAAAATGCGGCTGAACACATCACCATGGTGTTGTACCCGAACGATGCCAGCGAAAATGGCAAGGAGTTGCGTTTACGGCAGCAGTATTTTCTCGCTTCTGCCAGCTTGCAGGATGTGCTGCGCAACTGGGTGGGCA
>JBEBKA010000013.1:0-45041 GCA_040079595.1 Gallionella sp.
AAAACGCCCCTCCAGAAATGGTGGGGCGTTTTGCTTTGGGCGGCAGTGAAGCTAAATCGGTACTTCTTCTACTGCAAAGATACGGCGGTGCTCTCTGATCGCATAACGATCCGTCATGCCTGCGATGTAATCAGCTATGGCGCGACTGCGCTCAGCTTCATTTTGATTCTGAAACTGTTCGGGCAGCAAACGATTGTCTGACAAAAATACACCGAACAAATCGCTAATGATGCGCTGCGCCTTGGTACTCATACGCATCACTTTGTAGTGGCGATAGAGCTGGGTACGCAAAAAAGTTTTTAATTCACGCTGTTGCTCGTTCATTTCAGTACTAAACGCAATTAAGGCCGGTGCAGTGCGCACATCCTCGATGTTCGTCAATTTTTGCGCGGTCAAATTACGCTCGCTCTGCTGAATCAAATCTGTCACCAACGTATTGATCATGCGTCGCACCGTTTCGTGTATCACGCGTCGCTCTGCCAAAGCAGGATAGGCCTGCCTGACCTGTTGTAAATGCGTAGCCACCAGCGGCACAGTAGCAAGCTGCTCCAGCGAAATTAAACCTGAGCGTAAGCCATCATCTACATCGTGATTGTTATATGCAATCTCGTCGGCAAGGTTGGTGATTTGAGCTTCCAGCGAAGGTCGATGATGCTGCAAAAACCGTTCACCCACCTCACCCAACTTTGCTGCATTCTCCGCCGAGCAATGTTTCAAAATTCCCTCGCGGGTTTCAAAACACAAATTCAAACCATCGAAATCTGCATACCGCTCTTCCAGCACATCCACCACGCGCAGTGATTGCAGGTTATGCTCAAAGCCCCCATAGGCTTTCATGCAAGCATTCAACGCATCCTGTCCTGCATGACCAAACGGCGTATGCCCTAAATCATGCGCGAGCGAAATGGCCTCTGCCAAATCTTCATTCAAGCGCAATCGACGGGCGATAGATCGCGCAATCTGCGCCACTTCAATGCTGTGCGTTAAACGCGTGCGGAACAAATCACCCTCGTGATTCACAAATACTTGTGTTTTATATTCGAGGCGGCGAAACGCGCCGGAATGAATGATGCGGTCGCGGTCACGTTGGAATTCACTGCGCCCGCCCGGTGCAGCTTCGGCTATTTTTCTTCCGCCAGAATTTGTGTCGCTAACCGCATAAGGTGCGAGATCAGCCATGGGTGCATGCCTCTATCGTTTGCTGTAACAAGGCTGGCGGCACATCACCATAAACAACCGCATTGCCGATTTTTTTCAGCAGTACAAAGCGTATCTTGCCGCCTTCTACTTTTTTATCTAAGCCCATCCAATTCAGATATTTTTCCACACCCAAATCAGGCGCAACTGTTGGTAGATTTGCGCGCTCAAATAAAGTACGAATTCGAGTTACGTCTTTTGCGCTGATCCAGCCTAAACGCTGCGACAAATCTGCCGCCATCACCGTACCCGCCGCCACGCCTTCGCCATGCAGCCACACGCCATAGCCCATCCCCGACTCAATGGCATGTCCGAAGGTGTGTCCCAAGTTTAACAACGCGCGTTCACCGCTTTCGCGCTCATCCGCCTCCACCACCTCGGCTTTATTTTGGCAACTGCGGGTGATGGCGTATTGCAGTGCTGCGATGTCACGCACCAACAACTTGTCCATATTCTGCTCCAGCCATTCGAGGAAAGGCAGATCACGAATCAACCCATATTTAATCACTTCAGCAATGCCCGCCGCCAGCTCGTTATCAGGCAGTGTGTTCAGCGTATCGGTATCCGCCAACACCAACTGCGGCTGATAAAACGCACCTATCATGTTTTTACCGAGCGGATGATTGATGCCCGTTTTGCCACCGACTGAAGAGTCCACCTGAGACAGCAACGTGGTCGGAATTTGAATGAACGGCACGCCTCGTAAATAGGTCGCCGCCGCATAACCCGTCATGTCCCCAATCACGCCGCCACCCAATGCAATCAAAGGCGTGGTGCGCTCGCAGCGATGGGTGAGCAGCCCCTCGTAAATCAAATTCAACGTCTCGGAATTTTTATATTGTTCGCCATCGGGCAAAATAATTTCTACACTGTTCACGCCGATGCTTTGTAATGTGGCTTGTAACTTCGCAAGATACAAAGGCGCAACAGTCGTATTACTGACAATCGCCACGCGCTTGCGCGGAATTGCTCTGCTCAGCAAATCATTTTGCGCCAACAAGCTGTTGCCGATGTGTATCGGGTAACTACGCTCTGCCAGACCTACGGATAATGTTTGCATAGCTCTTCAGTTATTGATAGGGTTCTAGTGGTTCTAATCGTAACAAGCTGTGAAATACAAGGTACAGATTATCACGACGATGATTAAAACGAAATTCAGTCTTTTTCAAGTAAATAGAACCTGTGTTGGGACATGCCATTAAATTTCTGCAACCTGCGTTTCACTAAGTTAAACTGAATTCCTCATTTAATCATCGTCGTGATAATCTGTAGCTTGTGTTGCTCAGATTATTAAAATTAAAGCCGCTTTAACTTCCCAAGACCCAATGTTAATCCAAAACGTCGCAACAACACCTTTCTCCGACCAAAAACCAGGTACTTCGGGTTTGCGCAAACGTGTCCCTGCTTTTCAACAAGCGCGCTACTTGGAAAATTTCGTCCAGTCCATCTTCGACACAATCAAAGCACCCTCAGGTTCGACTTTGGTATTGGGAGGCGATGGCCGATTTTACAACCGCGAAGCAATTCAGATCATTCTGAAAATGGCAGCAGCCAATGGCTACGGGCGCGTGCTGGTGGGCAGGGGTGGCATACTTTCTACGCCCGCTGCCTCTTGTGTGATACGTAAATATCAAACATATGGCGGCATCATTTTGTCTGCCAGCCATAATCCCGGCGGACCGGATGGCGATTTCGGCATTAAGTACAACGGCAGCAACGGTGGACCTGCCACGGAGACTGTCACGGAAGCGATATTTGCTGCGAGCAAAAGCATTGCGCAATATCACATTTTGGAAAGTGCTGATGTTGTACTGGATAAATTGGGTGACAGTAAACTGGGTGAGATGACGGTGTCGGTGATCGACCCGGTGAGTGATTACGCCGAGTTGATGGAATCGATATTCGACTTCGCGGCGATACGCGGCCTGTTAAGCGGCGGTTTCAAAATCAAATTTGATGCCATGTACGCGGTGAATGGTGACTACGCGCAAGAGATATTCGTGAAGCGTTTGGGTGCATCGGCTGAGTGCTTGATGAATTGCGTTCCGCTGCCTGATTTCGGTGGTGGTCACCCGGATCCCAATCTGACTTACGCGCATGAATTGGTCGATGTCATGTACGGAGAGAGTGCGCCAGATTTCGGTGCGGCCTCGGATGGCGACGGTGACCGCAATATGATTTTGGGCAAACATTTTTTTGTTACACCTTCCGATAGTCTTGCCATTCTCGCTGCCAATGCGCAATTAATACCTGCTTACAAGCAAGGACTGGCCGGCATTGCGCGCTCTATGCCCACTAGCGAGGCAGCGGATCGTGTGGCAAAAGCGCTGGGTATCCCTTGCTATGAAACGCCCACAGGCTGGAAATTTTTTGGCAACCTAATGGATGCGGGCAAGGTAACGCTGTGTGGCGAAGAGAGTTTTGGTACAGGCTCGAATCACGTTCGTGAAAAAGACGGACTGTGGGCAGTGTTGTTCTGGCTCAATATCCTTGCTGCTCGCAAGCAGTCTGTTGAGACGATTGTGCTGGAGCATTGGGCGCGTTTTGGTCGCAATGTCTATTCGCGGCATGACTATGAAGGGATCCCAGCCGAAGCAGCAAACGGCGTAATGAAATTATTACGTGATAGTTTTGATACATTGAAAGGTGCTCAATTCGGGCATTTGCAAGTGAGGTTATGTGACGACTTCAGCTATACCGACCCTGTGGATGGCAGCATCAGTACGGGGCAAGGTGTACGCATCTTGTTCACCGATGGTTCGCGTATCGTGTTCCGTTTGTCAGGTACGGGAACAGAAGGCGCGACACTGCGCATCTATTTGGAAAGCTTCGAGCCAGATGTTTCTCAACATCATCTCGATGCACAAGTAGCACTCGCCACCTTGATTAGTATCGCGTTACAAATTTCAGAATTGCGTAAACGCACTGGGCGCGAAGCCCCGACAGTGATTACTTAAACAACCATAGTTTGGCGTTAATTAACAACGCATTTCAATCTAAGAGGGCAGTATGGCAAACAAAAAAATTATTCAAACTCCTGACGCACCTGCTGCAATTGGCACGTATTCGCAAGCAGTAAAAGTCGGCGACACAGTGTATCTGTCGGGTCAAATCGGCCTCGATCCGGGCATCATGCAAATGGCGGATGGCATCGAGGCGCAGATTCATCAGGTGTTTCAAAATTTGCGTGCGGTAGCGAGTGCTGCCGACAGTAGCTTTGACGATTTGGTAAAACTGAACGTCTATCTCACTGATCTTGGACATTTCAATAAGGTCAACGAAATTATGGCCGGCTATTTTAGGCAACCTTATCCTGCACGTGCGGCGGTGGGTGTGGCAGCATTGCCTCGCGGTGCATTGGTGGAGATGGACGGTGTGTTGGTCGTGCAAGATTAAATTGTATTGGCTAACTTAGCTAAGTGAGGATAAAATCCTGCTACTAAGTTAAAAATGTCGTAAGGAGATTGCCATGCAATGCAATATGCTTGAAGCCAAAAATCAACTTTCCAAGTTGGTGCAAGCCGCGCTGGCAGGCGAAGAGGTGGTGATTGCCAACAAGGGGGTGCCAGTTGTCAGGCTGGTTAAAGTGGGTGCGCAAGATTCCACTCGCAAGCCTGGTGCGTGGTCAGATTTACCTAAAGCCAAGGTGGATTGGGATAGTCCTGCCACCAATGCCGCGATTGCCGCGACACTCATCGGTGACACCTTGCTGTGAAACGCTATCTGCTCGATACCCACTTGGTCTATTGGTGGATGACAGCAGACGCACGCTTGGGGAAAAACACGCAGCGCATCATAGCCAAATCTGAAATCGTTGTGAGCGCGGTGAGCGTTTGGGAAATGGTGCTGAAAAACGCCAAGGGGAAATTGCCCTTACCGCAAGGATCAATCACCGAGCAAATTGCAGAACAGGGATTTATCATCTTGCCGATTTTGCCACGACATATCGAAGTAGTGCGAATTCTGCATTGTCCTCATCCAGACCCATTTGATCGACTATTGATTGCTCAAGCGCGCGATGAAAAACTCACGCTGCTGACACGTGACGCGGCGATACTTGGGTTGGGTTTGGATGGTGTGCTGGAAGGATAAGAGATGAATATTGGCGTATTCCTGAAATCCTTCCTGCCACACGCAAATCCGATTCCGCTTGCAGAAAAGTTGCGTAGCGGTTTGGCAGGAGGGGTTGCCATATTGCTCTTAGCTTGGACGCTGCACAATTTGCCGCAGCATACTTATCCATTGTTGATGCTGGGTTCGATGGCTGCATCAGCGGTATTGTTGTTTGCCGCGCCGCACAGTCCCTTTTCACAACCTTGGAATTTGGTCGGTGGGCATAGCGTTTCTGCAATCGCGGGGTGGATGTGCTGTTTGTTTATTACCGAACCCACGTTAGCTGCTGGCATTGCCGTTGGTGTAGCGATATTTTTGATGTATGTGTTGCGCTGTCTGCATCCACCAGGGGCAGCAACCGCATTGACATTGGTGTTAAGCAGTACGCAATTTTCCGCTATGAGTTGGCAATGGGTAGGCGAAATAGTCGTCGTGAATGCGGGACTCATGTTGCTGTTGGCGTTGCTCATCAACAATATGTTGCCCAGCAGAAAATATCCAGTGGCATTTAATCTGTCTACGCAACCCAAAATCAAACCCAGTGTTATTCCGCAAAAAGTTGATATTGAATGGGCGCTTACGCAAATGGACAGTGTGATTGATGTCAGTCTTGAAGACCTCACCGAGATTTATACAATCGCGCAAAATCGGGCGACTGGCCGCTACGAATCTGCGCAGAAAAAATCCTGATTAGATGTTGTCGCTTACCGTACTTCCCTTTGTGAAAGTCACCCAATGAATTTCCTCGCCATCTCTGGCAGTTTGCGTGCCGCATCGTTAAACTCCGCATTGCTGCGTGCCACAGCCCACCTCGCTCTGCAAGGCATATCAATACAGGTGTTTCAGGGCATCGGTGATTTGCCGTTGTTTAACCCCGACATTGAGTTCACCGACCCCGCACCTGTCGCCAAGTTGCGAGCGCAAGTCATCGCGGTGGATGCACTCATCATCGCCAGTCCTGAATATGCGCATGGTGTCACTGGTGTGCTCAAAAATGCGCTGGATTGGCTGGTCGGCAGCGAGGCGTTTGTTAACAAGCCAATTGCGTTGTTCAATGCGTCGCCGTCTTCGGTTTACGCACCTGCGGCACTTAAAGAAATTGTGACGGTGATGTCGGCGCGTGTTGTCGATGACGCATCGATTGATTTGCCGATTCGCGGTGCGAAGTTAGATGAAGATGGAATTTATGCTGATGTGACAATGTCGGCGGCTATCCGTGATGCCCTGCAAGCCTTATCTGATGCGGTAGTTGAGTATCGCGAGCATGAATAAAATTGCGCAATTGAAGCTTTGAATTGAGTACCCCAGCAAAAATTTCCCCTGTCACTTTGGCAAAACTCGCCAAGCTCGGCATACATCATCGCGCTGATTTGTTGCTGCATCTGCCGTTGCGCTATGAAGACGAAACGCATCTCAGCCCTATCGCTACCGTTCAGATTGGGGTTGCTGTGCAAGTGCAAGGTGTGATTTCACACAGTGAAATTACGTTCCGTCCGCGCCGTACTTTAGTGTGTCGATTACAGGATGGCGGCGAAGATATGTATTTGCGCTTCCTGAATTTTTATCCCAGCCAACAAAAACAACTCGCGGAAGGCAAGCAAATACGGGCCATCGGTGAGGTACGCATGGGGTATTACGGGCTGGAGATGGTGCATCCGAAATGCCGCGCGGTGGATGACGATACGCCTTTGCAGCAAAGCCTTACGCCGGTCTACCCAACCACGGCAGGGCTGTCGCAAGTCACCTTGCGCAAGCTCATTAGCAACGCGCTGGATGTCGTACCGCTCACTGAAACGTTGCCGGAATCGCTGCTGAAAAAATTGCAGCTGGCGAGCTTCGGCGATAGCCTAAAACTGCTGCACAATCCGCCGCCGGACATTTCAGCGACTACGCTGGAATCACGCAATCACAATGCTTGGCGGCGCATCAAGTTTGATGAACTATTGGCACAGCAACTCTCAATGCGGATACATCACCGTGAACGCAACAAGCGCATTGCACCCGCACTCGCCGCTAAAAATAAGCTGACCAAAAAACTCATTAAAGCTCTGCCGTTTGCGCTGACCAAAGCCCAGCAAAAAGTATTTGCCGAAATCGGCTGCGACCTCGCGCAAGCACATCCCATGCAACGGCTGTTGCTGGGTGATGTGGGTAGTGGCAAGACCATTGTTGCAGCCCTGGCGGCGTTGCAAGCCATAGAGAATGGCTATCAAGTTGCCTTCATGGCACCGACCGAAATCCTTGCCGAGCAGCATTTCATCAAGCTGAATGAATGGCTGCTGCCACTAGGTTTAGAGCCTGTGTGGTTATCTGGCAGTTTGAAGAAAAAGGACAAGACCGTAGCAATTGAGCGTATAGCACAAGGCACAACGCAAATCGCCATCGGCACACACGCATTGTTTCAAAACTCGGTTGAGTTTAAGAAGCTGGGCTTGGTGATCGTGGATGAACAACATAAGTTTGGCGTGCAGCAACGGCTTGCGCTAAAAAATAAAGGCAAAATTGAAAAGTCCGTTCGCCCTGAGCTTGTCGAAGGGGAAGAACTTTCAGAGAGTGTGGTTCGACAAGCTCACCACGAACGGGCGGATGGAAAAGTTGGAGAGCTGCATCAACTGATGATGAGTGCAACGCCCATTCCGCGAACCTTGGCGATGAGTTACTACGCCGATTTGGATGTGTCGGTAATCGACGAGCTGCCGCCGGGTCGCACGCCCATCGTCACCAAGCTGGTGAGCGATGCGCGCCGCGATGAAGTATGCGAGCGTATCCGTGCGGCGTGTGCGCAAGGTCAGCAAGCGTATTGGGTGTGTCCGTTGATCGATGAATCGGAAATCTTGCAGTTGCAAAATGCGCAGGAAACTTTTCAGTCGCTCACTGAAACGTTCCCCGAATTCCGTATCGGTTTAGTGCATGGAAAATTAAGTAGCATTGAAAAAGCGCAAGTCATGACGGCATTCAAAGCTAATGAACTACAACTGCTTGTTGCGACCACGGTCATCGAAGTCGGCGTGGATGTACCGAATGCCAGCCTGATGGTGATCGAACATGCCGAGCGTATGGGGTTGGCGCAATTGCACCAACTTCGTGGTCGCGTGGGTCGAGGCACAACTCAAAGCACCTGCATTTTATTATTCCAACAACCGTTATCCGAATTGGCGCGCGCGCGCTTAAAAGTGATTTTTGAAAACACCGACGGCTTCGTTATCGCGCAGCAGGATTTACAATTGCGCGGCCCCGGTGAATTGCTCGGCGCAAGGCAAAGCGGTGTGGCGATGTTGCGTTTTGCCGATCTCGCCACAGATGAAAAAATTTTAGAACACGCAAGAGTAGCGGCAGATGAATTGCTGCGTGATTTTCCGGATGCCGCGCAAGCACACTTACGGCGTTGGATGACAAACAAACACGATTTTTTACATGTCTAAAAACGCACATTTCATTGCTGATAAGTTTTGGCGCGGCGACTTGGTGAGTTGCGATTCAAAGCTTGTGCCGTGGCTACGCGATCACGGCTCGCTCACTCGGCGCATTCAACTACGCTGCAATCACTTCGTTGTGCGCAAGGTACATAGCGGCTTGGCGCGTATCACATGGGACGAATCCACTTTGCTGGGCATTGCCTCGCAGCGGCTTGCCTATTCCCGCGAAGTATTTTTATATGCCGACAATCAACCCGTGGTATTCGCGCACAGTACCTGCGCACCCAAACATTTGTGCAGTGCATGGGCAGCCGTGGCGGGCTTGGGCAATCAACCGCTCGGCGCATTATTGTTTGCGCATCCGTTGATAAAACGTCAACCATTGCATTACAAAGCACTGCGCGCAACGCATCCGCTTTATCAAAAGGCGGCTGGCGTGTTGAGCAATCCGCCATCAGAATTATGGGCGCGTCGCTCGTTATTTTATTTACATGACGAACCGCTGTTGGTGACGGAAGTTTTTTTGCCGGAGATACTCAGGCTAAAGTAACAGCCGTCATTGGCAATCCAGCGCATTTGTAGTTAGAGATTCTGGATTGCCACGCTTCGCTCGCAATGACTGAATGTGCGAATAAATCAGTGCATCCCTAGTTGTCCTACTTAACGAAGTGGTTAGTTAGTATCTCATTATGAATTTCACAGAACGATTCTCCCTCTACATCCAACTCACTCGCCTTAATCGTCCCATCGGCATTTTGCTGTTGCTGTGGCCAACACTATGGGCTGTGTGGATCGCGGGCGATGGTCATCCTTCTTGGCTCATCGTATTCATTTTTTCGCTTGGCACGGTGCTGATGCGCTCGGCGGGATGCGTTATCAACGACTACGCGGATCGCCACATCGATAAGCACGTCAAGCGCACCCAAGACCGTCCGCTCACCAGCGGCAAGGTCAGCAAAAGCGAAGCGTTATGGTTGGCGGCTGGCTTGGCACTCGCAGCATTTCTACTCATCCTGCCGCTGAATAATTTAACGTTGTTACTATCGATTCCTGCGGTTTTTTTGGCGGCGAGTTACCCATTCACCAAACGCTTCTTCGCCATCCCGCAAGCTTACCTCGGCATTGCATTCGGCTTTGGCATTCCGATGGCATTTGCCGCAACGCTAGGCAGTGTGCCGCCTGTGGCGTGGGTGCTGCTGCTGGCGAATGTGTTATGGTGCATTGCCTACGACACCGAATATGCGATGGTGGACAGGGACGATGATGTGAAACTGGGCATCCATTCCTCGGCGTTGTTTTTCGGCAAATATGATGTGATCGCAGTGATGGCTTGCTATGCCTTTGCCTTGCTACTGCTGGCGGTGGCGGGACTGATCGCGGGCTTGGGCATCGCTTACTTCACAGGACTGATGGTCGCAGAAGGCATCGCGCTGTATCACTACCGTCTCATCAAAGACAGAGCCCGCGAAAAATGCTTTAAGGCATTTCTGCATAACAACTGGTTTGGGGCGGCGGTGTTTGCGGGCATCGTTTTGGACTACTTGTTTCGCGCTTGATCATCATCGTGGATAGGTATCGCGCTGTTTACCCCATCTGCGTTGCTTTTATCGGTAGAAAACTCACTGGGATGACTTGTTACGCGTCACCCACAGGCTGGCAAATATGAAGGTGGCGATGATGATGCCGACAATACCCAGCGACAGCCCGACTGGGATTTTGTAATAGTCGACGACTAGCATTTTACTTCCCACAAACACCAGCACTGTGGCCAAGCCGTATTTCAGTAGGTGGAAACGGTCAGCCACGCCAGCCAGCATGAAATACATCGCGCGCAAACCCAGAATAGCGAAGATATTGGAGGTAAAAACAATGAAGGGATCGGTGGTGATGGCAAAAATCGCCGGAATCGAATCGACCGCAAATATCAGGTCTGACAATTCGATCATGACGAGCACCAGAAACAGTGGTGTGAATATCCGCATGCCATTTTCACGCACCCAGAATTTCTCACCGCGATAGTCCGTCGTCAGCCTCAAGTGCCGCTTGACCCAGTTGAGCAGGGGATTCTTGCTCAGATCTGGTTCAGCTTCGGCAAACATCAGCATCTTGATACCTGTGACGACGAGGAAAGCACCGAACAGATAGAGTATCCAGTGGAATTCCTGCACAAGCCAGGCACCCGCCACTATCATGATGGCGCGCAACAAGATTGCACCGATTACGCCGTAAATCAGCACACGCCGCTGAATCTCGGCTGGCACAGCAAAGAAAGTGAAGATCATTAGGAAGACGAAAATATTGTCGACCGCGAGCGATTTTTCGATTAGGTAGCCAGTCAGAAACTCCATTGCTTTGATGTCGGCCACCTCGCTGCCGTAAGTACCATTAAGGTAGCGCCACAAACCGAAGTTGAACAGCATGGCCAGCGTAAACCAAACGAACGACCAAGCTGCAGCTTCTTTGAAGCTGACTTTGTGTGCCTTGTTGCCACCGACCAGAAACAGATCGACGGCAAGCATCACTAAAACAAAACCGACGAAAGCCGTCCACATCCAAGGTTCACCAATATGTAGTGCGGCATTCATGTTAGTACCTCAGTTTTTATTAAACGAGCTGGGTTCGAATTGTCCGCCCAACCCTTCCTACACCGCAAGCCTCTTCGTCATCTCGTTCCGCTCACTCGCATATTCTCCGGTCAGCACAAACCCCGTCATATTTTTCCGTTCGTCTAAAAATCCCATCTTCAAGCCCTGACCCGATGCCAACTCCTGCCATGTGCTAACCGCATCACGCGCTATGGGTGAGACTACAGGGGATGTGCGGGAGTCTTCACCACGACGGGCATGGCGGGGAATTCCACGCTCCTGTCTTCGCCGCTCAGCACGTGAGCTCATGTTCCTCTCTTGGAATTAGTTTCGTTAATCGATTCCGGGAATTCTTGATCGGTTGAGAGACCTTCTAATCCCAGTCCCAGCATGGCTATTGCCGCCATCATTTCCTGAAATAGGAAAGTGCTCTGATGCGACATATGGATTAATGTGTTCATGTCTTTCTCCTTCACGGATAGTTATTCCATTACTTGCGCGGTTTAAGGCAGAGAGGCTTTAAAGATAATTTTCAAGACCTCTCCACCGAGATCACGCAAGATCAAAACGGTCGAGGTTCATTACCTTAACCCATGCCGCGACGAAGCCATGCACAAACGGTACTTGCGCATCCGCGCTAGCATAGACTTCTGCCAGCGCACGCAACTCGGCATTCGAGCCAAACACCAAGTCCGCACGCGTGGCTGTGCCGCGACTTTCGCCCGTCTTGCGATCACGCCCCGCGTAAATATCCTTGGCATCTGATTGCGCACTCCATACCGTGCCCATATCGAGCAGATTGACAAAGAAATCGTTACTCAATGTCTCAGGTCGCCGTGTGAACACCCCATGCTGCGCCGCGCCGACATTCGTATTCAGCACGCGCAGGCCACCCACCAATACCGTCATTTCAGGGGCGGTGAGCATAAGCAGTTGCGCTTTGTCCACCAACAAGTGTTCAGCCGGAACAGCGGTCACAACAGCAGACGAACTCTTGAGATAGTTGCGAAAACCGTCGGCGTAAGGTTCAAGTGCCGCGAACGATTCCACATCGGTTTGCGCTTGCGTGGCATCCATGCGTCCGGGAGTGAACGGCACTATCACATCGGTAACCGCTTTTTTCGCAGCGGCTTCAACCGCAGCACAACCAGCCAACACGATCAAATCAGCCAGCGAGATTTTTTTGTCACCCGATTGCGCGCTGTTGAACTCGTGCTGGATGCTTCCAAGCGTTTGTAACACCTGCGCCAACTGCACGGGTTGGTTAACTTCCCAATCCTTCTGCGGCGCGAGGTGGATGCGCGCACCATTCGCACCGCCGCGCTTGTCCGAGCCACGGAAAGTTGAGGCCGATGCCCAAGCGGTGGATACCAGTTGCGCGATGGTCAATCCAGATGACAGCACGCTTACTTTGAGCGCAGCAATGTCCTGTGCATCCACCAGCGGATGATTCACCGCTGGAATGGGGTCTTGCCAGACCTGCACTTCGGCTGGCACTTCCGCGCCGAGATAACGGGCGCGCGGCCCCATGTCGCGGTGGGTGAGCTTGAACCATGCCCGCGCGAAGGCATCGGCGAATTCATTCGGATGCTCATGGAAGCGGCGCGAAATTTTTTCGTACGCAGGATCGAAGCGCAACGAAAGGTCGGTGGTCAGCATCATAGGAAGATGTTGTTTGGACGGATCGTGCGCATCGGGAATACTCTTCTCCGCATCTTTTGCGACCCATTGATATGCGCCCGCAGGACTCTTGGTCAGCTCCCATTCGTAACCGAACAAATTTTCAAAAAAGTGATTGCTCCACTGCGTCGGCGTTTGCGTCCAAGTCACTTCCAGCCCGCTGCTGATGGTGTCGCTGCCCTTGCCACTTGCGTAACTGCTGTGCCAACCCATGCCCTGTGCAGCAATGTCGGCAGCCTCTGGCACTGCACCTACATGGCTCGCCGAGGCCGCCCCATGGCTCTTGCCGAAGCTGTGCCCACCAGCAATCAGCGCGACGGTTTCCTCGTCGTTCATCGCCATGCGGCGGAAAGTTTCGCGAATATCGTGCGCGGCAAGTACGGGGTCGGGGTTGCCGTTCGGACCTTCCGGGTTGACGTAGATCAGCCCCATCTGCACAGCCGCGAGCGGATTTTCCAATTCGCGTTCGCCCGAATAGCGTTTATCTTCCAGCCACTGACCTTCGCCGCCCCAGTACACCGATTCGTCTGCTTCCCACACATCGGCGCGTCCGCCCGCGAAGCCAAAGGTCTTAAAGCCCATGGATTCCAGCGCGACGTTGCCCGCCAGTATCATCAAGTCCGCCCAGGAAATTTTGCGGCCATATTTCTGTTTGATCGGCCATAACAGGCGGCGCGCTTTGTCGAGATTGACGTTGTCCGGCCAACTGTTGAGCGGCGCGAAACGCTGTTGTCCCATACCCGCGCCGCCGCGACCGTCGCTGATGCGGTATGTCCCCGCACTGTGCCAAGCCATGCGCACAAACAACGGGCCATAGTGACCGAAATCTGCCGGCCACCAGTCTTGTGTATCGGTCATCAAGACCTTGAGATCTTTTTTAACAGTGGCAAGATCGAGGCTCTGGAATTCTTTCGCATAGTCAAAGTCAGCATCCATGGGGTCGGACAGTGACGAGTGTTGGCGCAGCATTTTTATATCGAGTTGATTCGGCCACCAGTCGCGATTTGATTTCTCTGACGTGGCGGTGTGATTGAAAGGGCATTTCGATTCGGTGGACATGGCTGTTCTCCTTTAAGCTTGATGTGGTTCATTCCACGGCTGCACTGTATGCCTGATTGTCTGATAAATCTAATTGATTGTTTAACTCAACACGATTTACAATATTTATCACTGGGAGATTGCTATGACACTTAACGAACTTCGCTTTATCGTCGCCGTTGCACAGCAGCGCAACTTCCGCCGTGCGGCGGAAAAATCTTTCATCAGTCAGCCCGCGCTGTCATTGGCGATACAAAAGCTCGAAGAGGAGCTGGGCATGAAGATATTCGAGCGCAACAAGAGCGGGGTTCTGCCGACGGTAATAGGCTCAGCCATCGTTGAGCAGGCACAGCGCGTGCTTGAAGAAGTGGAGCACCTCCGCGAGATTGCGGCGGATGGTGGAAACCAGCTCGCCACGCCGTTGCGTGTTGGCTTTATTCATAGTGTTGGTCCTTATCTGTTGCCCGACCTGATCCCCTCGTTGAAAAAAATCGCACCCGCTATGCCGCTGGAGGTGGAGGAAAATATCACCGCAAATCTTGAAACCCTGCTGCGCAACGGCAAGCTGGATGTCATCATCATCGCGCTACCCCTCGGCGATACCAGCATTCTCCAGATAATGCCTGGCGATGCAGGAGTCATCACAGAAGCCTTGTATGACGAGCCTTTTGAGGTGGTGGTGAATAACGATCATCATTGGGCGAGTCGGCGGAGCATCAAGGCGCAAGAGCTATCGGGTGAAAGAGTGTTACTGCTCGATTCTGGGCACTGCTTCAGCAATCAAGTTGCCGAGGCATGTCCCGAACTCTACCGCAAAGGGGCGGATATTCAGCAAGGTACTTCACTGGAAACCATCCGCAACATGGTTGCATCGGGACTAGGCATCACCGTCATGCCGGCCTCTGCCAACAGCTCGCGCTACCGCAATCGGCTGCTGAAGGTGATTCCTTTTGCCAAGCCAGTACCTTCACGGCGCATCGCGTTGGCATGGCGCAAAAGCTTTGCACGCACACAGGCTGTTGAGGCATTAGCGCAAGCGATTGCTCTCGCCAAAATTGCGGGTATTACACATCTGGAGTAACCATGACCAGCCAACCTTATCGTCAATACCCTTTATTGCGCATGAGCTACAGCCTCATCGCACCGCTATACGATGCCGTGATCGAACGCCCGATGCGAGCGGCGCGCAAGCAATCACTAAGCGCGTTGCCAAATGATGAACGCAAAATTGTTCTGGTAAGCGGTGTGGGAACAGGACTGGATTTGCCTTTGCTGCCAACACTACATCGTTATACCGCGTTAGATTTCAACGCAGCGATGTTGGCACGAGCTAAACCGCGCGGCGAAAATCTGAATGTGGAGTTCGTGCTGGGCGACAGCATGTCATTACCGTTTGGCGATGCACAGTTCGACCACGTGGTGCTGCATCTCATTACTGCTGTCGTGCCGCAACCTGAGTTGTGTTTACGTGAGGCGGCGCGGGTTTTGAAAGTTGGCGGCACGATTATCCTGTTCGATAAATTTTTGCAGCCGCAACAAACCGCTTGGTTACGACGCGCACTCACACCGATTTCACGCCGTATCGCCACCCGCATGGATGTGGTGTTTGAAGAGGTGTTACGTGCTGTGCCAAATTTAGAAGTGGTGAGTGACGTGCCGCTGATGGCGGGCGGCTGGTTTCGCGGGATTGTGTTGCGCAAAACTGAGTTACTCAGAAGTCAGAAATTTGGACTACAAAAATGATGCTGCAACCCCTATAAAATGAGACCTCCATTACTCATAAATACTGATTTATGAGTAATGGAGGGTGAAAAATAAAATCAAACTCAAATTGATTGCTTGATATTTTTATTAAATTTGACCTTGACCTTATTGATCTTCATGCCAAGCTTTCTAGGCGTGATTGTAGGCGCGTTGCCAATTGCGCAAGACCTTCACCATTGTTGAGATACTGAACGTAGCGAAGATGTCTTAAATCGAAAGGAATATCTTCGGCAGATTGTGTAATCAGAATTACTTCTCGACCAAGCGTATGTGCAATACCAATTTCGTAGAAGACATTTGGATTGCGAGTTGAGCAATCGCAGATGACGATTTTGGAACGGTCGATGAGAGACACCACATCTTGAATTACAGCTGGATTTTCCCAAATATCATCGGCTCGTCGGCATCGAAGGCCTGCAACTTCAGCCGTCCGTTGCAATGTTTCATAAACAGGAGTGAAGCTTGGATGAAACGGCATCATGGCCGAAATGAGTGTTCGTTCAATTGCCTCAGGGTCGGCGATTTGAAAAACCGTAGGGCGGCTGCGACGAGGCTGAAGATTTTTAAGCAACGAACGGAACAAGTCGCCATTTTTGACAGACCAGTGGGTTCGAGTAAATTGGAAATCAGCGATTTCGAGTTCCGCTGCAAATGTTTGAAAATGCCGATTCGGGATAGGCGGAACGCTTGGATCGTAGACATATTCAAGTGCAACATCTCGACCAGACATGTGCGTGCGGAGTATCATCCCTACTCTAGCAATTTGGTCACCCTGTCCAAATGTCTCCTGAGCAAAAATGGTTGGCAGTGCTGTTAGTGCGGCTAGGTCAAGCTCGCCATTAGGTTTGAACTGATTTAACAAGGATTGCTCGGTGTACTCAAAAATTCTTCCGCCAGAGAAAGTGTCGAATCCTTCTGCCCAAGTTCCGCCCTTAACGATTAAATTGAACAAGCAGGCCTCCTAATAAAATGGTGTCAGTATCAGACATCAAAACGCCAGTTTCGCGCTCACCAGCCGATTGATGCTGACTCCTTGCTCTGCGGCTTCCATCGCCAGGTTGCGGTGAAGTAGCGGAGGCACGCGCACAACAAAACGCCCGCTGTACCGCCTATCTGCTAAGGGTTCGGGGATTGGCTCTTTCGCTTTTTGCATGTCTGCTACGATTTCAGCAACAAGCTTTTGTACGCCAGCAAGTGCCTTCTCTGGTGTACGCGCGAGGAATGATAATGAGGGAAATTCCACACATAGCCCAACATGTTCACTGTCTTCAGGCGACCATGTAACACGGTAAGTATAGTGATTCAGATTCATGGTTTATCTCCTAGCCGTTCTATCGCCAGCAGCACTTGGCGAACTTGATATGCCTTGGCTTTGCCCTTGCTGTTTTGGATGTTGATGCGCGGGTCACCTTGCCACGGTGTCTTGAATATCAGGTGGCTGCTGCCCGTGTTGCGCGGCTTGCCGAAATACGCAACACACACTTTGTGTAAATCAGCGAACCGCACATTGGCAGGTTCGTGCTGCATTTGCTCAAGGATTTTGTCTATCGCTGACATGATTGGATAGTATCACTATTAGCACTAAAGCCGCTACTCCACCAACAAATCCAATTTCTTAGCCAGCCACTTTGTCGTCGTCGCTTGAATCAAAATTGTCATCAAGATAGCGATGAAGGTAACCGAGGCAATGATGTCTGCGCCAGGTGCTTTCATGCCGACTAACATGCCAGCCAATGCGCCGGGAATCACGCCTGTTTCACGCGTCCAGCACATGAACAGCATTTCCTTCAAGCTCCATTTGGCGCGGCGATCAGGCAGTGCGGAGAGGAATACGGTGGCGGGTCGCGCCACTAACATAAACACCATGACGACGGCGACTCCGCTCCACAAGTATTGATTCATCAGCTCAAAATTTACCTGCGTGCCGAGCAGAATAAAGATGAACATGCGCATGATAAAGGCGGTGGTTATCACATAGTTCTCCAGCAAATGATTCTCGCTTTGCGTGAGTTTGAAGCCCAGAGACTCTTGATTACCTAACATGATACCGAATACAAACACTGCCATGAAGCCGCTGGCGTGCAACCCGTCCGCACCCATATACGCGCCTATCACCGCCATCAACGTGACTACTGGGGCGAACTCGGCGAGGAAGCCAAATTTTTCGTGTGAGATAAAAATTGCCGCGAGATAACCCAGCGATGCGCCGATGATGATGCCTAAGAATGATTGTTTTAGCAGGTCGAGCAGAGCATGACTCATCGAGAATTCGCCCGACCCCATTGCGATACCCAGCACCGTGAAAGTGAGTATCGCCCCCATCGCGTCGTTGAAAGCCGATTCGCTCATTACAGTCTGTGCCACGCGTTCTTTGATGCGAATTTGTTTGAACACGGGGACGAGCGTGGCGGGGTCGGTGGAGGCGATTACTGCGCCGAGTAGAAATGCAACAACAGGCGCAAGTCCCAAAAAGTAATACGCCGCAAAGCCAGTAATGGCAGCAGTAATCAACACGCCAGCGGTGGCAATCACCAGCAGCGTGATCCACACTTCTTTTAATACTTTGAGTTTGATCGACGCGCCGCCGTCAAACAAAATATAGCTCGACCCGAAAATCATAATGAACTGATTGATGCTTGAATCTGCTTTGATATTCACCCAGTCCAACACGCTAGAACCAAGCATCATGCCGACAAGTAAAAACACCACCACATCTGGGATGCGCAACAGCCGTGCAATGAAGCCGGAAAACGTGCCGACAGCGAGGATGATGCCGAACATCAGCAGCGCGTGTTTGGCGAGTTCGAGAGAAGCGGAGGTTTCCATATTTTCCAGAGGGGGGTGAGGTTGCCCAAGTGCAAGGGCTGGTACTTTACCAAAATTGTGTGGGATTGGGATGTTTGAGAGGAGTTTGTAACTTCGATTTTGTAGGGTGGGTTAGGTCAACAACCGTAACTCATCAATCAACTGTTGAGGTGAACCATGGTGGGTTACGCGATGTAACTGCTAACCCACCCTACCAAACCCAATCACCCTTCAAAAACATCTCCAGCAAGTCATTCAAAAAGCGTTGCCCCAATTTCGTCGGGGCGATGCGTTGATGATCTCTGAATAACAGCCCGCGTTGCTCCGCGTCGTTTAATTCGCGCTGGATGCTCAACAACGACAAGCTGGTGCGCTCGTTGAATAACGTCGTATCAAAGCCGTCATTCAAACGCAGTGCATTCATCATAAACTCAAACGGCAATTCATCGCGCGTCACTTGGTTTTCGGTTTGTATCGGCGCGTCCTTGGCGACTTGCTGCATATACGCTTGCGGTTGTTTGTAGCGCGCTTGACGAATGATTTTATCGGGGAAACTCAGCTTGCTATGCGCACCCGCACCGATGCCGAGGTAATCGCCAAACTTCCAATAATTCACATTATGTTTGGCGCGCCGATTCGGTTGCGCGAAGGCGGAAGTTTCGTAATGTTCATAGCCCTGTTCGGCGAGCAAAGTTTCGATGTGTTGCTGCATATCGCTGCTCGAATCATCGTCCGGCAAGGGCGGCGGGTTGCGGTGAAACAAGGTGTTGGGTTCTAACGTGAGGTGATAACACGACAGATGATTGGGCGCGAAAGTCAGCGCGGTTCGCACATCTTGCAACGCTTCATCCAGCGTTTGTTTCGGTAGCGCGTACATCAGATCGAGATTGAAGTTATCGAAATACTGCTGCGCAATTTCGATGGCGCGACGCGCTTCATCGGCTGAATGGATACGCCCCAAGGCTTGCAGATGTGTATCGTTAAAACTCTGGATGCCCATCGACAAGCGATTCACCCCTGCATCACGGAAGGCGGCGAATTTACTGGCCTCCACCGTACCCGGGTTGGCTTCCAGCGTAATCTCGGCGTTGATATCCAACGGCAACAACATGCGTACGTTGCGCAGAATTTCCGTGATGCTTTCGCCGCTCAACAAGCTGGGCGTGCCACCGCCGAAGAAAACCGTATAAACCTTGCGCCCCCAGATTTGCGGCAATGCCATTTCCAAATCACGCACCAAGGCCGCGACGTATTCCTG
This sequence comes from Gallionella sp., assembly GCA_040079595.1. Classification (GTDB taxonomy): domain Bacteria; phylum Pseudomonadota; class Gammaproteobacteria; order Burkholderiales; family Gallionellaceae; genus Gallionella. The sequence continues at coordinate 19,857 of JBEBKA010000013.1, forward strand.
CTCAGGAAATGCACCACGCGCTTCATGTGAATTGAAATCGCAATACGGACATTTGCGTACGCACCACGGAATGTGGATGTACAACGACAACGGCGGCAACGCCTTAAAACTCAAGGCTTGCGATTTAAGCGAGACGGGTTGCAGCGGGTGAGTGGTCATGGATGGTGTTGTAGGGTATCGATAAGCGCAGCGTATTGCATCTGATAATTTTACTTGGCACAACAACAATTGCGCCCTACGCTAGCTATAAAGGCTTTCGACCATAAACATAAAAAGTAGTTATCTCATTCCAAACACCCCGCTCAGTTTCCATGACTCGAAGCCTGTCATCAAATTCGGAACGAATCCCTCTCAACTGTTCAACTGAAAGCTTGAGTAAGGGATTGGGGTGTTGTCCAGGAGCAGGATGTGAGCTTCCCCACCACATTGATTGAGCGGAATTTAAGGTAATAAACTCCCCTCCATGTTCAACTTCAATTGATCTAACTTGAAATCCAGCTTGTCGAAGTAATGCTTGGCATTTTTCTACCGTACCTGTTGGCTTACTCATTAAGTAAGTAACACCGTATTTCTCGACGATATTTTGTAACACTACGCCGCCAACAAAAGAAGAGTCTGAGAAAGCATGGAAACATACCTGACCACCCGGCTTAATAAATTTGAACCAGTGACTTAAAGCTTGCTGTACATCTGACATCCAAATAAGCGCGCATGAACAAAAAATATGATCAAAACTTTCCTCGGTGAATTCAAGAGCCTCAGCATCAACATCCTTAAACTGAATGCTATTGAGATTCATACTCTGCGCATTTTTTTTCGCTTGCTCAAGCATTCCAAGCGAAATATCTACAGCAACAACAGAACCGCTAGGCCCGACAATCTGCGCCGCTTTTAGCGCCGCCATGCCCGTACCAGTAGCAACGTCTAGGACTCTCTGCCCCGACTTTAACTTTGCTTCTTCAACCAGGTGATGTGCGATACGTAAATGCCAATCACTAGCGTCATAACTATCAGCACGTGAAGTGTAGAGATCGGCGACTTTCTGCTTGTACGGATTAAGTAGCAACTGAGATGTCATATTGCAATTTTCAACTTCTCCAGCATCAACCGCATCGCCTTGCCCCGATGACTGATTGCATCCTTTTCCTCACGCGACAATTCCGCGCTCATCTTGCCCAGCTCTGGCAACCAGAACAGCGGGTCGTAGCCGAAGCCGCCTGTGCCGCGCGGTTCGCGGGCGATTTCGCCGTGCCATTCACCTTCCGCGATGAGGGGTTGCGCGTCGCCCGCTTTTTGCAGCAACACCAGCACGCAGTAGTAATGCGCACGGCGATTGGTGTGCGTTTTCATCGCCTCAAGCAAGGCTTGGTTGTTGCGTTCATCCGACGAAGGCAAGCCGGAAAATCGTGCGGACACCACGCCGGGCATGCCGTTGAGCGCATCGACACATATTCCCGAATCATCTGCCAACGCGGGCAAGCCGCTTTCACGGCTGACATGGCGCGCTTTGGCGAGGGCATTTTCGATAAAGGTGTGGTGCGGCTCTTCCGCTTCTTTTATGCCGAGTTGCGCTTGGGTGACGACCTCAATGCCGAGCGGCGCGAGCAGGGTTTGAAATTCAGCGAGCTTGCCGGGGTTGTTGGAGGCGATGACGAGTTTTTTCATTTGAGTAAGACCCTCGAGTGTTTGATATACCACCTAACGAACCACACTTTCTCCCATGCAGGGGAAGGGATAGTTATGTTGATAATGCCGCGCGCTGCATCTTAATCAAATCAGCAATGCCAGCCTGCGCCAAATCCAGCAATGCATTCATTTCATCACGACTAAACGCGTGTCCTTCTGCCGTGCCCTGCACTTCGACAAAATGCCCGCTGCCTAGCATCACCACATTCATGTCGGTGTCGCAGGCGGAATCTTCAACGTAATCTAAATCCAGCACAGGCGTGCCTTGATACACACCCACCGAAATCGCGGCGATAAAATCATTGAGCGGGGTTTCTTTCACCAAGCCTTTATTCATCAGACCACTCACCGCATCGTGCAACGCGACGAATGCGCCGGTGATGCTGGCGGTGCGTGTACCGCCATCGGCTTGGATTACGTCGCAATCAATTTGGATAGTGCGTTCGCCGAGCTTTTTCAAATCAACCACGGCGCGCAAGCTGCGTCCAATCAGGCGTTGAATTTCTTGAGTGCGCCCGGATTGCTTGCCTTTTGCGGCTTCGCGACCCATGCGTTCGCCCGTGGAGCGCGGCAACATGCCGTATTCCGCTGTCACCCAACCTTCACCGCTGCCTTTTTTATGCGGTGGCACGCGCTCTTCGACGCTGGCGGTGCATATCACTTTGGTATCGCCACACTCGATCAGCACCGAGCCTTCGGCGTGTTTGGTGTAGTGACGGGTGATGTTGATAGAACGAAGTTGGTTGTGCTGCCGATTGCTTGGACGCATGAAGGGTACTCAAATAAAGTTGAAGGAAAAACTAGATGATTTCCAATATGTGGCTGACTGGCTCTGATGTATCGCGCACAGGTTCGTCTTTGCCCCAACGAATAGCAATACCTGTGACGTTGTCGGAATGTCCCGCCTCACGATGCAGTGCCTGCTGAACTAAATTCTCCAGCGTTTCGGCAACCGGACTGGCGGCAAAATATTCGACCAATTCGCTATCCAAGAAAGGCCCCCATAAGCCGTCGCTGCCGAGCAAGATGACATCGCCTTCTTGAATTTGAATAGGCTTGCCGGGCTCGATATAAAACATATCTTCCGCGCCGCCAAGGCAGTTGGTGATTTGATTGCGCTGGGGATGGGTACGCGCTTCTTCAGCCGAAATCACGCCTTGCTCAACCCAGTGATACACCAGCGAATGGTCTTGAGTTCGCGCCATAACCTCGTTGTTACGGAGAAAATACAAGCGCGAATCGCCCGCATGTCCCCAATACATTTTGCTGTCCTGAATCAGCGCGACCACACAGGTTGAACCGGGGAAGCCACCTTTTTCCTGGTCGTAAGGGAAGCGCATGATGCGTTCATGTGCGGCGTGCATGGTTTCGGACAAGAAATTTTTCGGATCGAGAATGCGCGGATTGGCTTCGTTGGCAAACGCTTTGGTAAACGTCTCGATGATTAAGCTTGCAGCCAATTCGCCGTGCAAATGCCCGCCCATACCATCCGCCAACACCAATAACAATGCGTCATTGCTGTAAGAATATGCAACGCGATCCTGGTTAAATTTTCGATTGCCGATGTGGCTGGCTTGATGGATGGAGAAGTTCATAGGGTGCAATCGTAATATAATGCGGCACTTCAGCACAGCTTTATTTGAAAGTCTCCCCATGATTTTAAGCATGACTGGCTATGCCAACGCCAACGCAGAACTCGACAGCGGTTCGCTAACGTTGGAAGTGCGCTCGGTGAACCACCGTTATTTGGACATCCAACTGCGCATGCCCGACGAATTACGCAGCTTTGAAAGCGCCTTGCGCGAGGCCATCACCGCACAATTGCAGCGCGGCAAAGTGGAGTGCCGCATCAACTATGCGGCGCGCTCCGCGCAAAGTGGCGCATCATTGAACCAAGGCTTGCTACAACAACTCGCCGCCTGGAATAAACAAGTGCAAGCCGCGCTGCCCGATGCACGCGGCTTGAGTGTGGCGGACGTGCTGCGCTGGAACGGTGTGTTGGAAACGCCCACTGCCAACGCGAACGAATTGCGCGACACTCTGCTTGGGTTGATGAAATCCGCGTTGCAAGAATTCTCTGATTCGCGTGCGCGCGAAGGTGAAAAACTCAAAGAGTTTTTATTGCAACGAGTGGATAAAATTGAAGCGTTGCGCACCGCCGTGATGCCGCATGTCCCTGCCGCCATTGCAGCTTACGAACAAAAAATCACCGCGCGATTGCGCGAGGCGGTTCAAGGCGGCGATGACGAGCGGGTGCGCCAAGAAATTGCTTTGTATGCCAGCAAGATCGACGTAGATGAGGAGCTATCAAGGCTTGCCAGCCATCTCACCGAAATGCGCCGCATCCTCACCCAAGGCGGCGCAGTGGGTAAACGACTCGATTTCTTGATGCAGGAACTCAACCGCGAAGCCAACACCTTGGGTTCAAAATCGGTTGATGCGGAAGTGTCGCGTAGCGCGATGGAAATGAAAATTCTCATCGAGCAAATGCGTGAGCAGATTCAGAATCTGGAGTAACCACTCAACACACCATTGACAGCAGAACGAACGTTCTTTAGTATGCGATGAACGTTCGTTCTGTATAGGTGCTGCCATGACTGATTTCGATACTCCCACTCCTGAGTCCAATCCCAAAGACGCTGAATATCTGGCGAAACTGCAAGACTATTACGCCGATTGGAAAAGCATCCCTTCTTACGCCGCGTTGTGCGAAGTGTTCGGCATCGCCTCAAAATCTTGGGTAAAAGCCATTTTGGATCGGTTGGGTAAAGCTGGCTTTCTTGAGCGCACGCCGGACGGGATGTGGATTCCGACCCATCAATTCTTTGCACGCCCCTTTGCGGAATCTTCAGTGCAAGCAGGAATGCCGCAATCCATTACGGCGACCCAAGGTGATTATTACGTCATTGATGAGATGCTGATTGACACCCCCTCGCTGACCACGATGATTCCCGTTAAAGGTGATTCGATGATTGATGCGGGCATCCATGAGGGAGATGTTGCCATCGTTGAAAAACGCAACCTCGCCAGTGTCGGCGATATTGTGGTGGCGATAGTCGATAACGATTTCACCCTCAAAACACTAGGGAAAGAGGGCGGTAAATTTATTTTGATTCCCGCGAACCCGGCCTATCCCGTTATTCGCCCCAAAGGCTCACTGGAAATCTTCGGTGTGCTGGTTGGCTTAGTGCGTAAATACAAGAAGTAAGTCATGCAACAACACGTTTTTAATTTTGGGCAACGCGCCAACCACTCGGCATTGCTGTCACTCACGCATCCGAGCAAGGCATTATTTCAACGCCATCGCGCCTTGTTGCGTCATGCCGTGCCAGCAGGCTTTCCTTCACCTGCGGATGATTACGTTGATTGCCGCTTGAGTCTGGACGAACATTTGATTCAACACAAGGAATCCACTTTTTTCATGCGCGTATCTGGCGATTCGATGCGCGACCTAGGGATTTTTGATGCGGATCTATTGGTTGTTGATCGCTCCGCCCCTGCCACTCACGGCTGTGTGGTCATTGCTGTGGTTGATGGTGAATTTACTGTTAGGCAATTGATCCATACTGCACAAGGTCAAGTGCTGCGCGCAGCTCATTCGAGCTTTTCCGATATGCTCATTAAGCCAGAACAGAATTTGTTTATCTGGGGTGTGGTGCAAGGGAACATGCATAGCGCAAAATAAGCTGTCACGATAGACCGGAATGGCGGATGGTATTGCGATGCTGTTCCGTTTATAATTCGGTTTCCTTTCGGGTTCGATAAGTATATCTAATGCAACTTTTCGCTTTTGGTCTTAACCATCAAACCGCGCCGCTCAATGTGCGCGAGCAGGTGGCATTCAATGTGGATGGGATGGAGAACGCGCTACGTGACTTGGTCGACAAGGGTGGCGCGAAGGAAGCTGCGATCCTATCTACTTGTAATCGCATGGAGTTGTATTGCAATGCCGAGCAGCCCGAACAGGCAATTGATTGGCTGGCGCAATATCACAACATGCCGCGCACCGAGATAGAACCTTATCTCTACACCTTGCCGCGTGAAATGGCGGTGAAGCATTCATTCCGCGTGGCAAGTGGCTTAGATTCGATGGTGTTGGGCGAGCCGCAAATTCTCGGTCAAATGAAGCAGGCAGTGCGTCAGGCCGAGCAGGCTGGCACGATGGGATTTTTGTTGCACAAATTATTTCAGCGTACTTTTTCGGTGGCGAAAGATGTGCGTACTCAAACTGAAATCGGCGCGAATTTAGTCTCAATGGCTGCTGCTGCGGTGAAGTTAGCCGAACGTATTTTCCCGAGTATTTCTGAACAAAAAGTATTGTTCATTGGTGCGGGTGAAATGATTGAGTTGAACGCGGTGTATTTTGCCGCGAAAACACCCAAACATATTACCGTGGCCAACCGCACCTTGGAGCGCGCAGAAGCTTTGGCACAACGTTTTAATGGTCATGCGATTACGCTGACTGACTTGCCCGAGCAATTGGCATTGCACGACATTATCGTGACTTGTACTGCCAGTCAGTTGCCAATACTAGGCAAAGGGATGGTGGAGCGTGCATTGAAGGCACGGAAGCATCGTCCTTTGTTTATCGTTGATTTGGCGGTACCGCGTGACGTGGAAGCAGAAGTTGCGGAACTGGACGACGTGTTTTTGTACACGGTAGATGACATCGCCGAAGTGGTGAAGGATGGCTTGGATGCGCGTCAAGGTGCGGTTAAAGAAGCCGAAGTGATTATTGATTCTGGCGTAGTTGATTTCATTCATTGGATGGAATCACGCGAGGTTGTGCCAACCATCCGTTCGTTACGCGACCACGCGGAACGCAATCGCCGCCAAGAGTTAGAGAAGGCGCTGCGCTTATTAGCGAAGGGTGAAAACCCAGAAAAGATTTTGGAAGCAATGAGCAATGGTCTCACCAACAAATTTTTGCACGCGCCTACTCATGCGCTGAACCAAGTTCACAGTGGTGACCGCGAAAAATTCCTCGATGTGATACATCGCATGTATCACGTCAACTCCGACGAAAACTAGCTGTCGTGAATCCCAGTATCGTCAACAAACTCGCTCAACTGAGCGAGCGTCTGCTTGAAGTCAACCAGCTGTTAAGCACCGAAGAAGCCACCAAATGCATGGACAGTTTTCGCAAGCTCAATCGCGAACGCGCCGAGCTTGAGCCAGTGGTGGAGCTGTATTACGCCTATCAATCTTGCCAGGCAGACATCTCCACCGCGCAAGAAATGGCGAGCGATCCAGAGATGCGCGAATTTGCCGATGCCGAAATCAAGCAAGGCAATGAACGTTTGGTCGAGTTGGATAAAGAGTTGCAATTGCAACTTTTGCCGAAAGATCCCAACGACGAGCGCAGTGTATTTTTGGAAGTGCGGGCAGGTACGGGTGGCGATGAGGCGGCATTATTCGTGGGCGATATTTTCCGTATGTATTCGCGTTTTGCCGAACGTAAACGTTGGCAAGTGGAAATCATTTCCACCAGCCCAAGTGAAATCGGCGGCTACAAAGAAATCATTGCGCGTATTGCCGGGCAAGGCGCGTATTCCGTCCTGAAATTTGAATCCGGTGCGCATCGCGTTCAGCGTGTCCCTGCTACCGAAACACAAGGTCGCGTCCACACTTCGGCATGTACTGTCGCCATCATGCCGGAGGTCGATGAAGTCAATGACGTGGTGTTAAATAATGCTGATTTACGCATCGACACATTTCGCGCGTCAGGTGCGGGTGGACAGCACATCAACAAAACCGATTCCGCCGTGCGCATCACGCATATTCCAACAGGCGTGGTGGTCGAATGCCAGGATGGACGCTCGCAACATCAAAACAAAGCCCAAGCGATGCGGGTGTTGGCAGCGCGTATTAAAGATGCACAAGTACGTGAACAAAATGCCGCGACTGCCGCAACGCGCAAAAGCCTAGTCGGCAGTGGTGATCGCTCAGAACGAATCCGTACTTACAACTATCCGCAAGGTCGCATCACCGATCACCGCATCAACCTCACACTCTACAAAATGGATGCGATGATGGATGGCGACATCGGTGAACTATGCGGCGCACTGATGACGGTTCATCAGGCTGAACAGCTTGCCGCGATGTCTGCATAATCTTAATTTGCAGTAATAACAACAGGCGAATTCAGGAATGAAGTGCAATTTTGAATGGGTCTTAGGAGGTTAAAGCGGATTTAATTTTAATAATCTGAGCAACTCAAGGTACAGATTATCACGGCGATGGTTAAAACGAAATTCAGTCTCTTTCAAGTGCAAATAGAACGTGTGCTTGGACACGCCGTTAAACTTCTGCAACCTGCGTTTGGCATAACTCCAGACGACTCAATGCCATTAATGTGATGCTCACCCCTGGCAAATTCATTGGCACTGTGGTTCACCCTGAAATGCTTATCAAAGCCAATATCCACCAATCCGTCATAGCCGCGCCAACCGTCCGAGTGAATCACCGTATCGGGTTCAATATGCCCCCGGATCACCCCTTGCAGGGTGGCTTTGGTGCAGTCGGGTACAGTCTAGGTATAACCATTCCGCCCCGCTTCAACAATCCAAACACAATCGTTTTGCCGTAAGCACCGCGACCCCGTTTGCCTCTGACACGACGCGCACCAAAGTAGGATTCATCGACCTTTACCACTCGCGCCGATAGTCAGTCACAATTGCCTAATCCCCACAAGTAACGCAATTCCTGCAATAATCGCGGGTACAAAAATAAATTTCTAAAAGTGAGTAAGTGAAATGTTAAGTCAAGACGAATTGAAACAAGCCGTGGCCAAAGCGGCGATTGAGTATGTGCCGTTTGATTGCATCGTCGGAGTGGGGACGGGTTCAACCGCCAATTTTTTTATTGATGAGTTGGCAAAAATAAAAGGCAAAATCCGTGGCGCGGTAGCGAGTTCTGAGGCTTCAGCAAAGCGTTTGCAAGCGCATGGTATTGAAGTGTTGCCTCTGAATGACGCGGGTGATTTGCAAGTTTACGTGGATGGCGCAGACGAGATCACCCGTCACTTACACATGCTGAAGGGCGGCGGCGGCGCGTTAACGCGTGAAAAAATTGTTGCGGCAGCCAGCAAAAAATTTATCTGCCTTTGCGATGCCAGTAAGCTAGTCGATGTATTGGGCAAATTTCCCTTGCCTATTGAGGTGATTCCCATGGCGCGCAGCTCCGTAGCTCGCCAACTGGTTAAGCTGGGTGGTCAACCTGCACTGCGCGAAGGTTTTATCACTGACAACGGCAACCTGATTCTCGATGTCAACGGCTTGCAGATTATGAACCCTGTCGAGCTGGAATCCACACTGGATCACATCGCGGGGGTGGTTACCAATGGCTTATTTGCGCGCCGCGCTGCGGATGTGCTGCTGCTGGGTACGCCCGATGGGGTGAAAACAATAACGCTGTAACATTGTCATCCGTCCGAAATAAATTTTGTTTATGCTGCTTGTTTTAGAAGGAATCTGTCATGCCCAATAGCGATCACATTTCCCGTCAATTTGATGCCGACCTTGAAGCTATCCGCGCCAGCGTATTGCAAATGGGCGGGCTGGTGGAAAGCCAAATCAAAAGCGCGGTCGAATCATTATTAAATGCCGACACCGCTCTAATGACCGAAGTGATTGCAAATGACCATCGCGTCAACACACTGGAAGTGAAGATCGACGAGGCTTGCAGCCAATTGATTGCGCGCCGTCAGCCTGCGGCGGGCGATTTGCGCTTGGTGATGGCAGTGATTAAGACCATTACCGATTTGGAACGCATCGGTGATGAAGCGGAAAAAATTGCGCGTATGGCAAAACTGTTATCACAAAAAACTGGCTTGGTTTTGCCGCGTTACCACGAGATTAAACATGCTTCTGACATTGCGTTGGACATGTTACGCAAGTCGCTGGATGCCTTTGCCCGCTTGGATATCGTCATGGCAGCACAAGTGGTACGCCAAGATGACCAGGTGGATGAAGAGTTTCGCGCCATCATGCGTTACCTCATCACCTTTATGATGGAAGATGCGCGCACCATTTCAACTTCGCTGGAAATTTTATTCGTGGCAAAAGCCATCGAGCGTATTGGCGATCACGCTAAAAACATTGCCGAATACGTAATCTACATGGTTAAAGGACGCGACGTGCGCCATACCACTGCGGATGAGATTGAACGCGAAGTTCAGCTCTAAGACTGAGTTTTTATATCCCGCTGCAACACTTCACTCAGCATTCTTGCTACACCACTCTGCCAATCTGGCAAATGCAAATCAAACGTCTGTTGCAGCTTCTCAGTGTTCATACGGGAGTTATGCGGACGTTTTGCAGGTGTGGGAAATGCGCTGGTCGGCACAGGCTTAATTGCTTCAGGTGCAACCGTGATTTGAATCTCAGCCCGTCTCGCCAATTCAATCACAAAGCTGGCATAACCATGCCAAGAAGTTTCGCCACCCGCCACCAAATGATACAAGCCTGATACTGCCTCTTGCTGCTGCGCCGTACGAATCGTATGAGCCGTCACATCCGCCAATAAATCTGCGCCCGTTGGCGCGCCCATCTGATCGTTGATGACACTCAAGCTATCTCGCTCCTGTGCCAAGCGCAGCATGGTTCTGGCAAAATTTCCTCCGCGTGCGCCATACACCCAGCTGGTGCGAAAAATTAAATGTTTGCAGCCAGATTGCTGAATGAGTTGCTCACCTTCCAGCTTGGTTGCGCCATACACGCTGAGTGGCGCAGCCGCATCGGTTTCCAACCAAGGCTTGTTACCACTACCATCAAATATGTAGTCGGTTGAGTAATGAATCAACCAAGCATTGGCGCGTTTTGCTTCTTTTGCCAATACCGCAGGGGCAAGCGTATTGAGCGTACGCGCCAACTCTGGTTCACTCTCAGCCTTATCCACGGCGGTATGCGCGGCAGCATTGACGATGATGTCTGGCTGCACTGCACGAACCGTTTCAGTCAGTGCGTCTAGGTTGGTGAGGTCGCCGCAAGGCGTACTGTGGCGATCCAGTGCAATGACTTCACCCAATGGCACGAGGCTACGCTGTAGCTCCCAGCCGACTTGACCGTTTTTTCCGAGTAATAGAATCTTCATCAGGAACGTGCTGCGTAATTTTGCTTTACCCATTGACGATAATTGCCCGACTGAACATTCGTCACCCAGTCCTGATTATCCAAGTACCACTGCACCGTTTTGCGGATACCGGTTTCAAAAGTCTCAACCGGCTTCCAGCCCAATTCACGTTCAATTTTTTGTGCGTCAATCGCATAACGGCGATCATGTCCGGGACGATCTGTGACGAAAGTGATTTGTTCGCGATACGATTTTCCATCCGCTTTTGGGCGCAGCTCATCGAGCAATGCACAAACAATATGTACGATGTCGAGATTCGCCTTTTCATTCCAGCCACCCACGTTGTAAACCTCGCCCAACCTGCCTTTCGCCAACACGCAACGAATTGCGCTGCAATGATCTTTGACGTACAGCCAATCGCGTATCTGCTGACCATCGCCGTACACGGGCAGATTTTTCCCGGCCAGTGCGTTAACGATCATCAGCGGAATAAGTTTTTCGGGAAAGTGGTACGGGCCATAATTATTGGAACAATTCGTCGTCAAAACAGGCAGGCCATAGGTATGGTGATAGGCACGCACCAGATGATCGCTCGCTGCTTTGCTTGCAGAATACGGGCTATTTGGTTCGTAGCGATTGGTTTCGCTGAAAGCGGCATCTTCCGTGGCAAGCGAGCCATACACCTCATCGGTGGAGACATGCAAAAACCTGAAGTCAGCTTTCTCATTCACCCCTAACCCTGACCAATAGGCACGTACTGCTTCGAGCAAATGAAACGTGCCAACGATGTTGGTTTGAATGAAATCTTCGGGGCCGTGGATAGAACGATCGACGTGGCTTTCCGCCGCGAAATTCACCACTGCGCGCGGACGATGCTGTGCCAAAAGTTTTGCAACCAAAGTCGCATCACCAATGTCGCCTTGAACAAAAATATGGCGCGGATCAACTTTAAGTGTGGCGAGATTTTCCAGGTTACCCGCGTAAGTGAGTTTGTCTAAGTTAATAACGGTCTCATTGCTTTGCGCGAACCAATCCAACACAAAATTCGAGCCGATGAAGCCCGCACTACCTGTGACTAAAATCATAATTTCTTTCCGCGTTAAGAATTGCCGCGATTATACCAATCCGCTGTAGCTCTAAGGCCCTGCTCCAAAGTGAACGGCGGACACCAACCCAACTCGTTGCGTATTTTTTGATTACTCACTTGTAACGACCCAAACAATCTATCCACTTGGGTAGACCGTCCCAGCAAAGCCGCAGCGGTACGCAATAGACTCGGCGGAAAATAAAACGAGCGGCACTTTTTCCCCAGTGCCGCCGCAATTTTCTCCACTAGCATCGCCGTTGAAATATCTTCGCCATCACTCAGCAAATACGTCTGCCCCACTGCGGCGGGATGTGTCGCGCAGACAATCAACGCATCCACCAGATTGCCCACATAAAGCAAGCTGCGCAAATTTTTCGCGCCTGCCAGCGGCAGTGGAATGCCCCTGGCTATCGCGCTTATCAATCTGAGAAAGTTTCCTTTTGCAGCTGCTCCATAAATCAACGGTGGTCGCACAATCACGACCTCCAGGCCGATTTCCTGTGTAAGCTCTTGCAATGCCTGTTCAGCCTGCCACTTGGACAGAGAGTAAGCGTCATGGGGGTGAAGAGTGTCACTTTCCGAAAAAGCATCCCCCCCGTCAGTATGATTGCCATTCACCCCAATCGAGCTGACATAGACCAGCCGTTTTACGCCAGCTTGCACAGCTTGTCGGGCAAGATTGGACGTGCCATGCAAATTAACTTTGAGGAATTCTGCCAGCGGATCAGCAGCGGACTCTTTCATCACATGTACCCGCGCCGCCAGATGGACAATGACATCCACCCCTCGCAGTGCTTCTGCCCACACCGTACTGCCGTCTATATACCCGACTTCCACCGTTTCAAATGTGTCGAGAGCCTGATGCACTGAATGCACGCATGCACAAATATTTTGTCCACGGCGAGCCAACTCGGCACACAACTGCTGACCAACGAATCCGTTAGCACCGGTGATTAAATATTTCATGGTTGGGTTGCCAGTGCCGATATATTCGTCAATTTATAAAACAAGTTGCGACAGCCCATCGCCATCAAGGACAAGATTTCATCCACAACTCACCATATGCCAATCAAGATTAGGAAATTTAAGGCGAATCTGTCGGCTAAACTTCTTCTCCCCGATACGGCAAATCTGAGCAAACGCAAACGCGACCGAATTCTCGTGTCCGTTAACAGGGAATGCAATAGCGTTATTTCATCCAGTTGCTTGCGATTGCGCATCAATCCTTGAACACTGCTTACAATTTTACAAGCCTCCCGCCGATGCCAGCCGTTATACATCATCATCAGGCGTTGAAATTTTGGCTGGATACCCACGTTAGCACCAAATTCATTTCTGCCATGCTGGCGATATTGAACCACGGGAGCGGGATCAATGTACCAGATTCCTCCGCTCGCACGGCAGACGGCGTAAACCAGCCAATCATGAAGTGCGCACTGTCTGGCGACAGAATGCTCATCATTTAGCAACCCTTTCAGATGGCTCACCAAATCAGGTCGCATCAAATAAGTGCATCCCGCCCCGGCAGACCCAAAAATAAAATCCCAGCCACGTTGTGGCTGGGATTTGTCGGTGACCACCTTCTTGCCACTCGGCCAAAATGCCGTGACATTAGACGAAATTGCGCTCAGACCGCGTTGTTTGATGATGGATGAATGAGTGCGTAGTTTTTCAGGCAACCAAATATCATCTTGATCGGCAAAGGCAATATAGTCCGCACCCAGCCAATTCGCCTCTCGCACCAGCCTGTAAAAATTCTTTGCTGCGCTGCCAAAAGTTCCCGCTTGAGGCAGCACGATGATTCTCGAATCAAGTTTGCCTTGCTCTTGCAGCCACTCCCAAGTGCCATCACTGGATGCATCGTCGGATACCCAAACCATGACATTGACATCAAGCTGCTTCAGTATGCTGGACAATTGCTCAGGCAGCCATTGCAACCCATTATGGGTGGCCAACAAAACTGCAATGTTCGGTATTTGACTGGTCATTTTCACGAGCTGCACTTAGGATCATCACCCAGAGTCATTGCTGACCGAAAATTTAATGCAAGTTAATCACCCGCCAACCCTGCTGTTGCGCATGCGCCAGCAAAGTCTCATCCGGATTCGCCGCAATCGGATTTTTCACTTGGCTCATCAGCGGCAGATCGTTGAGTGAATCACTGTAGAAGGTGCTATCGGCGAAGTTATCCAATGTCCAACCGCGTTCTGCCAGCCAGCTATTCAAGCGAGTGATTTTTCCTTCTCGGAAACTCGGCACACCCGCGACGCGTCCGGTGAATTCGCCATCCTTTTGTTCAGGCTCGGTGGCGATTAAATGTTCGATGCCGAACTCACGCGCAATCGGTGCGGTGACGAAGCTATTGGTGGCGGTGATAATGACGCACACGTCGCCTGCCGCCTGATGCTGCTTGACCAAATCGCGTGCGGGTTGGGTGATCATCGGCATGACGCTTTCACGCATGAATTGTTGATGCCATTCGTCCAAGGTTTTGCGCGGATGGCGCGACAAAGGTTTGAGTTGGAAATCGAGAAATTTCTGGATGTCCAACGTACCCGCTTTGTATTGTTCGTAGAAGGCGAGGTTTTGCACTTCAAACAATTCGCGGTCGAGGATACCGATACGGATTAAAAATTGCGACCATTCAAAATCGCTGTCGCCATTGAGCAGGGTGTTGTCTAAATCGAATAAGGCTAACTTCACTTTTATTTACTCCAATTCTGTTTGCATGATTTGTTTCAGTAACGGGACAGTAAGCGGACGATGCAGACTAAGAGAATGTTCATCCAGCGCATCCAGCACCGCAATCAAACTGGGCAGATCGCGCCGTCCGTGGCGCAATAAATACTGCGTGACTTCTGGTGACAGGGCATAGCCTTTTGCATGAGCATGTTGCGCTAATGCCAAGGCTTTTTCCTCATCGTTCAGGCTATGCACTTGATATACCAAGCCCCAGCCCAAGCGGGTACGCAAGTCATCGCGTAATTTCAGATGCAACGGTGAAACGTTACCGCTCACCAACAATATGCCACCGTTATCGCGCAGTTGGTTGTAGTGATTAAACAACTCGATTTGTGCCACATCATCCAATTGTTCGACATCATCCATCGCTACTACTTCTGCTATAGACGGCACGTTGCCTAGCTCATAGGCGGTGCTGTGATGTGCCTCGGAAGCGGCTTGAATAAAGGCTTGCAGCAGATGGCTTTTACCGCTACCGACCTCGCCCCACAGATAAAAGAACCGTTCTCCACTGTCAGACAAAGCCTGACGCAACGCGGTGAGTAATTCGAGATTGTGACCAATCACGAAATTATCTAGGGTCGGTTGGTGCTCCGGCGTAATTGCCAATAACAACTGACTCATGGTTTTTGGTACATAGAGCTGGTGAGATACCACGCTTTGACGTGTCGCAACGTCACCAACAAAATCGCCGCCAAAGGCAATGCCAGCAACACGCCAAAGAAACCGAATAACTGCCCAAATGCCAGCAAGGCAAAGATCACTACCAGCGGATGCAGCCCAACACGTTCACCCACCAGCCACGGCGTGATGAACATGCCTTCGATCAACTGCCCTGCGCCGAATACAGCCCAGACCAACACCACGCTGCCGAACGAGGTAAATTGCATCGCCGCAGCAAGGGTTGCCAGCACCAATCCCGTCACCATGCCCAAATAAGGCACAAACACCAACATTCCCGCCACGATACCGATGGGCAAAGCAAATTCCAGCCCGACCAGCCATAGCACCAGTACGTAATACACGCTCATCAGCACCATCACGGAGATTTGTCCGCGCAGGAACTCCGCCAGAATGCCATCCACCTCGGCGGCAATTTCAGTTACTTTGGCGTGCCAATGACGCGGAATTAAATCGTCAATTTTCGCAATCAAGCTATTCCAATCGCGTAGCAAATAAAACATCGCCAGTGGAATTAGCAACAAGTTAATCAACACCGCAATGATTGCTCCGCCACTGCTCCCCAACCAAGGCAATACTTTGGCTGCCACGCCGCCTGCACTTTGCCAATGCGTGACTAAAATGTTTTTAATCACCTCGCTATCAACTTGCAAGCCTGCGCCAAACCACTGTTGCAGATGCGGCAAAAAATTGGCACGCGCCGCGTCTATCCATTCCGGCAAACGCGTGATGAACAAACTGGTTTCCTTTTGCAGCAACGGCAACATAATCAACAGTAGCGCGGCGAACAGCAACAGCAAGCCTGCCATCACCAGCACCACGGCTAATGCTCGTGGCACGTTCCATTTGCATAGACGTTGCACCAAGGGGTTGCAGATATAAGCAAGGATAGCCGCCGCCACGAACGGTGTGAGGATGCCGCTCAACAGGTAGAGAATCAGCGTAAGCACCACCGCAACGGATAGCCATTGCACAACAGCAAAGCGGGATAGGGTCATTTCGGGTAAAATTCGCGTCGAAAAATTATGCAACACTCTAACGTGAAGAAAGCGAGAACTCAACTTGAATAACCCGACATCAGCCAACCATTCTGGGCTTTCCTACCGCGATGCGGGAGTGGACATCGACGCGGGTGACCGTTTGGTCGAAAACATCAAACCCTTTGCCAAGCGCACTATGCGCCCCGAAGTGTTAAGCGGCATCGGCGGCTTTGGCGGATTGGTAGAGATTTCCAAAAAATATCGCGAACCTGTTTTAGTTTCAGGCACAGATGGCGTAGGCACTAAACTCAAACTGGCTTTCGAGTTAAACCGCCACGACACGGTGGGCATCGATTTGGTCGGCATGAGCGTGAATGACATATTGGTGCAAGGCGCAGAGCCGTTATTTTTCCTCGATTATTTTGCCTGCGGAAAATTGGATGTTGATGCCGCCACTGAGGTTATCAAAGGCATTGCAGCGGGTTGCGAACAATCTGGCTGCGCGCTGATAGGCGGTGAAACAGCGGAAATGCCCGGCATGTACCCCGTCGGTGAATACGACCTCGCAGGCTTTGCAGTCGGCGTGGTAGAAAAAGCCAACATCATTACCGGCAACGAAATCTGCGCGGGTGATGTAGTGATTGGGCTGGCTTCAAATGGCGCGCATTCCAATGGTTACTCGTTGGTACGCAAGATTATTGAACGCAGCAAGCCAGACCTAAATGCCAAGTTCGATGGCGAACGCACGCTAGCCGATTGCATCATGGCACCGACGCGCATCTATGTGAAACCTTTGCTGGCATTGATGCAATCCATGACGATCAAAGGCATGGCACATATCACGGGCGGCGGTATCACCGAAAACGTGCCGCGTGTTTTGCCAGCCAATGTTGTAGCCGCCATTGATAGTCACGCTTGGCAGATGCCCAAGCTGTTCCACTGGCTGCAAGAACAAGGCAATGTCGCACCACAAGAAATGTATCGCACCTTCAATTGTGGCATCGGCATGGTTATTGTCGTGGCGAAAGAGGACGCCGCCGCCGCCATTGCCCAACTCAATGCGGCGGGTGAAACGACTATGACCATCGGCGTGATACGCGCACGCAACGGCGACGAACATCAAACGCAGGTTCGCTAATCAGCGTGAAGAAAATTGTCATTCTCATTTCAGGGCGCGGCAGCAATATGCAGGCCCTACTGGAAGCCAAGCTGCCTTGTACCATCGCCGCCGTTATCAGTAATCGCGCCGATGCAACCGGATTAGAGGTAGCGCAAACACATGGCATTCCCGCGCATGTAGTGGCGCATCGCGACTATGCTGATCGTGAAGTCTTTGATGCGATGCTGGCAAAAACCATCGAGGCCTATCAACCAGATTTTGTGGTGCTGGCAGGGTTTATGCGCATCCTCACCGCCACGTTTGTGCATCGCTATCACGGCAAGCTCATCAACATTCACCCTTCGTTATTGCCCGCTTATTCAGGGATGCACACGCATAAGCGAGCCTTGCAAGATGGCGTGAAGATACACGGCTGCACAGTGCATTTTGTTACGCCCGATCTCGACCATGGTCCGATTATTATTCAAGCAGCTGTGCCTGTTTTGAGCGGTGACACCGAGCAAACTTTGTCAAAGCGGGTGTTGTATGAAGAACATCGTATTTACCCGCAAGCCTTGCGCTGGCTATGCAACGACCAAGTGATCTTAAATGACCAAGGCAAAGTCACTCTCCCGCATCGCAAACAAATCGGTCACGCGCTCATTTCGCCAGGACTGGAATGATGAAGTGGTATTTCAAAATCATCGTTTGCTTGATGATGTGTATTGCCAGTGCAGCTTATGCCGCGCCACCCAACAGTGTTAGAGCCACTTATGATATTTACAAAGGCAAGCTCCGCGTGGGGCAAATCAACGAGGTTTACCAACGCAGCAAAGATCAATACACCGTTACCAGCACCACCCGCGCGGTAGGCCTGCTGGCACTATTCCGCCCCGGAAAAATCAACATTAAAAGCAATGGGCTGGTGACAGACGCGGGGTTGCAGCCGTTAAATTTTAGTGACATACGCAACGGAGAAGACGGCAAAAATCATCGTGCCGAGTTTGACTGGTCGGGTAAAAAACTCACCCTCATTCAACCTCCACAAAATAGCATTGTCCCTTTACCCAACGGCACACAAGATCGTTTAAGCGCGATGTATCAATTCATGTTTTTGTCGCTGGAAAAATCTGACACCCTCAGCTTCAACATGACCAACGGCAGCAAATTGGACAATTACCAATATCGCGTCACACCCAATCAAATTTTGACCGTGCCGCTCGGCACATTCAAGGCGCACTACTTAGTCAGCGCACCCGAAGCCGACGCGAGCAAAACAGAAATTTGGCTGGCAACTGAACGTAATAATTTCCCCTACAAAATGACCGTCACAGACAAAGATGGTGACAAGCTCACACAAGTGCTGACCAAGATTGATTTTGTGCAGTGATCTCCCACATAAACACCCCAGCTCGTCGTATTGCTTTTGCCATTGTCGCCTCCGCGCTGATTCATGCCGCTATTTTTTGGCTGCCCGATATACACCTGCCACGCTTCAAAGTGGACTTGCCGCCACTCATCGCAAGCATCCAACATGTAGAAAAATCTGCTGAGGAATCGAGCAACCAACCAACACACGATAGCCCAATTGCAATTGACGATAACGGTGCACTTCCAGCTTCTGCGCCGCTTGCCGCTGTGACAATGAAAAAAATGCGAGCCTCGATGGACGAGCAACCTTTCCCCAAACATCTGCAACTCACCTTTCATGCCTATCAGGGTATCAATACTCGAAAAGTGGGCGACATTCATCATCAGCTGGATATTGATTCAGGTCACTACACCTTACAAGCGGAGACGCAGACCCGCTTACCCTTCGGCGCAACGCAGGCGAAACACATCGTGCAAACCAGCGCAGGCGAATTCCGCGAACATGGCTTTCAACCTGCATTTTTCAAAACAGAAATCCACTCGACTACACGTATAAAGATGCTGGAGACACGCTTTGATTGGATCAACCAAGCCTTGCATCTCGCGAACGGTGACAAAGCTGCACTGCTTGCCGACTCACAAGATATGCTGAGCTTTATGTACCAACTCTCGCAGATTCCGTTCAACGGAGAATTTTTCCCGTTGCCCATTAGTAACGATGAACAACTGACTACACTGCAAATTGAAATCGGCGCGATAGAAGAACTCGATACACCGATGGGTAAAATAAAAGTGCGGCACTTACGGCAAATGCACGAACGCCAAACGACCTATTTTGAGATCTGGCTCGCGCTGGAATATCGGATGTTGCCCGTGAAATTTCGTCGCGTGAACGAAGTGGATGAAACGATAGATGAGTTTGTGATTGCCGATATTCGCGAGGGCAAAAAATAAAAGCTGTCGGCGCGATGCCGTATAAATTTCGCCCCCCACTAAGATGCTGGCATCAACAACGCCAACTGTGCCTCGCTCAAGTAGCACCACTCACCTTCCGCTAAGCCCGTCTCACTAAGTTTCAATTGACCAATCGCCGCTCGGTTCAACGCCACACAATGGTTGCCTGCCGCCGCCAACATGCGCTTGACCTGATGATATTTGCCTTGCTCCAACACGATTTCCAATTGATGTGAGTTTAGCTTGCGGCAGGTGACAGCGGCTAAGGGTGCGGGTTCGTCATGCAGCTTTACACCTTGAAGCAATTGCGCGACTAACTCTGGAGTGATTTCATCGTGCGTAGTGGCGACATAAATTTTTGGGATGTGGCGTTTGGGCGAAGACTGTTGATGGATGAACGCGCCATCGTCCGATAGCAGCAATAGCCCGGTGGTGTCGTGGTCAAGGCGACCGACTGGCTGCACGTCACGTCGCGTAAATTGTTCAGGCAGCAAGGTGTGTACACCGGGATGATGGCTGGCTTTGCGCGAGCATTCAATGTTGCCTGGTTTGTTGAGTGCGATGTAAATATGTTCGCGGTATGCCCATAGTTCGCCATAGAGCGTGAACTGCAAGCCCGTTGTTTCAAAGGCTGCGCGGGTATCAGTAATCACATCACCAGCGATGCTTACTTCGCCATCGGCAATCAATTCGTTGCACCATTTGCGTGTGCCGAAACCTTGCGATTGCAGGATGCGGTCTAGTTGTAGTTTAGGCATTCGGAAATTCACCGTCCAAGTAAAACCATTTTTTGTCTTCAAAAATGAAGCGACTGATTTCGTGCAAGCGATGGGCTTTGCCAGCAATTTTGTAACGCGCGACGAATTCTACTGCTGCGCGAGTGGCCGATTCAGTAACATGCTTTTTTACTTCAAGTCCTAGCCATTTGGAGTGATCTGATGCGAGGTTAAATGAGTCAGGGCGGGTGCTGGCATGCCAAGTTACCAGTAGGTAATCCTCAAGTTTGAGCACATAAGCACTGTATCGAGAACGCATTAAGCTGGCTGCATCTGGCGCGTTGAGTTGTTGGTGATAACGACCACAGCAACTGGCGTAATCACTGCCTCCACAAGGACAAGTAACGTTAACCATTAGCCCGCATTTCCAAATTTACCCTGCAACACTTTGGGTTCAATTTCTATCATCCCTGAGTCGCTGGTCATCATAATGTGACCTTCTTGCACGGTGTATTGCAGCTGCATGGTGCGATTGGCTAAGGCGGCTAGGGCAAGCGTGGTGTCGGTGGGGAGCTTGATCACGGTGAGGTTTTTGAGACGCTGCAAATCTTTGCTGTTTTCATTCCACCAAATATCCGCCGAACGCCCGTAGCTGATGACCACGACTTGATTGGCACGGCCACTGGCTTTGCGGATTAGCCGCTCATCGGGTAATCCAACACTGATCCACGTTTCAATTGCGCCAGTTAAATCTTTGTGCGCTATGTCAGGCTCGTCGTCTCCGCTGATGCCTTTGCCAAAGGTCAAAAATTCGTTCGCATACATCGCAAACGCCAGTAAGCGAACCATCATGCGCTCGTCAGTTTCGGAAGGATGGCGCGCCAAAGTTAAGGCGTGGTCGGCGTAATAGTGCCTGTCCATATCGGCAATTTGCAGCGCGGCTTTGAAAATGGTTGCTTTGATTGCCATTAAAGAAGTAAGTGTTGGTTGGAATAGGGGGTTGGCATTCTATCTGATACGCATCACCAAAATAAAAGCCGCCCGCAAAAGCGGGCGGCTTTGAATGCTTGTAACTGGGTGAATTAGAACGGTGTGAACGTCAGATTGCCAGTAAATCTAAACAGATTTACTCCATCCCCCACAGGAGATTGCATTGATGTATTGTTAAAACCCACCGTACCCGTCGCCTTGTTAAATGTGACTCCTAAGCTTGAACACAGTGCTTGGTTAGGGTCAGCTGCAACAGCACAAGTTGCAGAATTTAACGTTATCGTCCCTCCTATAGTGATAGTCGAGTTAAGCGTCGACATAAATGTGCCTGGTTGAGCAAAGGTAACGGTTAGCAGTGGAGAGCTGCCATTAGCAGGGGCACTATGCTGAATCATTAACGCAGTCGTACCTTGCAGATATTTTAACGTTGTACCTATTGTGCCGCCAGCATTTACCGTTGACTGATTTGGCACTGAGTTCGGGAAGGAGGCAATAGCGTTAAACGCGGGAGATAACGTAAGTCCAGCACCTCCTGCTCCACCGCCACCACCACCTGCTGTCACGGTAAACGTCCCCACCGTAATTGGCGTACCCGTTGCTCCGCCAATAGTCATGGCGTGCGCACCAGCCG
Source organism: Gallionella sp. (assembly GCA_040079595.1). GTDB lineage: Bacteria > Pseudomonadota > Gammaproteobacteria > Burkholderiales > Gallionellaceae > Gallionella. The sequence continues at coordinate 41,866 of JBEBKA010000013.1, forward strand.
CCAGACCCGCAGGCACGGCGAATGAAATGCTGGTTTGCCCGTTGAAGGTAAGAGCTGTGGTAACCGCCGTTGCACCAAACTTCACAATCGGTGCGGGCGGGAAACCCAACCCCAGATTCGTCCCCGTGATGGTAACCGTCGTTCCCACCGCACCTGTGTTCGGACTAAAACCTGTCACGGTTGGTGTTGTGCCACCCGTACCACCCGCACCGCAAGTGGTTAAGCAAGAGCCACCTTTAACGACATTAGGAGCTAACACGCCAGTAAATCCACCATCCGTGAAGAAATCAACATGGTCGGACGGCTGCATTACCACGTACAAAGGCGCGCCAGTGGTTGGGGTATTTTCAAGGCACATCGAGGTAACGAGTTTAGTTGCGCCGTTGTAAGTCAAGCCGCCTGCTGTACTCAATACAAAAGCCGCAGGACCGGTTGCCACGAATGGGTCGCCAATGTTCGGGCCGAAGTTGCCGACACTGCCGTTGTAAGTTTTGGCATATACCGCTAATTCGGTGGCTGTGGGCGCATGGACTGGCACGCTGTAATTCGAGGATACACAAGTAGTAACGCCGCCCGTTGGCGTACTCGCCGTGCCTGTAAATGTACCGCTGCTTCCCGCTCCATCATTCCAAGTGCCGCTAAACGCTTTAGTGCTGACGTTCAATGTGCCAACCCAATCTACTACACCGCCCGCCTTACCCGTAAAGGCGTAGGTTGAGCCTGAGCTGAGCGTCGTCGCCATGTTGCCTGTGATAGTCCCTGCGTCGCTCGTGCCAGTGACTGAGCCGTCAGCGGCAATTGTCAGACTCCAGCTACCGCTTGCCGCACCGCTGAATGAACCCGCATAGCTACCAGCAAACAAGCCGTTAATGCTGGAAGTAACGTGAGCCGTAGCTTGCGCATTGGTATAAACCGTCGCAGTCGGGCGCAGGGTGGTAATCATGGTGTCTAGTGCAGTTGTCGTAGTGGCTGCAAAATCTATCGTTCGATCTGCCGCCGCCGCGATAGCTGCTGGGTCAAGCGTAATCGTCCCGCCAGATGGGGCAGTTGTACTCAGCGACATCAGGAAGCGCACGATGTTCATAACCGTAATGTGAGTGGGACTAGCATTCGCCCCTACCAAATCCAGCGGCGTGACCACCGCTGTCGCTGAAGCTACCGAGCCAATCAGGATGTCACCCACATAAAAGGCAACGGCTTGTCCGGCTGGGCAAGTGAATTCACCCGCCGCATTCGTTGTGCCAAGCGTGGTCGATGTGCCGCATTTGTAGCCCATGCCCACCACGGTGGCATCGACAAATTTACCCGTGACGTTGGCAGCACCACCTCCTCCGCCACTATCCCCGCCGCCGCAGCCAATTAAAGTAAGCACTGCGATGAGCAGTACAGCGATGCTTCTGTTCAGTATGTTCATGTCTATCTCCAAGTCGTGAATGAAAGGTAAATCTGAGCGTGATTGCTGACTGAACCATAGCTGACTTTTTACTGGCTGTGCATCACCTGAACAGGGGTATTGGGCAAATTTTTTGCGTTAACATTTTTAATGTTTTTCCATCAGTAAAAAACAAAACTGCCCGCTTTCGCGGGCAGTTTTCATATCGAACAAGGAAACAAGCCAGTTAAGCCAGCCCCAATAAAATGGCTACTTGGCTTTTTTCAATTCGGCGATAAACATCTGCCGTGCGGCTTCCAGCATTTCGCCGCTGCGCGCGTAATAGGTGTCGGCATAAAACGATTTATCTGAGGTCGTAGAAGTCTCGGTACTCGTTATTCCGGACTCTATCTCGGCTTTGAAGTTTTTTGCTTCGCTGAATAGCGGTTTATCCGACACAACGGCTTTCTTCAGTGTAAGAGTCGGCGCGACTCCCCTTGCACTTTGAAACTTGAAGTAGGTGTTGTCGGCTTGCAAGTGGTGAATATCGGCAGTCTTGATTTTCGCCACGTTCAGCAGACTCCGTCCAGAGGTTTGCATCACAGAAAAATCCACCACCATGTTGACGGACAACAACACCACTTCCCGATTGAGGTCGTACCCGATCTTGACGATTTTGAGAGGGATATTAGGCCCAAACATGCCTGACCCGATGCTTGACAAAATTCCTATACCGGCTGGCGAGACAAATATAGATTTTGACTTGGCCCCTCCGCTGCCACCACCATTGGCTACATCAACATTGCCTTTGGTCTCGGTTTCCCAAGGGGATGCGTGCAACACTTCTGCTAGATCACCATAATTCTTGGTCGCCTTGATCGTTTCAAACGGAACGATCTCAATGCCCATAGCACCGAGGTCACTGACAGTTTTGGTATACAACTGCTCCACCATGGCTTGCATCTTCGCGGTATCTTGGTCGGGTATGCCTCGGACTTTACTCTTCGACTGTTGGCTGCCGACTGCTGTGGCTTCATTTTCAACCACAAACTCTACCGAGAAATTAACGATGCCTACTTTCTTGACATCTTCGAGTGTGTCGCCATCTTTCATCTTGACGTACTGGCCAGATTGATCGGGAGCGGGTATATCAAACGAATAGACGGGCATTTCCTTGCGCATCTCTTCGGCAAATTTCGCATCGACTTCTGCTTCAGCCGCCGCTGAGCCTTCGGCAATTTTTTTTGACAGATTGTCGATCATATCGAACATGCCGGCATTTGCGGATGTGGTCAGCAGTGTAGCAAGTATTGCCGCTGCAAAACACAAATGCGAAAGCCGATTTTTTCTAACAATGAGTGCCATATTTCCTCCGGTAATTTGTGATGAATAAATTGGAAAGCGCGCTGAATTATAGCTTAATGATTTCTGGCAACAATCCCCTGAGCAGGGGTGCTGGGCAGATTTTTTTGCGGTAGTGTCAACATCTTTTTTGAATTGGTGGCAGTGATTAAATCGTCATTACGATTCACAATTTTCTTTTTTCATGTTGACTGCGGATTAGTGTTCGCAGCGATTAGGTCGAACCCGACAAAATACGGCTGAGCAAACTCTCAGGCAGATGAAAGGGTGGAAGTGGGGTGGCTTATTTAGAATAGCTAATCTCGCAATTTTCTTGAGCCTCTAAAAAATCACTGAGTGAGCCTGTCGCGCCTTGCCCTTGATTATTGAGTTCCTTCATACACGTTTCGGTGATGGCTTTCGTTTCTGCACTGCTCATATTTTTTTGCAGCTCCCTTAGTTG
>JBEBKA010000014.1:0-43967 GCA_040079595.1 Gallionella sp.
TGAAGAAATGGTAAGCCACCGAAGCCATTCGCCCTTTGTGTTGCTCGCGTGCGCCATACACATTGAAGTAACGCAAGCCGACAATTTGCGCAGTGCGTTTATTAAAACGGCGGCGCACGATTTGGTCGAATAAGAATTTTGAATAGGCATACACGTTGAGAGGCGATTCAAATTCACGGCTTTCTTTGAACACGCCACCGCCGCCATAAACCGAGGCGGATGAGGCATACAGGAACGGGATTTCTTCGTTCTGGCAGTAATTCAATAATTCCAATGTGTATTGGTAATTGTTTTCCATCATGTAACGACCATCGGATTCCATGGTGTCCGAACACGCGCCCTGATGCAGCACCGCCTTTACCAATCCATCGAAAAAACCTTCCTGCAATTTTTGCAGGAAATCTTTTTTATCCAGATAGTCGGCGATTTCACAATCGACCAGATTTTTGAATTTATCAGACTTGCTCAAATTATCCACGGCGATGATATTGTTTTCGCCGCGCTCGTTGAGTGCCTTGACCAAGTTGGAACCAATAAATCCGGCTGCGCCGGTGACGATGTAGTACATAACCCCTCTCCCCTAACACTGATGTAACCCCTAGCCATTCGAATAGGCTACCAAAGAACAGTAGCCAAGTCGTTGGTTATCTCCCACAAGGGGGAGAGGGAGTAATTAGTTGTGCATATCCTGAATAATTTCTTCGCGGCTGACTACTGCCGTCCCCAGCTTGCCGACCACGATACCCGCTGCACGATTGGCGATGCGCATCGCATCCGGCAATGTTGCCCCACTCGCCAGCATCACTGCCAGCGTGGCAATCACGGTATCACCCGCACCGCTGACATCAAACACTTCACGGGTATATGTCGGCTCGTGCAACACTTCATTGGCTTGATACAAGCTCATGCCGTCTTCACTTCGTGTGACTAACAATGCTTCGAGTTGTAAATCTATGCGCAGCTTCTCCGCTTTGCTATTCAGCTCGGCTTCATTGTGCCAACTCCCCGCCACTTCGCGGAACTCGCTACGATTAGGCGTGAGCAATGTCGCCCCCGCATAACGTGCGTAATCGTCTCCCTTGGGGTCAACCAACACGGGCTTGCCCATACTGCGCGCCAAGTGAATCATCTCAGCGATATGCGTTAAGCCGCCCTTGCCGTAATCCGACAAAATCACGACATCCGCCAACGGTATTTGCGCGCGAAAATCTTCCAGCGCGGCGTGCAACACTTCATGGCTAGGCGGTGTTTCAAAATCAATGCGCAGCAATTGCTGATGACGTGCAATAGCGCGCAGCTTGATGATGGTGGAAACGCTGTTATCGCGGTGTAGCAATGCAGTGAGGTTGGCATCTTCGCTCAACAGCTTCTCCAAGCACTGTCCCGCTTCATCTGCACCCACCACTGAAAGCAATGTGACTTGCGCACCCAGTGCTGAAATATTCCTCGCCACGTTAGCTGCGCCACCCGGACGTTCTTCAACACGGCTGACTTTCAACACTGCTACGGGTGCTTCCGGCGAGATACGATTCACGTCACCAAACCAGTAACGATCTAACATCACGTCACCCACTACCAATACTTTTGCTGCTGAAAATTCTGGCAACATACTCATAAAACCACTCCGATTTCTTTGTTGATATTCAGCAAGGCCTGCAAGGGGTCTGCCGCTTGCGTAATCGGGCGGCCTATCACCAGGTAGCTGGACCCCGCTTGCAGCGCGGCTTGCGGGGTCATTACTCGCGACTGGTCATCTAAGCTGGCTTGCGCGGGGCGAATACCCGGCGTAACCAGAATAAATTTCTCGCCACAACTCTTGCGCAACAGTGCCGCTTCCTGTGCGGAACACACTACGCCATCCAGACCGCAATCATGGGTTAAGGTGGCGAGACGCAAAACCATTTCTGCAGGCGTTGCCTGTATGCCAATGTCGGCGAGGTCTTCCTGCGCCATGCTGGTAAGCATGGTCACTGCAATCAGCTTGGGTGGGTTGCTGGTTTTAGCCATCGCATCCGCAGCAGCAGTCAACATTTTTCGTCCACCCAAGGCATGGACATTCACCATCCACACACCCAGTTCTGCTGCGGCTTTGCAGGCCTGCGCCGTGGTGTTGGGAATATCGTGAAATTTCAAATCAAGAAAAATTTCAAAGCCGCGCCTCATGAGTTTTTCCAAAACCGCCGGCCCTGCGGCAGTGAATAATTCCTTACCCACTTTTAAGCGACATAGCTCCGGTTGCAAGCGTTCAGACAATGCCAGCGCAGGTATCGCTGTTGAGTAGTCTAGCGCGATGATTATTTTTGGGTCATTCATTATGAGTTTCTTACAATGTTATGGTCATTCCAATTTCTTCGCTGCGCAACGGTGAGTAGCTATCCCAAGCCTGGCAAGCAGGACAGTGCCAATAAAAAATTCGCGCGTTAAAACCGCAGTTTGCACAGTGATGCATCGCCAAATTGCGCGTGCGTTTGTGTACTAGATTTTTCACCAACTCAATATCCGCACGCCTATCCTGCGGCATTTCCAGCAAACGCGCTTCAAGCAATTTATCCAAACCTAACAAGGTTGGGTTGCGCTCTAACTCATCCAACACTAATTGGTAAGCAGCGGCTGGCCCTTCATTTTTGAGTACGCCATCAAACACCACATTCATTAAATCAATCGAGTGATATTTACTTAAATAATCGCGCAAAAAAGCCATGCCTTCTACTTCACGATTTAAGCTGCGATGTGCGTTGAGCATGCCCTCCGCGACCAGCGGAAGATACTGCGGATCCTGTATCTCAATTTTTTTCCAGGTATCAATTGCAGCTTGCTGTTGATTTTCGCCGATTAACAACTCACCCTGCATCATCGTGGCTCGCACCGCTTGAGGATAGGCTTGCAAAGCCTGTTGCAAATACTCGCGTGCGGCAGTGATATTTCCTGCTGCAATTTTTTCAGCCGCCAATTCACAATAAAAAAATGAGGTCTGCTTGCTGTAGGACTGCCCTGACACTGCCGATAATCGCTGCGCTACACCAATCGCCTTCAGCCAATCATGTTCCTTTTGGAATAACTCCAATAAAAATTCCAGTGAAGCTTTTCCGTAGGCGGATTTTTCCAATTCGTGGAACAAGCTTTCGGCACGATCCAAAATGCCCGCTTTCAAATAATCTTGCGCCAACTCAAATACAGCTTGCTGGCGCTTTTCGTCATCCAAATCCGCCCTATCCACCAAGTTGTGGTGCATACGCAACGCCCTATCCACCTCACCACGCCGTCGAAACAGGCTGCCTAACGCAAAGTGTAATTCGACCGTTTGCGGATCAACTTTCACAACATCAATAAAAGCCTCAATAGCCTTATCCTGCTGCTCGTTCATTAAAAAATTCAACCCCTGGAAATACGATTGCGGCAATGCATTCGATTCCGAAAGTAGTTTTTTAGTATCCACGCGCGCGGCCAACCAACCCATTCCAAACACAATGGGGAAAATGATCAGCATCCAAAATTGGAATTCCATATTTGATGAACCTATCAGGAAGAACGTGTCGGCGATAAGGTATCAGCCAGATCAATCGGTTTACGCTCTAGCCCCCCTTTTTGCAAGCGCGTTATCTCGCGACGTTGCTGCAATATATGACCGATCATTGCCAGTATCCCCACCGCTGCACCTGTCACAAAAAATATCAGTAACACGACCACCAGCGAGGTATGCCACTCATAACCCAAAAAGTACCTCAACGTAACTGGCTGCTCATTCTTTATTGCGAATCCGAGCAGCACGAAAAACAGTGCAGCACGTAATATCCAATTCAAATAACGCATCTAAACTCCCCAAGCACCCAGCACAATAGTGTTGGACGATAACATAAAAAATGGCGGCAATACCTCGCGATATGCCGCCATTTCCTTGCTTCTATTCCATTCTAAACGATGCTTTCGCTAACCCGATCTCTGAGTTCTTTACCCGCCTTAAAATGCGGCACGTATTTGGCAGGCACTTTGACCTTGTCGCCCGTTTTAGGGTTGCGCCCCAAACGTGGAGGACGATAGTTCAAGCCAAAGCTGCCAAAACCGCGAATCTCAACGCGTCCACCTTTAGCCAGCGAACCCGTCAACGCATCAAGAATCACTTTAACGGCAAAGTCTGCATCCTTTGCGAGCAACTGCGGATGCATCTCCGCCAGCTTTTCGATTAAATCAGAACGCGTCATTTGTATTCCTTATGCTTCGGTTTTGCTGCTAGTCATTTTTGCTTTCAGCAGCGCGCCCAAATTGGTCGTACCTGAATTTGAACTGCTTTCAGATGTGAGCTTTTGCATTGCCGCAGTTTCTTCAGTTTTAGTCAGTGCTTTAATTGACAAGTTGATACCGCGATTTTTGCGATCCACATTGATGATCATAGCCGTCACACTGTCGCCTTCTTTCAGATGCATGCGGATGTCTTCAACACGATCCGCAGACACTTCAGAAGCCTTCAGATACGCTTCAACATCGCCTTCGAGCGCAATCACTGCACCTTTGGCATCAAGAGATTTAACGGTACCCGTCACCACTGCGCCTTTTTCGTTGCTGGTAGCAAAGCCGCCGAATGGATCACCTTCCATTTGTTTGATGCCCAGAGAAATGCGCTCGCGCTCAACATCAATTGCCAATACCACGGCTTCGATTTCATCGCCTTTTTTGTAGTTGCGTACCACTTCTTCACCAGGCTGACTCCATGACAAATCAGACAAATGCACCAAACCGTCGATACCGCCATCCAGACCGATAAATACGCCAAAGTCAGTGATAGATTTAATCGCGCCTTTAACTTTATCGCCCTTCTTGTGATTGATTTCAAAATCATCCCAAGGGTTGGATTGGCATTGCTTCATGCCCAAAGAAATGCGGCGACGCGCTTCGTCGATTTCCAAAATCATCACTTCAACTTCGTCGCCCAAGGCAACCACTTTAGAAGGATGAACGTTTTTATTCGTCCAATCCATTTCGGAAACGTGTACCAAGCCTTCGATGCCTTGTTCAATTTCAACAAATGAACCGTAGTCGGTCAAGTTAGTCACCTTACCGAACAAGCGCGTACCTTGTGGATAGCGACGTGCCAAGCCATTCCAAGGATCATCGCCCATTTGCTTGATGCCCAATGAAACGCGATTCTTCTCTTGATCGAATTTCAAAATCTTCGCTTCGATCTCGTCGCCAACTGTCAACACTTCTGACGGATGTTTCACACGACGCCATGCCAAATCAGTGATATGCAATAAACCATCAATACCACCCAAGTCAACAAACGCGCCGTAGTCCGTGATGTTTTTAACCACGCCCTTGACGATAGAACCTTCTTTGAGGTTTTCCATGATTGCTTCACGATCACCCACCATCGAGGATTCCAGCACGGCGCGACGTGAAACCACCACGTTGTTGCGCTTGCGATCCAACTTGATAACCTTCAATTCCATAGTCTTGTTTTCGTAAGGTGTGGTGTCCTTAACCGGACGCACATCCACCAACGAACCCGGCAAGAATGCGCGAATACCGTTAACCATCGCAGTAAGACCGCCTTTGACCTTGCCACTAACATAACCTTCAACGATCTTGCCTTCTTCCATGGCGATTTCAAGTTCGTGCCATGCTGCCAAGCGTTTAGCTTTTTCACGGGACAGCTTGGTTTCACCATAGCCGTTCTCCAGTGATTCGATTGCCACGGTGACGAAATCGCCCGCCTTGACTTCGATCTCACCTTTCGCGTCGAGGAATTCCTCAATCGCAATTAAACTTTCGGACTTCAGTCCGGCATTCACTACCACTACGTTGTGGTCAACACGCACAACTTGAGCGGTAATCAATTCGCCTGCGCGCATTTCTTTACGCGTCAAACTTTCTTCAAACATTGCTGCAAAACTATCGGGATTTAATACTGCGGCTGCGGTTGCGTTCATCGGATACACCTAAGATAAAAACTGTCCAAAAAATATTTGGTCCAGCGGGTTAGTTAAAATTCCTGGCTAACGGAGAGTCAATCAGGGCTTACGTTTCGACTGATAGGCAATTAAAACGTTTTCCACCGCCTGCTCGATATTAAGAGCTGTTGTGTCCAACAAAATTGCATCGGTCGCCTGCTGCAAGGGCGCTACACTGCGTTGCGAATCTCGCTCGTCACGCGCTTGTATGTCCAACAAAAGGGCGGCGATATTACCATTCATTCCTTTTTCCTTCAACTGCTTATAGCGTCGCTCGGCACGTGCCTCGGCACTGGCAGTCAAAAATATTTTCAATACCGCATCAGGAAACACCACCGATGCCATGTCGCGTCCATCCGCCACCAACCCAGGTGCGCGGCGAAAAGCGTGTTGCTTGTCCAGTAATGCGGCACGCACCTTGGGCAAAGCGGCCACTTTGGAAGCGCTTGATGCACATTCCTCGGTACGCAACTCATCACCCAGCAATACACCATCCAGCCATATCTGTTCACCTTCAAAACGAATCTCCATACGCGCAGCTAATTCAGCCAGCCCGTGTTCATCGTTAAGCTGGATGCCATCACGTTGCGCAGCCACTGCTAGCAAACGATATAGCGCACCACTATCGAGATAGTGATAACCCAGCTTTGCCGCAACCCGTTGCGCCACCGTACCTTTACCGGAAGCCGACGGGCCATCAATCGCAATCACTGGCACAGCTTGCGTCACACTGGCAAATGCGGCGAAGTAATCAGGGAAGGTTTTTGCCACACAACCGGGATCATTGATACGTATGCCTTGCGCACCGAATGCCGCCAGTGAGAAACACATCGCCATACGGTGATCATCATAGGTATCAATTACGGCGTGTTGGATTTTTTCTGGCGGTGTAATGCGTATAAAATCGGCACCCTCCTCAACCGTCGCGCCCACCTTACGCAACTCGGTCGCCATCGCCGCGATACGGTCAGTTTCCTTGACGCGCCAACTGGCGATGTTGCGTAGCGTGGTTGTGCCTTCGGCGAACAAAGCGACCACCGCCAAAGTCATCGCAGCATCGGGGATTAAATTGCAATCGAGGTCGATGGCCTTGAGTTTGCCATTGGCTGGCGCACGCGCTTCAATCCAATTTGAACCGGAATCACTAACTATTCGCGCTCCCATTGCTTCTATAACCCTTGCGAACTTTACGTCGCCCTGAACACTATCGGGATTCACTCCCTCAACCCGTATCGGCCCGCCGCCAATTGCACCCGCAGCCAGAAAGTACGAGGCCGATGAAGCATCACCCTCAACATGTATTACGTGGTTATAAAAAGTCGGCTTATAGCGATTACCTGCCTTAAGTACGAAAGAACTCCAATCGTTGATCTTACGTTGTACCGAAACTCCGAAATACGACATCATTTGTATCGTGATATCGATATAAGGTTTGGAAATCAATTCACCCACCACCTTAATCTCGACTGTACGATTCAGCAACGGCAGTGCCATCAGCAAACCGGTGAGAAACTGGCTCGACACGTTCCCGCGAATCTTGACGGTGTCACCAACCAGATTTGCCGGGGATATTTTTAGAGGGGGGAAACCTTCGCTGCCCAGATATTTGATATCCGCTCCAAGTTGGCGTAGCGCATCCACCAAATCACCAATAGGCCGTTCGTGCATACGCTGCACACCAGATAACTCATAGCCCCCACCCGCGAATGCCAAAGCTGCCGTCAATGGTCTAAAAGCTGTACCCGCATTCCCCAGAAATAGCTTGGCTTCTTTTACCGGAAAATTTCCGCCGCATCCCGTAATGCGATAAGCATTACCGCCCAGCGATTCCACCGATACACCCAAGGTACGCAAGGCATCCAACATGCGCTCCGTGTCGTCAGAAAATAATACATCGCGCACTTCTGTCACACCGTCTGCCAGTGCGGCTAGCAGCAGCACACGATTGGAAATACTTTTGGAGCCAGGCAAAGCAATCGTGCCTTGCGCACCCAAAAGTGGAGGCAGATCAAGAAAATTAGGAGAGCTCATTACGGTTAAGCCAAAAATTTTTTTTGAGGAGTGGAATGATACCGCAAAGGGTAATTCAGACCTATTGATTAGCGTGCTTTTCCTTCACCTCGACCTTCACGGACTCTTTTGCAATTGCCATATTTCTTGTCGCGCATACGGCGTTACACGTGTGTGTAGGTTAATTTGCAGCATCCCCCATGAAAATACTGCAAACAACGCTAGGATTTCTTACCGCTAGGACACTTCAACCTTGCGCGCAGCTTTTCACCGCAGATGCGTTATTATGTTCAGCAAGAACACTTCCGCACTAAATTTTCCTTTGCCCTATCACGCTTTAGTTCATTCTAACCGCCACCATGCTCATCACTGAATACCGCCTAGACCTTGCTATCCTTGCCTTGCGCAGCATCTTGCCGCTGGCGCATCCTGCCGACACCACGCTGCGCTATTTTTTCCAACAGGAGCGAATCGGCTCCAACGAACGGGCTTTTGTTGCAGAAACAGTATTTGGCACGTTGCGACATCGCATGTTGCTGGAATACGCTTGTGGTGAAAAAGCCACGCCACGACGGATGGCATTGGCTTATTTGGTGCGTTTTGGTGGATACAACTTGCGCGAGATCGAACCCGTGTTGCAACGCGATGAGAAAGACTGGCTAGCAACAGTTAAAGGCGTAAAGCTGGAAACGTTATCGTTAGCCATTCAAGCTGAGTTGCCCGATTGGCTGGTAGAAAAAATGCGCATGAGCTACTCGGATGCCGACATCCTCACTATCGGGCAATCTATGCAGCAAGGCGCGCCGTTAGACATTCGCGTCAACACGCTATTCGCTAAACGCGAGGAAGTATTGCAGCAGTTACAACTGCAAAAAATCGAAGCGACTACAACCCCCTACTCTCCCCTCGGCATTCGCATCAAAGAAAAAATTCCGCTCAATAAAGATGCGTTATTTACTGAAGGAAAAGTCGAAGTTCAAGATGAAGGCAGCCAATTGTTAGGATTTTTAGTTTCACCTAAACGCACCGACATGGTGGTAGATTTTTGCGCGGGAGCAGGTGGCAAGACGCTGATGCTGTCTGCGTTGATGAATTCACAAGGTCGCTTGTACGCGATGGATGTGTCGGAAAAACGCCTCGCCAATCTCAAGCCCCGCCTCAAGCGTTCCGGTGCGAGCAACATTCAGCCCATGCTGATCGCACACGAAAACGACCTAAAGGTTAAACGATTGGCTGGCAAAATTGACCGCGTGTTGGTGGATGCCCCGTGTAGCGGACTCGGCACCTTGCGCCGCAACCCCGATTTGAAATTTCGCCAATCACCAGGCAGCATCGAAGAGCTCACGCAAAAGCAAACCGCCATCCTCGCCTCCGCCAGCCGCTTGGTGAAAAAAGGCGGGCGTTTGGTTTACGCAACGTGCAGCATTTTGCCTGAAGAGAATCAAGACATCGTGCAGGCCTTTTTGTCCGCGCATCCTGACTTTGTGCTGCGCCCCGCAGGTGAAGTTTTGCAGCAATTAAAAATTGATCTAGCGATGGGCAATTACTTAGAGTTGCGACCGCATTTGCACAACACGGATGGGTTTTTCGCCGCCGTATTAGAGCGAATTTAGCCTGCACTAATCAGTGCTACACTACCCGTAATTCATCACATTCATAACGCAAGGAATTGCTCATGCTGACAGGATTTTTAGATTTACCTTGGTGGGGTTACGTTGTCACCACCCTTGTACTGACACACATCACCATCGCTTCAGTTACCATCTTTTTACATCGTCACCAAGCGCATCGCGCCTTGGATTTGCATCCTATCCCCAGCCATTTTTTCCGCTTCTGGTTATGGTTAACCACTGGGCAAGTGACCAAAGAATGGGCATCGATTCATCGCAAACATCATGCGAAATGCGAAACCGTTGATGACCCGCACAGCCCGCAGGTATTGGGCATCAAGAAGGTGCTAATGGAAGGCTACGAGCTGTATAAAACCGAGTCACGCAATCAGGAAACCTTGACGCGTTATGGTCACGGCACGCCTGACGACTGGCTAGAGCGTAATGTTTACAGCAAGCATCCCTCTTGGGGCATTGTACTTATGCTGGCAATTGATTTACTGCTATTCGGACCTATTGGCTTAACCGTCTGGGCAGTGCAAATGGCATGGATTCCTGTCACCGCAGCGGGCATCATCAATGGTGCGGGGCACTACTGGGGCTACCGTAATTACCAATGTGCCGATGCTTCGACCAACTTGATACCTTGGGGAATTTTAATTGGCGGAGAAGAGCTGCATAACAATCACCACGCTTATGCGACATCGGCAAAGCTTTCCACCAAACCTTACGAATTTGACATTGGCTGGCTTTATATACGCACGCTGCAAGCATTTAGCCTGGCAAAAGCGAAAAATCTAGCCCCTCAACTACGCCTGGATAACACCAAGAGAGCATGCGATGCCGACACGCTACATGCCGTGATTACACATCGCTATGAAGTGTTAGCCAAATATGCAAAATCGTTGCAGCAAACTTACCGCGAGGAAATCGCACAACTCAAACTCGCCAAGGCGGGCTTCGGCAAAGTAGATTTAAAGCGCATCAAGCATTGGTTACACCTCGATCATACAGCCCTGAATGATCAAGAAAAAACCAAGTTGGGTCTGGTTATCAAAGCCAGCAAAAAAATCCAAGTCGCTTATACTTTGCGTCAGGAGTTGGCAGCAATTTGGCAACGTTCCACTGCAACCAAAGAGCAGCTGGTTAAAGAACTGGAAGATTGGTGTCATCGTGCGGAAAGCAGCGGGATTGAAGCGTTACAACAGTTTTCGCTACGATTGCGTTGCTATGCTTGAGTAACTTATCCTGCCTTTGAGACTGCTGGATCTGTAAATTTTCAAAATGTTGTATGCCAAAAGCCAAGTTGGTGCGTTAGACTGCACGGTGTCATCAATGAAAGTGTCGAAGAAGAATGCCCACACTTAAATTTGTGACCTCATTCATAGCTGTAAAACCGAAGTTAATTTTAATGGAAATTTCAAGGAGAGCTTCATGAAAAAACTAATTACACTGGTATGTTTAGGTTTCGTATTTGTGGTTTCTACACCCGCGTTTGCAGGTGCGCAGCAAGAAAAAATGAAGGGCTGCAACAAAGAAGCCAAAGGGATGAAGGGCGATGAACGAAAAGCGTTTATGAGCAAATGTCTGAAGAAAGATTATACCTTGAAGGCAGATGGCGGCTCTGATGCCAAAGCAACGGCAAGCGCGGCAGAACCCGCCGCTGCACCCACCCAGCAAAACAAAATGAAAACTTGTAACGCAGATGCAAAAACAAAAGCATTGACTGGTGATGCCCGCAAGGCGTTTATGAGTTCTTGTCTAAAGGGTTAAGCACACAGCTATTCGCTGAAAGCGCGCCGCAAGGCGCGTTTTTCATTGGAGTGGCGTATACACTCGGTTTTATCAACTTACAAACCACTTGTCCCCACCAGTGGCTTCCGTTAGAAATCAGGATTATTGGAAAATCTCGGTTTATCTTATTGCTCGGTCTGTGTGCTTTGATGATTGCGATGATTAAATATAACGTTTCAAGCGTTCAATTACTGCGCTTTTTGTGAACAGCGAAAGCACAGCATCGACTGATGGCGTGTGTATTTTGCCGACCAATATTACTCGTAACGGCATCGCTAACTTGGGCATTTTCAAATTATGTTTAGCCAATATAGTTTTGATGAGTGCGCCTATTGCTGGGGCATCCCACGCCACATCGTTAAAGCCCGCCTCGAGTTCTTGTAAGGCGGGAAGCACATCAGAAGTTAGATGGGTATCGAGTAATTCTTGTGCAGGGTTTACCTCGGTGTAAAACACTTCTGCTTCATCCGCCATTTCTAATAATGTTGCAACACGTTCTTTGTACAATGCAATCACGACTTCCAATTTTGGAGAATCATTCACCTGCACGTTACGCTTTACCAAATGTTGTTTAACTAATTCAGCCAAGCGGGTGTTGTCGGCTTGCTTAATGTAGTGTTGATTTAACCAGCGTAATTTCTCGGTATTGAACTGTGCGGCAGAAGGTGTAATGTGATCCAAGTCAAACCATTTGCAGAATTGTTCGGCAGTGAAAATTTCATCATCACCGTGTGACCAACCCAAGCGTGCCAAGTAGTTGATGACCGCTTCAGGCAAGTAACCTTCATCGGCATATTGCATCACACTCACCGCGCCGTGACGTTTGGAAAGCTTCTGCCCATCGTCACCCAATATCATCGATAAATGTGCGTATTGCGGCAAGCTTGCCCCCAAAGCCTTGAGGATGTTGATCTGACGCGGGGTGTTGTTGACGTGATCATCACCGCGAATGACATGCGTGATGCCCATATCCCAATCATCGACTACCACGCAAAAATTATAAGTTGGCGTGCCATCCCCGCGCGCGATAATGAGGTCATCCAACTCATCATTATCGAAAACGATTTTACCTTTGACCAAATCATCCCATACCGTGACACCATGCTTGGGATTTTTGAATCGCACAACTGGTTTAATGCCTGCGGGCGAAGTTGGCAAAGTTTTTCCCTGCTCTGGTCGCCAACGACCGTCGTAGCGCGGCTTTTCACCCCGCGCACGCTGCGCCTCACGCAGGGCATCCAATTCCTCAGTTGAGGTGTAACAGTAGTAAGCCTTGCCCTCATCCAACATTTGTTGCAGTACCGCTTTGTAGCGATCAATACGCTGCATCTGATAGAACGGACCCTCGTCGTATCCCAAATTCAACCACTGCATCCCATCCAAAATCGCTTGGACTGCTTCGGGTGTAGAACGCTCCACATCGGTATCTTCAATGCGCAGAATGAACGTGCCACCCATCTTGCGGGCATAAGCCCAAGAGAATAAGGCAGTGCGTGCACCGCCAATGTGTAAGTAACCTGTGGGGCTGGGGGCGAATCGGGTGCGTATTGTCATATCTTAAATCGGAGTCATTAAAATTAAAGTGGCGCATTTTACGGCGTTTAGTTGCGCTTAGGGTTATCAAACAAAAAAGACTCAGGCATCAACTGCCTGAGTCTTTAGGCAAAGCATATTGTTTTAGCCTGCGCTCATTTCCAACATCAAATGATTTACACGTTTTACAAATCCCGCAGGGTCGTCCAACTGCCCGCCTTCAGCCAACAAAGCTTGGTCGAATAACACCGCTGTCCAATCATCAAAATGCTTTTGCTCTGCCTTCAAACGCACAACAACCGGATGGGTCGGATTGATTTCCAAAATAGGTTTTGAGGTTGGTGCTTTCTGCCCCGCCGCTTTCAACATGCGCATCATGTTTGCACCGAGATCATGCTCATCCGCCACCAAGCAGGCTGGCGAATCCGTGAGGCGATGCGTCACGCGAACTTCTTTGACGCGTTCTGCCAAACTGGCTTTGATTTTTTCAGTTAGCTCTTTGTGGTCATTGGCTTGTTTTTCTTGCTCTTGCTTTTCGGCTTCGTCTTCCAAGTTACCCAAGTCCAATCCACCTTTGGCAACCGACACCAATGACTTGCCTGAGAATTCAGTCACCGAACCCACCACCCACTCATCAATGCGATCCGACAGTAGCAAAACCTCAATGCCTTTTTTGCGGAATACTTCCAGATGCGGGCTATTCTTGGCAGCGTTGAAAGTATCGGCGGTGATGTAATAAATCTTGTCCTGACCGTCTTTCATTCGCGCGATGTAATCTGCCAGCGACACGTTCTGCGCATCGCTATCGGCATGTGTGGAGGCAAAGCGCAACAGCCCGGCAATCTTGTCTTTGTTGGCAAAATCCTGACCCGCGCCTTCTTTCAGCACCATGCCAAACTCGGCCCAAAACTTGGTGAATTTTTCTTGGTCGTTGGCTGCCAAATCTTCCAACAATCCCAGGATTTTTTTAGTACAGCCAGAACGTATCGCTTCAATATCTTTCGACTCTTGCAGAATCTCGCGTGACACGTTGAGTGGCAAATCGGACGAATCCACAATGCCGCGTACAAAACGCAAATAGGAAGGCAACAACTGCTCCGCGTCGTCCATGATGAACACGCGACGCACATACAGCTTGATGCCGTGTCTAGCGTTGTGATCCCACAGGTCGAATGGCGCACGCGCTGGAATATAGAGCAGCTGCGTGTATTCCTGGCGACCTTCCACTCGCGCATGCGTCCACGCTAATGGGTCTTCGTAATCATGCCCGACATGCTTGTAAAACGCGGTGTATTCCTCATCGGTGATTTCATTTTTGCTACGCGCCCACAATGCGGAAGCCTGATTAACCGTTTCATCTTCGTCGCTAATAACCTGCGCGCCATCCTTCCACTCTTCCTTCTTCATCACAATCGGTTGGACGATATGATCGGAGTATTTGTGGATAATGGAACGTAGTTTTTGACCACTCAATAAATCATTTTGGTCTGCACGCAGATGCAAGGTTATCTGCGTACCGCGCTCGGCTTTTTCCACCATCTCGATTGAGAATTCACCGCCCCCATCCGACTCCCAACTCACGCCTTGATCGGCAGTTTCGCCCGCTCGGCGAGTAATAACAGACACCTTATCTGCCACGATAAAGGCCGAATAAAACCCCACGCCAAATTGCCCGATCAGCCCTGCATCTTTCTGCTGGTCTCCGCTCAACTTGGAGAAAAATTCCCGCGTACCCGATTTGGCTATCGTGCCTAAATTATTGATGACCTCATCACGGCTCATACCAATACCGTTATCGCTAATCGTCAGCGTATTGGCATCCTTGTCGTAAGCCACACAAATGCTCAGATTGGAATCGTTCTCAAACAACGCCGCATTGTGCAGCCCTTCAAAGCGCAATTTGTCGCACGCATCAGACGCGTTGGAAACCAGTTCGCGCAAAAAAATCTCGCGGTTGGAATACAGCGAATGAATCATCAATTGCAGAAGTTGCTTAACCTCGGTTTGAAACCCCATCGTTTCGCGTTGCGCGGCGGTGCTAGTGGTCATGCTTTTATCCTTTCAATACGGTTAAATAATGGCTGGATGCTACATGGAGGCGAATGAAATTTTTTCAAGGGCTAGATCATCTAAATGGTGTACTGGCGACAATATTCCGAAGCCGACCCTATATCGTCCAAATCCGGTGCAATACGCTGCGCTTATTGCCCCCTACGCGGGTTGAATGGTGGCCGACGATGGCGATGACTTTCATTGACCTCTTTTTCACAAAAGCACCCTGCGCAAAGCCCGAAGATTTTTCCAGACCAACGCCTTGGGCAAATTCATCGCCATCGCTTGCATGCAACGCTCAAGCCGATCATGGCGATCTTGCAGATGCTGGATTGCCTTACCCAAATCTTCACGTATCGCCTGTCCATAGGCCGTTTCAGCCTTGGCGATTGCCTGCCGCAACAAGGCCAGCGTAGGATTCATCATCGCAAGGTCGATGATGTCCCGACTAAACACGCCGTCGTCTCTCCATCGGTCGGAATTCGCCAGCAGCTTGCTCGTGGCCATATCCAAGGACGTAAGCGTTGCAATACCGCACACCTCATCTTTGCTTCCGGGAGGCGACAACTCAATGCGCCCTTCAAGAACGATCTCGAACTTGATCGGCAGATCGGCCACCCGAATGGCCGTCCGAATGCCGTATTGATCGGCGCGCACCTCGCGGAGCTGCATCAATGGTTCAGCGTCTTTGCGCACGATGGCGGCTATCCCGTCTGTGCCCGTGAGCAACTGGCGCAGATTGCGATAGCACGCCACATCCGACACCAAAAAATCCATATCCACCGATTCCCGATATTCGCCATAGCGCAGCGCAATAACCGTTCCACCGGCAAACAAACATCGGTTCTCTATCAGTAGCGAGCCATTCAGCGCGCTCAGCGCGCGCGCAATCCACTGATGGTGTGGCCGCTCAAATATTTCCATTGCGCTCCCCCAGCCCTAAACGAAGCGCATCGACCAACTGCTGCTCACCCGGTTCCATCGCCTGCAAATCCACATGACGCCAATTGCGCTCATAGATGCCCAACGCTTCCGGCGGCGTTAATTCATCCGTGCCATGAATTTGCCAAGCCAGCTTCTTGAGTTGCGGATAATCCGCCAAGCGGATGCGTGCGGGGATCAATCCCTCGCGGTTGGCAGCGGGTTTATCGGCAGCCAAATCAGCAGGTTTGATGATGTCGAAATTCACACCCAATGCGGCCATCGCATTCAGATACGCCCCCATCGTGACCGAGGGCTCACCGCTCTCGATTCGATGCAACGTCACCCGCGACATCCCCGCCGCTTCAGCCGCAGTTGTCGCGCTGATGCGGAGCGTTTTGCGATGCGCGCGAATCTGCTGGCCAATGGCGATAAGCTTATTGGCGACGGTGTTTGCAATGATGGGAGATTTCGATGGCATAGTGAATCTCATTTTATACAAAATGCAATGTTTGTCAATAATAAGAAATTTTTATATTGAGTTCAAATGTAAATCAGACTGAATGGGGTGGAAAATACAAATCAGTTAGGGGTAACTCAGACAACGCTTAATTTCGCTTTTAATCATCACCTCATCCCAACCCATCACAGCGGCGACAGTTTCGGCAATGTGCCTTAATTCAACTTCCGCAAGCTTCGCCAAAATCAACAGCGGCAAGCGGCGGCGTAGCAAGTCATCCAAGTGCATTACCATTTCGTCACATGCGCAAAACAGCAAGTCGGCATAAATAAACGGCAGCGTAGGCGTAATTCTTTCAGCCAATTTTTTATCCATTTCAATACTCTGCAAAACTTCAACCACACGCTTGCCGTGCCTTCGTATCAGCCACTTGCTGCTTTCGGCATCCACACCTAATTGTTTCGCTTGCACGCTGATTGCGGCACTCCATTCCCAATAATTTCCAGAAGGCATCCAGGGAAATGGCGTGTTTTTTGTGGCACATAATTTTGCAACGCCAAGCTGCGTACATACTTTATCGACGATGTTGGTCGTATCTTCCCGTGCCGAGGTGATTTTTCCGCCTATCGAGTGATGCACGCCATTTTCTGTCGTTACCAATTCCCAATCACGGCTCATCGCAGAGGGCGAGGATTCATCGCTGCGCTTCATGGTACGCACGCCTGCGTAACTGCCCACCACGTCAGTTTCAGTCCATGCGGTCTTGAGATAATGATTCGCCTCGGTGAGCAAATAGCGAACATCTTCCACTTCCACCTTCACTTGATTGATGTCACCGTGATAAGCGGTATCAGTTGTGCCGAGCAGGGTCATGCCATACCAAGGAATGATAAAAAACACTCGCCCATCTGACTTGGCAGTCAGCAATAACGCTTCCTCCACACCGATTGATGGCAATACCAAATGCACGCCCTTGGTCAGTCTGCACCATTCACGACCTTGCCGGGCTGTCGTTGTCCATTGCCCTGTGGCATTGACAATTTGTTTGGCCGAAATTTTTACGTTTGTGTGATTGATTTGATCTTGAACGAGCGCACCACTCGCCTTTCCATTTGATTCAGTCAACTCAGTCAAGCGGCAATAATTCACGCACACCGCGCCGTGTTGCATTGCGCCATCTATCAGCTCCAACACCAGCCGCGCATCATCGGTCTGCGCATCGGTATAAATAAAACCACCATTTAGGCTGCCTGTATTGAGGTTCGGAAAGTGTTCGGCAAAAACATTTTTATTCAAGTGACGATGCGCATCTTTTGAAAACAATTTTCCCGCAAAGAAATCGTACAACGTTAAGCCAATTTTTAATTGCCATGACGGAACGCGATTATCGGCATAAACAGGCATGCCAAAATTTAATGGCCAGACACGGTGCGGTGCAACGCGCAGCAACATCTCGCGCTCTGCCAAGGCTTTCTTAACCAGCTTGAAGTCATACGACTCAAGATAACGCAACCCGCCGTGTATCAGTTTGCTGGATGCGGATGAGGTCGCACTCGCCCAATCACCCTGCTCCACAATAGCCACACGCAAGCCTCGCCGAGCCGCATCATAGGCTGTCCACGCACCGTAAATGCCGCCACCGCACACCAGCAAATCAAACTCTCGGTTGGCTAACGATGCAAAATCGCGTTTCATCAGTCGCGCAACTGCAAAGCTTTTTGCGGAAAATCGGTGATGAGAATATCAACGCCCAATTTCAAAGCCGTATTGATTTCTTCATCAGTGTTGCAGGTGTAAACCGCAATGCACTTCTTTTGGCGACGCAACAGTTGAATCATCACCGCGTTCAACGTTGAGATATGCACACACAGCCCATGCAGGAAAGGATGTTCGGTCAACACCTGCCTGGCCTCCGCAAAGCCCTGCTCTGGCTCCAGGTTATAAACCAAAGGAAATTCGGGCGCGTACTGATGCGCAGCAAGCAGGCTGGGTAGATGGAACGAGGAGGCCATGATGTCATCACGACGCACCGCGCCAACCATCGCCAAAGTTTGGCGCACTTTTATTTTTTGCCTGACAGGCAATTCGCCCTCGTAACATTTAATCTCCAGCAATAAGCGGCAACGCTTGCGATAGCGATCCAAAAAGCTTTGCAGCGTCATAAAACTTTCAGCGTTTGCCTCGGCAAAGAAATGTTTCGCCACATGGATCTCTTGCAGTGCGGCATAGCTCAAGTCGTCGATGTGTTTGTCGGGCAGACCAACTTTCTCCAAGGTGTCGTCATGCCAAAGTACATTGATCTCATCGCCACTTAACTGCACATCGGTTTCAATGCCGTCAATCGCGTATTGCAATGCCGCGTCAAATGCCGACTGTGTGTTTTCCGCTGCTTCCTTGTTTGCACCACGATGGGAAAATATTTGGGGAGAGTTAATTTTTTTCATTTCTATCTGTGCATTTCAGCGCAAGCCAAGTAATAGAGGACGAATCACACACTCTGGTTGTAAATAGTTGTCCCTGATTAGTTGGCTGATTAGTTTCGATTGGCTCTCCGAGATATCCTATCCGAGCGACATAAGAGTATGCCCCATTGATTACTCGGCCTAGATTCGCTCATCCAAGTATTTAAACCAGTCAAATTCCTTCACCTTGAACTCCTCAATACCAAGGTAGAATTGCTTGAAGATGGCACTGTGCATCGCTGTCGGAACAGAGCAGTCGAGCAGCTTGGGGCTGAAAATCGCAAAGCCCTTGGGATCGTTGGCATTACGGTAGGGGCAAGCTACCGTCATCGTAAAGCTTTCCGCTGGGCTGGAGAACTGCTCACCCGCATAGATGCGTAGCTCGATGGTCAACGCATCAGTGCGTCCTGTGTGCAGGTTAGCGTAGCCGTCCGAACTCATCACTTGAAATGGCGCGTTCTCAGGGTTGTTTTCCATTAGGCTGTTGGCCGCCGCCGTGGCGGATTCAACGGTGTCGTAGAAGCTGAAATCTCTGATTGTTCCCTTATTGCCTTCCCCCTGAACAAACACCGTGGGTGCGCCCGTTGCCCCGCCTTCAACCGCAAACATGCTCCATGCCGCCATGAGGCCCGCTTCGCGTATAGCCAACGCCCGCAGACCATCAAGTGGGCTAGCAGAATCTGATTGCGCACTACTGCGCAAGATTGACGGAATCGGCGGCGACGCAGCCTTAAGCACTTCGCGAGTCCATCCAGGCAGACTGCGTTGGGGCTGGGGCTGAAACAGGATTTCGGTCACCAATCCCAATGGAAAATAGACACGTCCGCCCAACACGCAAATGGAGCTGGTCTCAAACTGGAACTCCAATTCGGGGATGTCTTTCTTGGCTTCCGAAAATTCTAGCCACTTGACCGACATACTGCCCAAACGAGCCACGCTCATGCCAATATAAAACCCCACCAAGCGCAAGAAATTTTGTGTGTTCGAGTTGTTGACAAACTCATCGTACGGCGGCTTGATTTCGGGTCGAATGAACCGCAATAGCTGATCTAATCGCTCCAGACTGGAAAGAGAATAGTCGAGCCGCGCAAGTTTCAGTTGCTCCCGAAACGCCAGTCCGCCAAGCATCGCGCTATCGTTGAAGAACGCATCCAGCATCATCGCGCAGTACTCGTTCTCGTCCTTCGCAGGAGGTTTGGGCAGCTTGGCAATCCTGTGTTCGACATACGCCTTGCAGGTCATTCCTGGCGAATCCCCGAACAACGCGTCCTCAATCACGCCCAGAGGAACGCATGATGACGCAGCAATAATTCCGACAACTCTGGACCAACTGTCCTCGGGCAAAGGCATGTCGGCAGGCATGAAGGGAGCTGCCTGCTCGCGGGTATGCCATTTGATAGGCTGATTTGCCTGTCTGGATATCATCTCGCCCAAATAAAAGGTCAGCATGAGGCAAAAATTCTCAGTATCAAGCCCGCTTTGCCAGCCGCTGCGTTGCGGTGAAAGCTTGATCTTAATCTGCTTCAAGAGCTGATCAACACGATCCAGACTTTCCATAGAATAATCTAGCTTCGCCTGCTGCAAAGCGGTTTGAAAGGCCAGCCCGCCAGGGACATCCGATCCAGAGTCAAGAGCCGCAAGAAATTCTTGAGCCTTTTTTTGCATGTCAATGCGCTCTGCCTTGGGCCGATCCTGCCTTGGTACGTCGTCGGGCGCAGGATTGCTGCGCTTTTGCACGATTGCTTTGGCGCTCGTCTCGCGCTGGTCAGCTTTTGACTTGTCATTCTGCCGTCCAAACAATCTGAAAACACCCCAAATTCCTAGCCCCACCAAGGCCAACAATATCAAGCCCAACTTCACTAGCAATCCTGGTGCATAGCCTGCATGACTGACACTGGATGTAGGTGTTGTTGGAACGGATGAGGAAGCGGCGGGTTCTGGTGTGACTTCCGCTGGCGATGACAATGGTGTTGCGGGTTCTTCTGGCGGTGTCTCTTCCTGTGTACTCTGGATCTCCTGCTTAGCGTATTCAATTGATCGGATATCGGTGGTAGACGGACATTCCTCGTTGAAGACAAGTTTGCTGTAACTGCCGTCAGAGGCCGTACACCTGACGAAGGCCCGCCCACGACTTTCGGTTGCCAAGGAATCAGTCTTTTCCTGCTCCGTCAGAGGCTCGCGGGTATCAGTGTCGGAGCGGCATGAACCAGATGATGTGTAAGAGTCGCCACCATCTGCGGGAATGCAGCGGAAGCGGTCACCCGCACCAGCATGGGCATCAAAGCCCAACAACATCAGCGAAGCACACAGTACCACGACACCTATTGGAGACTGTGTGGTTTCACTTTGTTGCGAACTCATTGATGGGATTAAAGGGTGCGAAATCGAATTATTTTCCAACTTCACCGCCGCGTCGATAAATTTACTCTTGTTAAACAAAGTTCACCTCAAATTCCTGTAAATAACAAGTCCAGTGCGGCGATGATCTCATCGCGTTTATTTTTTAGTGAGGTCACTTTATCACCCAGTGATCGGATGGTCACGCCCGCCAGTTCCGCAGTAGACATCACCACCACCTCCCCTTTTATTTTGAATTGCGGGTTGAGGTGCTTTGCTGCAAGACCCATTTCACCGGTCTTGATGAGTGGCACAACAACACGGGTTGCCAATGAATCCAGCAGATCAGCTTGCACATCCAACAAATAGGGAATGGCTTTTCGCGTGGTCATATTGGGGTTGAGGTACACATCAAACTGCGCCATTAAAATTGCCTCAGTCCATCGCCAAATGCGCCTTGCGTTTCAATTCGGCTGTTATAAGCGTCCAACGCGCTCTGGTTCTCTGCCAGCCATTGGCTGCGTTGCGCTTGCCGAACAATTTCGGTGAGATGCTGTTCCAAGGCTTGGGAGAGGTTGATGTTGAGTTGCTTGGCCTGCTGCAACAAATCAGCGTTGATACTCAGATTGGCCGATTTTTTTGGGGCGGACAAGTTGAAAGTTAGATTACCCATCGCTTTTCCTTTGCGTTGAATATGCGCATAATTTACGCGCATCAATTATGTGCGTCAATGAAGTGTACTCTGGTTTTCATGGCAAGTTCCCGATAAATTTTTGCATGGAAATTTTGAGTGCCTCAAAATTTGGGTTGAACATCAAACGCTTCACCGTGCCTAGCTTGAGATTTTCTGCGCTAATTTCACCTTGCAGCATTCGCTGGGGATGCTTGGTACACATTTCATATTTTTCCATCTCGTCAGGAAAATAATGGTGGCAATTTGAATAGCTGCCCTTTGCGCCATAGTGCGGGTCTTCTGGCGGCAATACGATAGCGGTGTGAGCGGAGCTGAGAATTTTTTTCTCAGGGAACGCGCTGTTCACCCATTCCAATTTTTCTGTCGGGAAATTTTTCGGCTTCTTTTCGATGTCGTTACCATACAAAACCAAGTGGTTGTTTGGATGAGGCGCGCTCGCCATAAATTGGATGGTCGCCGAGGAATCAACCGTGACATCATCAACGCTTGCAGCCGCAAAAACAGGAATGTTTAACGGGTGCGATTTCAGTTGCGCGTTAAGGTTTTTAATCAATAGATGGGTTTGGTACACCGCATTTTTGGTCAGCGATTCGTACTTGTAGTGATCGCTGTCGGGCTTGATGTCCACCCACTTCGCCGAAGGCACAAGCCAACTATACAATTTGTGCAGATGCGCCAATGCCGCACGTGGTGTGATTTTCAAGGCGGGTGAAAATAAAAAAATCCCTCGTATGCGTGTATCAATAAGGCTGTGAGCGACACTCAATGCACCGCCCACGGAAAACCCTGCCAGATAAATTTCATCCGCTTCTTCGTGCAATTTGTCCGTGCCATACGCGACGGCCTTTGCCCACTCCCGCCAAGTCACGCCGAGCAAATCGCCAGACTGCGTGCCATGCCCAGGCAACAAAATCGCCATGACACGAAAGCCTTGTGCCTGGAAAAATTCGCCCAGATGGCGCATAAAATAAGGGGAGTCGGTCAAGCCATGCACCAGCAGTATGCCGCGCCGATATTGTTTAGCTTGCCCTGACGAGTGTTCCGTGGCGGGTTTCAACTCAAATGGCGCATTGCCTCCGATAATTTTTTCCGCCTCAACGCCAGCACGCCGAGTGTGAACTTCGCTCAACATCTTGCGCGTGTGCAACACATATTCGCCAAAAGACCATTGCTCACCGATAAAGCGCGTGTTCAGCTCAGAAGGCTGATAGCGTGATTCAAGTTGAATATCGAATGTGTCCATTCTCAATTGATGTTTAAGTGATGGGATATATTATGCCGTGGATAAATATTGTCATGCCACTATTTAGGCAAAGCCAGCTTCGCCTAACCAAAAATAAAAACGCCACTCGTGAGTGGCGTTTTTATTTTTGTAGCAACCCTCAATCAAGGCTGAGGTTTCGGCGCGTCTGGCAGGTTAACTTCAACAGCAATCTGCTGCTTAGCATCTTCCAAATACGCATGGAGCATTTCTTCGCCCGCAAGCTGACGCAATTGCTGCGCATAGCCCTTGCGATTTTCATCACTCACCGCCGCGCCATCTTTAACGGCATCAATACGCACAATGACATAATCATGCTGCGGAGATTCGCCGCCCACATACTGCGGTAATTTGGTAACGTTGGCTTGAAACACTTGCCGCAACATTTCTGCATCTAACGAACCCGCCTTTGAACGCGTAACACTCTGCACCGCACCCCATTTTAGTGTTGATTTACCTCCACCTTGGAGTGATGCCAATATCTCTTTTCCCTGCTTCGCAGCCAGCTCTTGCGTCTTGTTTTGCACCAACTTTTGGCGTATTGCATTTTGCACGTCGTTCAGGCTACTCACCGCAGCGGGCTTATATTCCAAGAGGCGAGCCGCCACGAAAACATTGGGTTCGATCTCAACAGCTGAGGTATTGCGTTTGCGTTTAGTTACGTCATCGGAAAAAACCGCTTCCAGCATTTTAGGTGTCCAGGGTGTACCACTCATTGCACCTTTGGTCAGCCAGTCACTTTGCTCAACTCTTGCACCAACCAATTCAGCAGCGGGCTTTAACGTGTCGCTTTGTTCATACACCGAGTTACTAAATTTTTCAGCCAATGCGGCGAACATATCCAGTGCTTTTTGCTGACGCAATTTATTCACAATACCCTCGCGGGCTTCGTCGAGCGGCAATATCCTAGTTGGCTTTACTGCGATCAATTTAATAATGTGATAACCAAAATCAGACTGCACCAATTCACTCACCTCACCTACCTTCAAGGCGAATACCGCATCATCAAAGGGTTTCACCATCATGCCACGAGCGAAAAATCCCAAATCCCCACCATTGGTCGCAGAGCCAGGATCTTGTGAGTTTGCTTTCGCCAAGTAGCCAAATTTCACAGGATTTTGTTTAATTTGTTGCAAAAGCTGCGCAGCTTTTGTCTTGGCAGCCTCTTGATCGGCTTGGTTGGATGTGGGCGTAACCGAGATCAATATATGCGCAGCGTGACGCTCCTCAGTCGTGCCGAAATCAGCCTGATGCTCTTCGTAATACTTGCCCACCTCTTCTTTGTTCACTTCAGTTTTGGCTAGCAAAGTCTCTGCCGAAAATTTTACATACTCAACCTTTGCCTGCTCTTGAGTTTCGAACTCTTTTTGATTTTGGTCGTAGTATTTCTTTATGTCGGCATCTTCAACTTTTACTTGCCCGAGAGATGATGTGGGTGCTATCGGTGCAACACTGACAACGCGCTGCTGCTCATTTAGATGAATCACATTATCCGCCACACTGTTGGACACAAATCCATTTTGAATATATGCATCACGTATTTGTTGACCAATAAACTCGTCTCTCAGACGTGTTTCAAAAACTAATGGAGTCATATTTTGACTTTTCAAAACAGACTCATAAAGACCTTTATCAAACTTGCCATCATTTTGAAACGCTTGAATGCCCGCGATAACTTGTGCAATACGCTCGTCTGTCACGGCTAATTTTGCCTCCCTTGCACGATCAAGAAACAAACGCTGATTCACCAAATTATCCAGCACCGCACGTTTCATCTCAGGATTGTCAAGCATTGCAGAATCAAAATTCGCCCCCAGCTGCTTTCTCATCCTGTCTTCTTGCGACTGCAAAGCGTTTTCAAATTCCTGCTGTGTAATCAGGGAGCCGTTCACTGAAGCCACGCCCTCCGACACATTGGATTTCTCGTAAGAACTTACGCCCCACAATGCAAAAGGCAAAATCATCAGTGCAAAAATAACTTGCACTATTTTTTTATTGTTATGAACAAAATCAAACATAGTGACACCACCCAACTTAATTATTTATAACAATGCGAACTTTCGTTCACCATAAACTTGGCAAAATTACAGCCTGAGTGACGCTACTTAATTATAGCGCATCCAATCGCTTCGATTAAGTATCTATTATTCGCCAACTGCCAAGTCCAAAGCCGTACTTGTTAACTAGTAGGCTTTTTATTCCTGGTCAAATTTAATGAGGAGAATTTTTCCTCTACCCCTTACATTTTATTGAACCCAAGCTAATTAGACGCAACACTCACAATGAGTGCAATGCTACCCAGGTACAACACATCAATTCAAAAAGCGATCCAACCAGCGATACAGGGGATAATTTGATTAAGTAACCATCAAACCTGCCGTCATCAGCACATAGGAGGAGGTATTTTAGTTTTCAACAAGATGTGCTTGACCACTTTGAGGATAATTTTGATTGCCGCCAAAACCCCATAATCGCAACCACCCAAGCAAGTGGTTGCGATTTAGAATATTACTTCTTGCTACCGTTCACAACTGCCTTAAGCGGTGCACCTGCTTTGAAAGCCGGTACTTTGGATGCTTTTATTTTCAGTTCAGCACCCGTCGCTGGATTACGCCCAATACGTGCTGCGCGCTTACGCACTTCAAATGTACCGAAGCCAACCAAAGCAACGTTGTCGCCTTTCTTGAGCGTAGCGGTAATCACTTCCAATAACGCTGCTACGTTACGCTCAGCATCAGCCTTCGTTCCACCTGTTTTTGCTGCCAACGCATCTACCAGTTCTTTACGATTCATTTAATTTTTCCCTATGGTTAATTACTGCACGACGCAGTTTTTGAAGTTTAGCATTAAAGAGCTAAAGAAAAGTAGCTTGCGCGGAGTGAATGACAGAAATGAAAAAGCCGTTGATTTCTCAACGGCTTTATTTTGGCGGAGTGGACGGGACTCGAACCCGCGACCCCCGGCGTGACAGGCCGGTATTCTAACCAACTGAACTACCACTCCAAAAAACTTAGTGGTGGGTGCTGACGGGTTCGAACCGCCGACATTCGCCTTGTAAGGGCGACGCTCTACCAGCTGAGCTAAGCACCCTGTAAAGTCTGCTAGTTTACAGCATCTTTCAAGCCTTTGCCAGCTGAAAATTTAGGAACTTTAGCTGCCTTAATCTTGATAGTTTCACCGGTACGTGGATTGCGTCCGTTACGCGCAGCACGCTTACCAACTTTGAATGTACCAAAGCCAACCAAACTTACTGTATCGCCTTTTTTCAAAGCTTTCTTAATAGATTCTACTGTCGCATCCAACGCACGACCTGCAGCTGCTTTAGAGATATCAGCAGATTTTGCAATTGCATCAACCAAATCAGATTTGTTCATGTAAGTCCCCTTCGCGAGTGTTTATAAACAGGAAAAGCCCTGCAACGCCTTTATATCAAGGCATTGCGGCTTTGGTCAAGTGATTAGTACAAATATTTTTGTTGCGAAAAATGAAAACCAATGAAAATTTTCAGTGTTTAATGTTTAGTCATGGGTGCAACCACAGGTTGTTGCGCATCCGCCGATAACGCAGCAACGGCAACCTTTTCAACGCTTTCGCTCAGCGGAACTGGCTCGCGCTCCAGTGCCAACGCCAACACTTGGTCTATCCATTTCACGGGATGGATATCCAATTTATTTTTGATGTTGTCAGGAATTTCAGAGAGGTCTTTCACGTTTTCCTCAGGAATCAACACCACTTTAATTCCACCGCGCTGCGCCGCTAGCAACTTTTCTTTCAAGCCTCCAATAGGCAACACTTCACCACGCAAGGTTATCTCGCCCGTCATTGCGACATCTGCGCGCACTGGGATTCCAGTCAATGCGGACACCATCGCGGTGCAAATTCCACCACCCGCACTCGGTCCGTCTTTAGGCGTTGCGCCTTCTGGTAAGTGAATGTGCAGATCGGTTTTTTGATAGAAGTCTTCGTCGATACCTAAGCGTTTTGCACGACTGCGCACCACGCTCAAAGCCGCTTGTATAGACTCTTGCATCACTTCGCCAAGTTTACCTGTGGTGGTAACTTTGCCTTTGCCTGGCAACACCGCAGCTTCGATGGTCAGCAATTCGCCGCCCACTTCTGTCCACGCTAAACCCGTCACTTGTCCAACTTGGTTATTCTTTTCTGCCACACCATAAGAGTAGCGACGCACGCCTAAATACTTATCAAGATTGCGTGAATTGATGGTGACCTTACTATCTCGACCTTTTAACAACAGGGACTTCACCACTTTACGGCAAATTTTTGAAAGCTCGCGCTCCAATCCACGCACACCTGCTTCGCGGACGTAGTAACGAATAATGTCGCGCAACGCACTTTCCGAGATATTGATTTCTTCCGATTTGAGCCCGTTATTCTTAATTACCTTAGGCAACAAATAGCGGGTGGCAATGTTTATTTTTTCGTCTTCCATATAGCTCGATACATGGATAATTTCCATGCGATCTAACAAAGCATCGGGAATGTTCAGCGAGTTTGCAGTTGCCACAAACATCACATCGGACAAATCGTATTCCACCTCAACGTAGTGATCGACAAACGTGCTATTTTGCTCGGGATCAAGCACCTCCAACAGCGCGGAAGACGGATCGCCGCGCATGTCCTGACCCATCTTGTCGACTTCATCGAGCAAGAATAGCGGATTCTTTACACCGACTTTGCTCATGTTCTGCAAAATTTTTCCCGGCATCGATCCGATGTAAGTACGACGATGCCCCCGAATTTCCGATTCATCACGCACACCACCCAGCGACATGCGCACAAATTTACGATTGGTGGCGCGTGCAATAGATTGCCCAAGCGAAGTTTTACCTACACCTGGAGGGCCTACCAAACACAGTATCGGGGCTTTCATTTTTTCTGTGCGTTGTTGCACGGCAAGATACTCAAGGATGCGTTCTTTAACTTTATCCAACCCGTAGTGGTCTTCTTCAAGCACCACTTCGGCTTGTTTCAAATCCGAGCTAATTTTGGTTTTTTTCTTCCACGGTAAGCCGATCAACACATCAATAAAATTGCGCACCACGGTTGCCTCGGCAGACATCGGCGACATCAATTTCAATTTCTTTAATTCGGCTTCAGCCTTGGCACGCGCCTCTTTCGGCATGTGTGCCGCTTTGATTTTTTTTTCTACCTCATCAAAGTCAGTGCCTTCTTCGCCCTCGCCCAATTCTTTTTGAATCGCTTTTACTTGCTCATTCAAGTAATACTCACGCTGGCTTTTTTCCATCTGCCGTCTTACGCGACCACGAATGCGCTTTTCAACTTGGAGAATATCAATCTCGCCTTCCAACAAGCCCAGCAAATGCTCCAGCCGCTTGCGGATACCATAAATTTCCAGCACCTCTTGCTTTTGTTCCAGCTTGAGCGGGAGATGCGCCGCAATGGTATCGGCCAATCGGCCTGCATCATCAATACCCGCAAGCGAGGTTAGAATTTCAGGCGGGATTTTTTTATTCAGTTTGACGTACGAATCGAATTGCGTAATCAGTACGCGACGCATCCCCTCAGACTCGCTATCCGTGCCGTCTTCAGCAACCACAACTTCCACTTCGGCATCGAAATGAGATTTCGCGTCATGTACGCGCAATATGTTGGCGCGGTGCGTGCCTTCAACCAACACCTTCACCGTCCCATCGGGCAATTTCAACATTTGCAAAATGTTCGCCATACTGCCGATGCTGTACAAATCCTCTGTGCTTGGATCATCTTTAGCGGCAGATTTTTGCGCAACCAAGGCAATCGGCTTGCCCGCCTCC
Organism: Gallionella sp.; assembly: GCA_040079595.1. GTDB lineage: Bacteria > Pseudomonadota > Gammaproteobacteria > Burkholderiales > Gallionellaceae > Gallionella. Next base: position 28,875 of record JBEBKA010000014.1, read on the forward strand.
ATTGCACTTTCCAGAGCCTTAATAGATTTGGCACGCCCAACAAACAAGGGGATAACCATGTGCGGAAACACCACCACATCGCGCAGCGGCAACAAAGGGTGGAGGTTGTTTACAGGTAAATTAGGGGCATCTTGTTCAAACATGGCAGTAACCTTTCGTTGTTCGGGAGGTTAGATGGGGACAAGCTTGAGAAATTCAAGCTCGCCCCAAACAGGACAAGATTAAAGAGCAAGTAAAATGGCTGAAAGCGTTACGCAGCCTTGGGTTTGTCAGCGTAAATGACAATCGGTTTAATGTCACCCGATGAAGTGGTTTCATCCAGCACCACTTTAGTGACATTGTCCATTGAGGGCAAATCAAACATCACATCCAGTAACGCGTGTTCAAGTATTGAGCGCAAACCCCGCGCACCCGTCTTACGCGCCAAGGCTTTTTTGGCGATTGCCAACAATACGCCTTCGCGAAATTCCAATGCCACATCTTCCATCGCAAACAATTTTTGGTATTGTTTGGTCAATGCATTCTTGGGCTCAGTGAGAATCTGCACCAAGGCTTTTTCATCCAGCTCTTCCAATGTTGCTACTACGGGCAAGCGTCCGACAAATTCCGGAATCAAACCAAATTTAATGAGGTCTTCTGGCTCAACATCGCGCAAAGTCTCGCCCGTTTTGCGCTCATCCTGACTCGTGATAGTTGCACCAAAACCAATGCTGGCTTTAACAGAACGATTGCGTATGACCTTTTCCAAACCATCAAATGCACCACCGCAGATAAACAAAATGTTGGTGGTGTCAACTTGCAAGAACTCGGTGTTGGGATGTTTGCGTCCGCCTTGAGGAGGAATCGAAGCAGTCGTACCTTCAATCAACTTGAGCAACGCCTGTTGCACGCCCTCACCCGATACATCGCGAGTAATCGAGGGATTGTCTGACTTACGTGAAATTTTGTCGATTTCATCAACATACACAATACCGCGTTGCGCTTTTTCCACATCGTAATCGCAGCTTTGCAGCAGCTTTTGAATAATGTTTTCAACGTCTTCACCCACATAGCCCGCTTCGGTTAGTGTTGTCGCATCCGCCATCACAAAAGGCACATCCAGCAAACGCGCCAATGTTTGAGCAAGCAACGTTTTCCCCGAACCAGTCGGCCCCACCAGCAAGATGTTGCTTTTGGCCAATTCGACACCGTCTTTATCGTTGCTCTTAAGGCGTTTATAGTGGTTGTACACCGCCACCGACAAAATACGCTTGGCTTTTTCTTGTCCAATCACATAATCGTCCAATGCGGCACAGATTTTTTTCGGAACAGGCAGATCCGATTTAACAATGGAAGCGTTCTCGCTCTGCGTTTCTTCACGCATGATGTCATTACACAGCGTGATGCACTCATCGCAAACGAACACCGATGGTCCTGCAATCAGCTTGCGTACCTCGTGCTGGCTTTTGCCGCAGAATGAGCAGTAAAGTAATTTGTCGCCAGATTTTTTATCGTCAGTCATCTGTCAATTTCCACTGAAATTTATAAAAAGTTTCGCTAAATACGCTTCGTTAAAACCTGATCTACTAATCCGTATTTAACCGCATCATCCGCGCTCAAAAAATTATCACGGTCAGTATCACGTTCAATCGTTGCAACAGCTTGATCCGTATGTTGCGCCAACATTTGATTGAGGCGTTGCTTCAAGTACAAAATTTCTTTTGCGTGAATTTCAATGTCCGATGCCTGCCCACGGAAGCCGCCCATCGGCTGATGAATCATCACACGCGAATTCGGCAAACAAAAACGCTTGCCCTTTTCGCCCGCCGCCAGTAAGAATGAGCCCATGCTTGCCGCCTGACCGATGCACAAGGTGCTGATGTTAGGCTTGATAAACTGCATAGTGTCATAAATCGCCATACCTGCCGTCACTGAACCACCTGGTGAGTTGATGTAAAAATGAATATCTTTGTCTGGATTTTCCGATTCCAGAAACAACATCTGCGCGACGATTAAATTCGCACTATGATCGTTGACTTCACCCACCAAAAATATCACACGCTCTTTAAGCAAGCGAGAATAAATATCATACGCACGCTCACCACGACCGCTGGTTTCCACTACCATAGGAATCATGCCGATATTCTGCGGCTCGTCCCAGTGACGGGACACATGGTTTTCGTAGTAGTGCGTCATACTAAGCATCTCCCATCAACTCTTTGAAAGTCACAGCCTTGTCTGTGGTGTTAGCTTGCGACATCGCCCACTCAACCACGTTTTCTTCCAAAACTAAATTCTCAACCTCTTGTCTGCGCTTGGCATCTGAGGCGTACCAACGAATCACCTCATCAGGACGATCAAAACTCTTTGCATAATCTTGAATCAAGGCTTTCACTTGCTCAGGTTTAGCGTGCAACGCCTGTTTTTCTACCACTTCAGCCAAAATCAACCCTAACTTCACGCGCTTTTCAGCACGTTCCGCGAACAACTCTGATGGCAAAGGCACGCCCTTCATTTTCATTCCGCGCGATTCCATATCTTTCACGGTTTGCTCCATTAAGCTTTGCGACTCCCACTCCAGCAACGCTTTGGGTGCATCAAATTTTGCCACTTTCAATAACGCGTCCATCGCCGTATCTTTGTTACGTGCATTCAAACGACGCGTCACCTCACGGGTTAAATTGCTTTTTACCTCCTCTTCGAGCTTGGTCACATCACCGTCTTCAATACCAACAGACTTGGCAAATTCAGCATCCAAAGCAGGCAACTTAGGTGCGCCTACGCTATGCAAAGTAATCGTGAACGTCACCTGCTTACCCGCCACATCTTTGCCATGATAGTTTTCGGGAAAGGTCAAATCGAAAGACTTGGTCTCACCCGCTTTCATACCAAACATGGCGGCTTCAAACTCAGGCAGCATGTTGCCCATACCCAACACCACGGGATAATCCTTGCCTTCACCACCTTTGAAGGGCTCACCATTCAACTTGCCAATAAAATCGATACGCACTTGATCTTCCGCTTGTGCCGCACGGTCAGCCATATCAAATGTGACGCGCTGTTTGCGCAATGTCGCAATAGTGCTGTCCACATCTGCCTGAGTTAACTCATACACTTTGCGTTCGATTGTTTCGCCAGACAGATTACCCATCACCACTTCTGGATACACCTCGAAGACCGCACTGTATTCAATTTGATCTGCACTCAAATCTTTGGTTTTTACATCAAACTGCGGATAACCCGCTACTCGCAACTTATTAGTCAATGTCGCCTCGTGAAATGAACGCTGCAAGGCATCACCCAACGCCTCTTGATGAACTTGCGCACCATATTGTTGCTCAATCACTTTGGCTGGCACTTTGCCAGGACGAAAACCCGCAACTTTGGCAGTTTTCGCAATATCCTTTAGACGTGCGGTCACATGGGTGCGAATAGCTTGCTGGGGAATTGATGCGTTGAGGCGACGTTCTAACGCGCTCACAGTTTCTACGCTGGACATACGGCATTTCCTTAAATTTGAATTGAATAGGTGCTGGTGCGAAAGGAGAGACTCGAACTCTCACGCCTTGCGGCGCTGGAACCTAAATCCAGTGCGTCTACCAATTCCGCCACTTTCGCGCTGTTATTTCCAGCTTGGTGAGGGATTATACCATTGAGGCTTGAAAAATTAGGGTTGGAATACGTAACTACTTGCGTGTCGCAAGTGGTGGCAATTCAACCCGCCTAACTTCACCTTGCTCCAATAGCATAACGTGGTCGTTATGCACTTCTTGAACACGCAAGCCTGGCAAGACTTCCGCACCCACTCGCACAGACTGTGCAGGTTTGCCATTGGCTAGCAAAATCGCAACGCTCTCACTCGGATTGCTACCAACCACTACGCCTTTCAATTGGATATTGTTAGCGGTTGTGGTTGTGGTGCGACTGCCAAATAAACTGGCTGCAGCATCCAGTGAGAGTTCTGCTTGAATTGCCTGTGGCGGTGCAGCAACGGCGCGCTGTGCGGGTTTGATGAATTGCATCGCCCAATAGACAGTGGTTGCGCATAGGGCGATGAATAGGATGAAACTGGTGATGAGCGGTGTACGTTTCATGGTGTCCCTTTTAACCCACATTCTTATGAGCAGAAAGCTGTGTCATTCCCGCGTAGGCGGGAATCCAGATGATTAAATAATTTCTCGCGCAGCGAGGCAACATTATGATTGTGTCCGCTACACGGAATTGTTTTCTTGCTGGATTCCCGCCTACGCGGGAATGACGAGTTTGTAGATTGCTTGGATTTACTTCAACCATGTATGGTTAGTGTACCAATTGGTTAATCTCAATAATCGGCATCAATACTGCCAGCACGATCAATAATACCACCACGCCCATCGCCAATATCAGCGCGGGTTCTAGCAAGCCTGCAATCGTCATGGCACGTCGTTCTAAATCTTGTTCTTGTGCGCTGGCAGCGCGTTCTAGCATAGCGGGTAACTCTCCCGTGGTTTCGCCCGCACGTATCATGTGGATAAGCATCGCTGGAAAATGTTTATGAGCCGAGAGTGCGTTTGCCAACCCCACGCCTTCACGGACTTTGGCGGTAGCTTCGGCAACTTGTGCGCGCATCGCCATGTTGGACAAGGTATCGCAACTGGTTTGCAGCGCACGCAATATCGGCACACCAGAGCCGGTAGTGATGGCAAGCGTGCTGGCAAATCTGGCGGTGTTGAGGCTGCGTTCAAATTTTCCGTACAGCGGTGCGGTCAATAGCCAAGTGTGCCAGCGCAATTTGATGCCCGCATCTTGCAGTGCGCGCCGCCAGGCGAAAGCCAGCGCGATAATCGCCAGAAAAACCACCCAACCGTAATGCCGAACAAAGTCGGAAATACCCAACATCATCACGGTGAGTAACGGCAACTTTTGTTTGGTGTTGGCAAATACCGAAACGATTTGCGGCACAACATATGTGAGCAAAAAAATCACAATGGCGAATGCGACCACTGTGACGATGGCTGGGTAAGTGAAGGCCAAACGGATTTTTTGCACCAGCGCGTTGCGCCGTTCGATGTAGTCCGCCAGCCGCGATAACACCCGAGGCAGTTGCCCGATTTGTTCACCCGATGCCACCAATGCGCGATAGATGTCAGCAAAATCTCGCGGGTGTTGTGCAAGTGCGTGCGAGAGTGATGAGCCGCTGATGACTTGCGATTTAATTGAGGCAATTAAATCCCGAATATAGGGACGTTCCGCCTGTTCCAGCAACGCGGAAAACGCCTGCTCAAGCGGTAAACTGGCTTCGAGCAAGCTGGCTAATTGGCGAGTGAACAGGGCTAATTCATTGGTGGAAAGCTTGTCGCCAAACACATTGCGCTTAGTTAAACCAGCCTCATCGAGTTGCGAGGTGATGGCTTCCACTTGGATGGGTAACAAGCCTTGCTCGCGTAAATTACTACGTGCAGCACGCGGACTATCCGCGTTCACCACGCCTTTTTGAGTTGCACCCAAAGTGTCGACAGCTTCGTAGCGGAAAGCGGGCATGATGAGTTATTTAGTGGCGTATCAGAGCGGTGAGTGAGGGAACGCGATTTTACACAAAATTCAGAATATCCTCCGCCTTCTCGGCTAATGTTTTATCGCCTCTGATTGCCTCTGATTGCCTCGATGGTCACTTTGGTTTTCGTGATTTCTTCTCGTCCTTCTCATGCGCTTGCTCCTGTGTTTGCCGTGTCATTCACGGTGCTGGTTGAGCAAGATTATCACTTATAGCACTGTCCGAAAATGCCAAGCCACCTCTCTCATTAAGGCTCGGTATTAGTATTGCCACGTAAACTCCCTATATTTTTAGATCATATAAAACTACAGTGCCAAACTCTCGCGTAAAATCCCCGCCGCACTATAACGCCAGCTTTGGCAAATAACTACCCCTCACCTAGGTTCAATTATTCCCATCGTGTCCATCGAAGTCGAACGTTTTTTCTCTGCACAAAGCCCGCTCGCTGCTGAAGTTAATACCTTTCGTCCGCGTGAACAGCAGCGCGATATGGCATTGGCTGTGGCGGGGGCGATACGTGATAACGCGATACTGGTGGCGGAAGCGGGAACGGGGACGGGCAAGACCTTCGCCTATCTCGTCCCTGCCCTGCTCAACGGCGGCAAGGTCATCATCTCCACTGGCACGAAAAATCTGCAAGACCAATTATTTCAAAAAGATTTGCCCAAAGTGCGCGATGCGCTCAAAGCACCCGTGGCAATTGCTCTGCTTAAAGGTCGCGCTAACTATGTGTGTCACTACCATTTAGAGCGCGCACTAAGCGATGGTCGCTTTGCCACGCGTGAGGACATCAAGCATCTTGGCAAAATAAAACAGTACGCCAAGATCAGCGATTCGGGCGACAAGAGTGGTTTGGCGGATGTATCGGAAACTGCGCCGATTTGGATGCATGTCACTTCCACGCGTGACAATTGCCTTGGTCAGGAATGCCCTAATCACAAAGAATGTTTCGTGTTGAAAGCACGCACCGAGGCGATGAAAGCCGACATCGTGGTGGTGAATCATCATCTGTTTTTTGCCGATGTGATGCTGCGTGATGAAGGCGTGGCGGAACTGCTGCCCGCCTGCAACACGGTGATTTTTGACGAGGCACATCAACTGCCCGAAACCGCCAGTTTGTTTTTTGGTGAGAATCTATCTACCTCGCAATTGCTCGATTTAGCGCGTGATGCGCGCATCGAAGCGATGACATCGGCGAAAGATTTTGCGCCGCTGCCCAAAGCGTGTGATGAGCTAGACAAAGCTGCGCGAGACTTGCGGCTGGTGTTCAAAAAAGAAGGTCGGTTGCCTGCCATTGCCACGGATGACTTCAAAGAGTTCGCCCCCGCGTTAAAAACACTCAGCGAGAAATTATCTCAGTTGGGCAGCTTGTTGGAGAAGCAAGCCGAGCGTAGCGAAGGATTGGAGAATTGCTGGCAGCGTGCTTCTGCGTTATCACTTCAACTTGCCGCGTGGCAAAAAGGCGACCAGCCCGATCAAGTGAGATGGCTGGAAATTTTCCACCATTCCCTGCAACTCAACACCACACCGTTATCGATTGCGGAAATTTTCGAGAAGCAAATCGGCGGTACACAACGTGCCTGGATATTCACCTCGGCGACCCTCGCGGTAAAACAAGATTTTTCACATTACCAAGCTGAGATGGGCTTACTCAAAGCGCAGACTGCGTGTTGGGATAGTCCGTTCAATTATGCCGAACAGGCCATGCTGTATGTGCCGCAAAACCTGCCCGAACCGAACAGTTTTGAATATACCGAGGCGGTGATAAAAGCGGCGTTGCCAATGCTGGAAGCCAGCCAAGGACGGGCATTTTTGTTGTTCACTAGCTTACGTGCCATGCAACGCGCTCATGAAATTCTCACCATCGAATTTGAATCACGTGGCTGGAACTATCCGCTATTGCTACAAGGTGAAGGCTCGCGCAACGAACTACTGACGCGCTTCCGCAACCTAGGTAACGCGGTACTGCTAGGCAGCCAATCCTTCTGGGAAGGTGTGGACGTGCGCGGCGATGCGCTATCACTGGTCATCATCGACAAACTACCCTTCGCTCCGCCCGATGATCCCGTCCTCGCCGCACGCATCGCGCAACTCACCAAACAGGGGCGCAACGCGTTTATGGAGTATCAATTACCGCGCACCATCATCACCCTAAAGCAAGGTGCGGGACGTTTGATACGCGACGAAACTGATCGGGGAGTTTTGATGATTTGCGACCCGCGCCTTATCAGTAAACCTTATGGCAAGCGTATTTGGCAGAGCTTACCGCCGATGAAACGAACCAGAATTGAAACTGAAGCGGTGGCATTTTTTAACACCAAGGAGACTAAGGTTTAACCACGAAAATACGGCTCACATGCCCGTTTAGCCTAAATGATTTCGGCAAACGGAACTAAACCCCACTACCCTGCATCTCACCCCGCAATGCAAGGACACTTCTAGAACAGAGATTCAAAATTCTAAGCAAAACTAACCCGCAAGGAGCTGCCCCACCAAACATTGTCGCTATGCTCTTTGTTTGGTGTGAAGGCGCGAACAAAAAATTGTGACGGAGTTTGGACTTTTAGGAGTGTCTGCAACTGATTCCAGCAAGTAATGGAAAGGATATCACCATGAATACCCTGCTTAAAACACTCCTCACTGCCAGCTTCATCGCCTCGCTCAACCTCAACGCAATAGCTGAAGAAGCCGCTTCTGGCGTGCCGGCTGTACTATCTCAAGAAGAATTAAGCCATGAAGAGGTAGAAAAAGCCTCTGGTACGCCAACCCTGCAAGACGAAGTGGCGCGATTGAAAGAGCTGAAGCCGAAACAACTGGCTGAAGAACAAAAGGCTTTGCATGAAGCCATGCAAAAAATGACACCCGAACAGCGCGCAGAACAACGTGAAGAAATGGAGGAAGAGCTGGCAAGAATGTCAGAGTTAGAACGCAAAACTTTGCACGATAAACGGCAAACTGAAACGGAAAAACTTTTATCTCAAGAACACGCTGAACATGGTGGCGACACACAACACGAAGTAGAAGCCATCATTGCCAAACAACCCATTGCACAGCAAAAATCCCCATCATTGAAAACTCGCTCAACCATCAAACGCAAGGTGCTAAAACAAACTGATGCACCTTCACCTGCCAAACCAAAATCTGGCGAATCTATTCCTGCAAAGAAATAATTACCCCTCTCACGCTGGCGAGCGTATCTGATTCACGGTCAACCCGTGTCGAGTCAAAAATGCGCCTGCATCTATCTTTTCTTGCTTACAGCTGATCATTGGAAAATAATCGCTAAAAAAGAGTATTCTACAGACGGCGGTGTGGCTGGTGGGGGTCAGCACACAAATCAAAGTTGCATGTAAAGTTGAGGATCAACTAACCATTACGAACTCAGGAGGAGACTATGACCAAGCAAATCCAAGAAGCCTACATCGTTGCTGCAACGCGCACGCCGGTTGGCAAAGCCCCGCGCGGGATGTTTCGCAATACGCGTCCTGATGATCTGTTGGCATTCGTTATCAAGAGTGTGATGGCGCAAGCTCCGTCGCTTGACCCTGCAAGTATCGGTGATGTGATTGTCGGCTGTGCGATGCCGGAGGCGGAGCAAGGGACGAATGTGGCTCGTATTTCGTTGCTGTTGGCGGGGTTGCCGATCACTGTGCCGGGTCTGACCATCAATCGCTTTTGTTCTTCTGGCGTGCAGGCCGTGGCGTTGGCGGCGGATCGTATTCGTCTTGGCGAGGCAGATGTGATGCTGGCTGCAGGGGTGGAGAGCATGAGCATGGTGCCGATGATGGGTAATAAGATTGCCTTTAATCCTGCCGTGTTTGAACACAATGAACATTACGGTATCGCTTACGGCATGGGGCTGACAGCGGAGAAGGTGGCAGAGCGTTGGAAGGTGACGCGTGAAGCGCAAGATGCGTTTGCGTTGCAGAGCCATCAGCGCGCCATTGCGGCGATTGCGAAGGGCGAATTTGCAGATGAAATTTCGCCATATCACATCGCCGAACATTTGCCCGATATGCAAACACGCGAAGTGAAATTGAAATCGCGCTATGTGGCACAAGACGAAGGACCGCGTGCGGATACCTCGCTTGAAGCGTTGGGTAAACTCAAAACGGTGTTCGCGCAAAAAGGTTCTGTGACGGCAGGCAATAGTTCGCAGATGTCGGACGGTGCGGGCGCGGTATTGCTGTGCAGTGAGGCAGCGTTGAAGCGTTACAACCTCACGCCGATTGGAAAATTCCTCGGCTTCAGCGTGGCAGGTGTGCCACCAGAGATCATGGGCATCGGCCCGAAAGAAGCGATTCCAAAGGTGTTGAAGCAAGTGGGCTTGAACCTAAGTGATATGGGTTGGATCGAACTTAACGAAGCATTCGCCGCGCAGTCGTTGGCAGTCATTGGTGATTTAGGACTTGATCCCGCTATCGTTAATCCACTCGGTGGTGCGATTGCATTGGGTCATCCACTCGGCGCAACAGGCGCGATTCGCACGGCAACACTGTTGCATGGCTTGCGTCGCCGTAAACAAAAATACGGCATGGTGACGATGTGTATTGGCACGGGGATGGGGGCAGCGGGGATTTTTGAGGCGTTGTAAAAATGTGTCATTCCCGCGCTGGCGGGAATCCAGACAATTAACAAATCCTGCGTAACTGACCACAGTCATTTTAAAGAGTTGTCTACTGCGAATTTTTTGATAGCTGGATTCACGCCTGCGCGGGAATGACAAGGCTAATGGTTTTTGAATCAATTTTTTGGAAGGAATCAAAATGAAAAAAATACTATTGATCGTTACTTTATTGTTTTTGAGTGTCAATGTCAGCGCGAAGGAAGTTGCTGGGGTTAAGCTGGCGGATACAGTGCAGCTTGGCGGTAGCAGTTTGATGTTGAACGGTGCGGGCATCCGCACCAAAATAATTTTTAAGGTCTATGTCGCCGCTTTGTACGCGACACAGAAGCAAACAGCGGCAGCCGCAATTTTGGCGGACAACAATCCGCAGCGCGTGTCACTGCATATGTTGCGCGAATTGAGCGATGAGAAATTGTTGGGTGCATTCATTGAAGCAATCGAAGCGAACCACACACCAGCAGAATTGAGCGCACTTTCATCACCACTCAAGCAGATGGCGGATATTTTTCATCAGGTGAAAGAAGTCCAAGAAGGTGATGTGATTACGCTTGATTACATGTCTGGTGGTACGCAAATCAGCATGAACGGCACGCCACGCGGCACGATTGCGGGTGAAGCATTTCATCGTGCCTTGCTAAAAATATGGCTGGGTAACAAGCCCGTTCAAGACGATTTGAAAAAGAGTTTGTTGGGTGGTTGATGCAGGTGTACTAAATGCGGATGCACATTCCGCATTGATAAATCGCGCTGCACTTGATGCTGCAATTAGTGCGCAAGGTGCGGAATTTCGGAATTCGATAACGGCTGCACATGCGCATTTATTTGCTGATGTTGCGGTGTTTGTGACGCGCGAACAAGTGAAGCAGATGCAAGCGGTGATTACGGCGGTGGAAGCTGTATTGAAATCACAAGCCCCTCTCCTTAACCCTCTCCCTCTTGGAGTGTTTTACGGTTACGATTTTCATCTCAATACGCAAGGTGCGCATCTCATCGAGATCAACACCAATGCTGGTGGGGCATTCCTTAATGCGTTGTTGATTGAAAGTCAGGGTGTAACATCTGAGGGACTCAATGAGACATTCCTCGAAATGTTCCGCAACGAGTGGCGATTAGCGCGCGGCGATGCGCCACTCACAGCCATCGCCATCGTCGATGAACTACCTGAATCGCAATATCTCTACCCCGAATTTTTGTTGGCGAAAGCAATGTTCGAGCGCGCTGGCATCACTGCGTACATTGTTGATCCATCGGCTTTGCAAGCACGTGAAGAGGGCTTGTATGTGGGCGAGCAGAAGATTGATTTGATCTACAACCGCCTCACGGATTTTTCTTTGCAGCAATTTCCTCATATTCGTAGTGCTCACGAAAAACAGCAAGTGGTGTTGACACCCAACCCATCTCACTATCAACGTTATGCCGATAAAAGCAAATTGGCATGGCTCACAGATTCCGTATTGATGAGTTCCGCAGGTGCGCCACAAGCCATTATCGACGAGACTATACAAGGCATTCCACAGACAAAATTAGTGAACGCGGTAGATGCCGAAAAATGGTGGGCAGAGCGCAAGCAGTGGTTCTTCAAACCTGTAAATGGCTACGGCAGTAAAGGGGCATATCGCGGCGACAAAATCACTAAACGCGTGTTTGAAGAGATTATGAACGGCGATTACGTCGCGCAAAAATTGGCTGTGCCGGGAGAACGTAGCGTATCGTTGGATGATGAAGTTGTATCACTCAAATACGATGTACGTTGCTATGTTTACGACGGACAAATCCAGTTAATTACGGCACGATTGTATCAGGGCCAAACTACCAACTTTCGCACACTGGGTGGCGGTTTCGCATTGGTATCTGTGGTCGAGTAAAATGCACTTATGTTGATCTATTCATTCCTTGCAATCGGTATCGGTGCAGCCCTAGGCGCGTGGTTGCGCTGGGGTTTGGGTTTGCTTCTTAACCCAGCGTTGCCGGAATTGCCTCTTGGCACCTTGGCTGCCAATCTGGTGGGTGGCTATTTGATTGGTCTCGCGGTCGCTTTTTTTATCCAGCAACCTGGATTGTCTTCGGAATGGCGGTTATTTATCATCACGGGGTTTCTCGGCGGACTGACCACGTTCTCCACTTTTTCAGCCGAGACGGTGACGTTATTGTTGCGCGGACAATATGCGTGGGGCGCGGGCATTATCGCCGCGCATTTGGGTGGCTCGTTGTTGATGACGTTGCTGGGTATTCAAACGTTTAAGTGGTTGCATTCTTAGATAGTGTCCTCACAAGGCAGATAAAAACCTGCCATAAATGCGAGCTTCTCCGCAAGCGAGATTGAATTTAACTGAACTTGGCTTGAGAAGACATCACTGACCTAAACATGAGAATTACTTGCACCCCACTTGCCTGCCGAGTACGGGGACTGGAAGAATACGCACAGGCGGTTCATTCGCTGGCGTGATGCGCGGATATGGGAAGGGTTACTGGAACAATTAGTGACTGAGGTTGATTACGAATGGCTGATGATCAATGCCAGCCACATCAAAGTGCACCCTCACGCGGCAGGCGCAAAAGGCGGCAACTAGGATATGGGGCGTACAAAAGGGGGCTCAATACCAAGCTGCACCTGGCCGTGGATGCGCATGGTATGCCAATCCGAGTACTTGTCACGGCAGGTACCGTTGCAGATTGCACACAAGCTGGCAAGCTTATCGAAGGTTTGACAGCTGAGAATTTACTGGCGGACGAAGGATACGACAGTAACGCGATTGTTGAGCAAGCGATGCGGCAGGGCATGAAGGCGCAGATTCCACCTCGAAAGAACAGGAAAGAGCAACGAGACTATGACAAAGAACTCTACAAACTGCGGCACTTGGTGGAAAACGCCTTTTTGCACCTTAAGCGGTGGAGAGGGATTGCGACTCGTTATGCAAAATGCACCGCTTCTTCCCTTGCTGCTGTGCATATCCGATGTATTGCTCTGTGGGAAGCTATCTTTTGACGATACTACCTAAATCGTCATTGCAAAGTCATGGCAAATTTGCCAGTATTTTCTTAAAAACACCCCAAGAACCAATCATCCCAATCGGGATAGTTGGGAATCGACACCGTGTCGTTATCACCCCCCTTTTGTGGCTTAGGCATGGTATTTATCACAAAGACTCAGTGACTTCACTCCTGCATTGCCCTTCACCATTTTTGCGGGGATGTGTTTATGTTTACGCGCAAGTTAAAATATAAACAGGGGATCAAAACCAACCACAGCCTAGTCGACTTATCCACAGCGGCGGCGTAATCTACACCTCTATCGCACCTGGTCACTTTTAACCTAACACCAACATGCCGATTACCTGCCGTGCTGCACGACCATGAAGCTGCCAGGTCAATTGCCGAAAACGATTAATTGTCGCGATGCAAATGATTTGCTGTTTCTGCATCTGGCGCAGATTGGCAAGGCCGACTTTCTAGTAGATGGGGATACCGACTTACTGAGCTTGGCTGATACGTTTGCTTGTCCAAATTACCACCGTGAAAAAATTTACTCATCGCTGCTTGAAATGATTGCAACTTTCATCACACTTCGATAGTCTCAGCACTGTCGTTGAACTAACGCATAACTTTTAGGAGGCAACACCATGCAATTTCCATCTCAAATTACCGCGCCAGTTGGCGCAATTTCCACCGAACAAAACAAGGTGTTGCGCAACACGTATACGATGCTGGCACTCACCATGATTCCCACCATCATAGGCGCGTTCATCGGCACGTCAGTTAGCTTTGCGTTCATGGCAGAACATCCCATCATTGGCTCACTCGCCATGTTTGGCGTAATGATGGGCATGTTGTTTGCCGTTAGCGCGCTGCGTAACAGTGTATGGGGCGTGGTTGCCTTGCTGGGCTTTACTTTCGTCGCAGGCGTGTTTCTCGGTCCGATTTTACAAATGGCGTTGCGCTTGAGTAACGGTGCTCAGTTGGTCGGTATGGCAGCGGGCGGAACGGGCATTATTTTCGCCAGCTTGGCAACGATTGCCACCGTCACTAAAAAAGATTTCAGCTTCATGGGCAAGTTTTTGTTCATCGGTGTGATCTTGTTGATCGTCGCATCGCTCGCTAACTTGTTCTTTGCAATCCCTGCGCTGTCCCTGACTATCTCGGCGATTGCCGTGCTGATCTTCTCGGCTTATATTTTGTTCGACATCAGCCAAATCATTCACGGTGGTGAAACCAACTACATCATGGCAACCATGTCGTTGTTCTTAAATATCTACAACATCTTCGTTAACTTGCTGAGTCTGTTGATGGCATTTAGCGGCGAACGCGATTAAGAAATTAGCTTCGCACAACAAAAAGGTGACCGGGAGGTTGCCTTTTTAGTTCCCTGCGCCATGTGGTAACTGTTGCAATCGAATATACCTCGCAAAGAAGCTAATCTACTTCAACCTCAAAATTATTTTGATCACCTCAGAGCACTATTTCCCAGATTTAGTTTATGACTCCATAACTCGTCGCTGGCTTAACTAGACAACCAAATAAAGAATAGACCACCCTAGATACTGTCGTCACGAGACTGCCGACCAAAGCGAAAGGCAGCGAATCTGTACCGCAGCCACGAAGGAAGATAAGTTCTTCGCATAACGAGTGGCAATTCCCCGCCACCGCTTGAGATGCAAGAGTGCGTTCTCGACCAGATGGCGTAGCTTGTAAATATCTTTGTCGTATTCTCTGTCTTGTGCGACTCCGCCCCACACACCTGCCCGTCCAGGCAGGTGTGGCTCAAGTAATTCCCAGTGCTTGTCGGAAATGCCGTGTCGATGAGTAGTGTTCCGCATTCAATTATGGGCTTTGTTTGCGAGGTGTTTACTTCACCACCTCTTCTGACGACAGTATCTAGCTATAAACCGTACTTGAATGTGATCATTCAAATGTGTTTAGGCAAAATATGAAAATTATTTATATACGTGAAATTTAT
>JBEBKA010000015.1:0-43049 GCA_040079595.1 Gallionella sp.
CATGGTTATGTCAGCATTCTGTCAGCATTTTTTGCAACGAATAAACCTCACTTAGCCACAAGGTACATTACTCAGTGGCAAGGTCTAATTGCTAAAATAAAGATGAGTTTTTCAACGGAACTTCAAGCAACCGCCACGTGATCTATCTGTTTACAGATGTCCATATCCACTGTTAGCCGATGAATAGCGACCTCTGGTATCTTGGCTTTGCCAACCCCCTGCCGCAACCGTATAAAACCACAGGCTTCCAGCTTACTGAGTGTGCGGCTAACATTCGGCTCGGCACGGTCAACCAATCGCGCTAAGTCAGCAACCGACTTAGGTTTATTTTTATCAATTGCCGCGAGTAAATATCGATTCTCAGGAGTCAGTAGTCGAATAACCGCTTCAACGGACTCAAAAGACGGCTGTGCTGCATCTGCTGGAGCTTTGCGTTCACCACGCACAACGGATAGCATTTCTTTTTTCAAATCTTGCATAGACTGGATTTTCATTTTCATCATTAAGTCTCCTTATCATCTACTACTTCGGTCGAGATGTTTTGTGCCTCGCATATCTTTTCAACTTCAGTAAAAAAATCCTCCAACAACTGGGCAGGTGATATGAAGATATAGGGGCGACCGTCATCGTTTTGGGTTCTGTGCCAATGATCTGCTTCCACCTTGGGTTTGACATATCTCCCACCTGAATGCGGGACTGGATGCGCGTTATCAAACCCTAACAATCTGATTCCATCAGGCTCGTGGAAAGTAAACGAGTATGCGATGCCATGTGGCACTACTTCGGATTCTTTAACCAACCTGATCTCGAATTTAACAAAGTGACCGCTCGGAAAATAATGCACTCGTCCATCGTAAGCGAGCAACCATTCCAAGGTGGGTTCGAGTTTTTTTATTGAAGGTATCCTATACCGTGGAGATAGGATAGTCAATGTTCTCTGTTGAAGTCATATACGTGTGTAAGTAACCATCTTACCTATGCAAAGTAATACCGTTTATTCTTCCACCAAAAGAAGACCCGTAGCATCGCCAATTATCTTGACGAAAAAACGGTGCATATCGACTGCGTCGTCGCCCCTCAACAGCCAAATTGACACGCTGAAGGAATGCGCAAGACACTGATTAACGATATAGTGACAGGGAAAATTAAAGTCACTAGGGAGGAGGTTCAACCATTATGAATAAAAGCACCTTGAATAAAACCGAGCTTAAACGCATTATTCAAACCACGCAGGCGATTGAAGGCTATAAACCCGCCTCAACGGAGGTGGTTAAAAAAATCCAACAACTCAGGCAGCAACATGTCATCCAAGTATCGCCTCGAAAATAGCCTGATCTACATTGAGGGTACGGATGTTCCTCATAACAAACTGGGCATCATCAATAGCGACGAGTTGCACGAGTTAGAGCGCGAATTGATCGAAGAGGCATACCAAGTTTTTTATAGCGAACTGGATGAGGCAACGGTGTTTGACGAGGCCTATTTCAAATCTTTACACCGCAGAATCTTTGAAAGCCTGTACGAATGGGCGGGAGCTTATCGGCATTACAAGTTGAATGAACGAGCCGCACGCGGTTTGACAGCTATTTCCTTACAGCTGATAAATAGACCTTTGATATTTTGGTTTGCCCACTTCCTGCCTTAACCGTATCACACCATCGCCTCAAGTTTCCAGAATGTTTGCCCCGTTTTTAGGCTCGTCACGAACATTGTCGAAAACATTGCGCCACTCGCGCAAGGCTGTAAAAACGCTGAGATCAGAAAGTTCGTTTAATCCTCGTTCTTGCAGGGTGTGGATGATTTCAGGTTGGGTGCAGCGCAGAAAAGGGTTAGTGGATTTTTCTAATGCGACGGTGCTGGGTAGGCTGGGCAGGTTGGCGGCGCGTAGTTGCTTAACATTTTTCGCGCGTTGCTGTAAGTCCAAATTGTTTGGCTCACAAGCCAGCGAAAATTGAATGTTCGCTGCGGTAAATTCATGTGCGCAATACACACGGGTGTTGTCGGATAGTTTGCTCAAGCGTTGCAAGGAATGATGCAGTTGTGCCAGCGTGCCTTCTTTGTTTCTGCCGCAGCCTGCGCCAAATAGAACATCACCACAAAACAAGATTTCCGGGTTGACGAAAGCGATGTGATCATCAAGATGTCCGGGGATTTCAAGAATGCCAAAACTCAGGTTGAATTCTGTCAGTGTGATCTGTTCGCCTTCGCGCAAATCATGAGTAATGTGAGGATTGTTGGGATGACTTCGTCCATACACTGGCACGTGGTATTCTGCGCGCAGTTTTGCAATGCCGCCGATATGGTCATTGTGCCGATGCGTGCATAAAATAGCGGTTAATTTTAGATGGTGTACGGTCAGAAATTCCAACACGGGTATCGCGTCACCGGGATCAACGACGGCAGCGTGTTTCCCATCGTGAATTGCCCAGATGTAATTGTCTTGAAAAGCAGGAATAGCTGTAATGTTGAACATGATGTTTGGAGACATTAAGCAATGCCGAATTGTAAGGTAACGGCTCAAAGTTTGGGCGAGTGGTTTGCTACGCCGCAGGGCGACTATGTGTTGAGCCGTGAGCAGGGTTATTTTGATCGCGCGGTAAGTGATTTGTTTGGATTTAACGCGTTGCAACTCGGCTCACCCGACTATGATTTTTTGCGAGCCAGCAGAATGCCGTTACGCTTGAATAACGGTCAGGTGTCGTTTCTTAAAACGGAACTTCCTTTCGCTTGCGACAGCTTTGATTTGCTGTTGTTACCCCATATTTTGGAATTTGCCAAAGAGCCGCATCAGATTTTGCGCGAGGTGGAGCGCGTGTTGATGCCTGAAGGGAATTTAATCATCAGTGGCTTTAATCCGCTCAGCTTATGGGGCGTAAACCGCGCTTGGCAAAAGAAGTGGGGTTATCCATGGTGCGGGGAATTTATTGCACTGGCAAGGCTTAAGGACTGGCTGGCGTTGTTGGGGTTCGAGGTGGTGAGCGAGAGTTTTACCGCGTATGTGCCACCGTTTCAGCAGCGCAAATGGTTGGAGCGGTTTACCTATATGAAGTCGGCGAGTGATCGCTGGTGGGCGGTGAGTGGCGGGGTATATTTTTTACACGCGATTAAACGTGTACCCGGAATGCGTTTGATTAAACCGAAATGGAATAACGGGCTGGTGAGCAAATTATTGCCTGCCACGCCCAAGCTGAATAACAAGGATACGCAGCGAGATGAGCCAAGCAGTCACTGAAATTTTTACCGATGGTGCATGCAAAGGCAACCCTGGTGTGGGCGGCTGGGGCGCGTTGTTGCGCAACAAAGGGGTGGAGCGCGAGTTATTTGGCGGCGAGCCGCACACCACTAATAATCGTATGGAGTTGATGGGTGCAATTTCCGCGTTGGAAGTGTTAACCCGCCGCTGCAAAATCCGCCTGCATACCGATTCAAAGTACGTGCTGCAAGGCATGACTGAATGGATGGAAAACTGGAAGAAGCGCGGATGGAAAACTGCTGACAAAAAGCCCGTGAAGAACGAAGACTTATGGCGTAGGTTGGATGCGCTAGTTGCACAGCACGACATCGAATGGGTATGGGTTAAGGGACATAACGGGCACGAAGGCAACGAACGTGCCGATGCTTTGGCGAATTTGGGTGTGGAAACATTGTTGCAGGGCGCGGAGAAAAGTCATGCGTAAAATTGTATTGGATACAGAAACCACCGGCCTCAGCCCGCAGCAAGGTCATCGTGTGATTGAGCTGGCTGCGATTGAATTGGATGGCAGAAAAATTTCACTGCGTCGTTTTCATCGCTATCTCAACCCTGAGCGCGAAATTGATGCGGGTGCAGCAGCGGTGCATGGCCTGACATACGAGCGTTTGCAAAATGAAGCCAAGTTTGCTGACATTGCCACGAGTTTTTTGGAATTTATCGCTGGTGCTGAATTGATTATTCACAACGCGCCGTTTGATATGGGTTTTTTAAACCATGAGCTGAGTTTATTGGGACTGCCTGCTTTGCAAAATGAGGTGTTAGATACACTGAAGTTGGCGCGTGAAATGCACCCAGGTAAGAAAAATAGTTTGGACGCATTGTGCAGTCGCTATGAAATTGACAACACACATCGCACTCTGCACGGCGCGTTGCTGGATACCGAACTCCTTGCTGAGGCGTATTTTGCGATGACACGAGGTCAGCATAGTTTTCTCGGCGACGATGACACGCCTGTTATACGTAAAGCTGCCGTGTTTAATACCGATGGGTCGCGTCCTCAGTTGCGCGTGTTACAACCCAGTGAGGCCGAATTAGCAGCGCATGCTCAACAAATGATCGACCTCGACAAGACCAGTAAAAATGCGTGTTTGTGGAATAAGCTAGAAAACACCGCATGAAAATCGCCGTTTGCAGCACGCAATCTTATGACCGAAAATTTCTCTTGGAAGCCAATCGTGAATTTGTTCACGAACTGGTTTTTTTCGATGCGCACTTGAACGAAGAGACTTGGCGAATGGTGGCGGGATTCCCTGCCGTATGCGTATTCGTCAACGATACATTGGACGCGGCGGTGTTAACTAGCCTCGCTGAACAAGGCACGCGTTTAATCGCGTTGCGCTGTGCGGGTTTCAACAATGTGGATGTTCAATCCGCAACCGACTTGGGTTTGAAGGTTGTACGTGTACCCGCCTACTCGCCGCACTCTGTGGCAGAACATAGTGTCGCTTTAATGATGGCGCTGAATCGCAAGATTCCTCGTGCTTACAATCGCGTGCGTGATGGCAACTTCGCGTTGGAAGGGCTGCTGGGCTTCGAATTACGCGGCAAGACTGTCGGCATCATCGGTACGGGAAGGATAGGTGCTGCTGTGGCTGGCATTCTCCATGGCTTTGGTTGCCGTCTAATCGCGTATGATCCGCAGCCCAATTCTGAATGCCTTAGCTTGGGGGTGGAGTATGTGTCGTTACCACAACTCTATGCAGCCAGCGACATCATTACCCTGCATAGCCCACTCAACAAACAATCACTGCATCTGATCAACGCAGTGGCAGTGGCGCAAATGAAAACGGGCGTGATGATCATCAATACCAGCCGTGGCGGCGTGATTGACACACCAGCGGTGGTTGCGGGCTTGAAGTCGTGCAAGATCGGCTATCTGGGTTTGGATGTGTATGAGCAGGAAGGTGATCTGTTCTTTCAGGATTTATCCGGTCAGGTGATTCAAGATGATATGTTCGAGCGTCTGTTAACTTTCCCTAATGTGCTGATCACGGGACACCAGGGATTTTTCACCCAAGAAGCGTTGTCCAGTATCGCGCAAACCACGCTACAAAATATCAGCTTGTTTGAAAAAACAGGCCAATGTCAAAATCAAGTCACTATGGAATTATTAAGATGAAAATAGATGTAATTATTATCGGTTCAGGCGCAGCAGGCATGATGTGTGCCTTGCAGGCAGGGCAGCGCGGCCGTTCAGTGGTCTTGCTCGATCACTCCAAGAAACTCGCGGAGAAAATCCGCATCTCCGGCGGTGGGCGGTGCAACTTCACCAACATCAACACCAAGCCAGACAATTTTATTTCAGAAAATCCGAGCTTTTGCCGCTCGGCATTGGCGCGTTTCACGCCGAACGACTTCATCGCATTGCTGCAAAAGCACAACATCACTTTCCACGAAAAAACCTTGGGTCAATTGTTTTGCGATGAAGAATCGGAAGCGGTGATTACCATGCTGCGCAGCGAATGCGAGGCGGCAGGGGTAAAGCGTTTTATGAGTTGCGAGGTCGAAGAAATCAAACATACGCCTTACACCGATGAGCAAGGCTTGGGCAAGAAGGCCAAGTTTTACGTGACCACCTCGCGCGGCGAATTTGAGGCTGTGTCATTGGTCATTGCCACGGGCGGTTTGTCCATCCCCAAAACGGGCGCAACTCCTTATGGATATCATGTTGCCGAGCAGTTCGGCATTCCTATCACCAAGCTCAAAGCGGGCTTAGTCCCGTTGACGTTTGCGCCTGATGATTGGAAGCCATACTCAGAGTTAACGGGAGTGTCCTTCGATGCCATTGTCAGCGCGGGTAAACAATCGTTCCGCGAAAACGTGCTGGTCACCCATCGTGGACTGAGTGGCCCAGCCATCCTGCAAGCCTCGTCGTATTGGCAACACGGTACACCGTTGCACATCAACATGCTGCCCGATGCCGATATGGAAACTGTGTTGACCGAAAATAAAGCCAGCAAAAAACTGCTGAGTAATTTCCTCACCACTTGGTTCGCCAAAAGTTTCGCCGATGTCTGGTGCTCGCAACTGACCGAGATCGCCAAGATTGAAAACAAACCGATCAACCAATACAACGATAAACAGCGCAAACAAATCTCCGCTGCATTGCACGATTGGCAAGTCACCCCATCCGGCACGATGGGTTACACCAAAGCCGAAGTTACCTGCGGCGGCATCGACACCCGCGCGTTATCTTCCAAAACCATGGAATGCAACGACGTACCAGGGCTGTATTTTATTGGTGAAGTGGTGGATGTCACGGGCTGGCTGGGCGGCTACAACTTCCAGTGGGCATGGGCTTCAGGGTACGCGGCGGGGCAGGCGGTTTAAGAAAGTATCTGAGGAGGTATATGAATGGGCTTGTATTCTTGGGGGGGGGTATTGAGTGCTAGCTTAATTGCGACAGATGTCAGTGCTGTCACTACCCTGAAGTTAAATAAATGTAACTGGAGCTTATCATCAGGTCGTTTGGGGCTACTGAAAGTTGGAATGACATTTTGTGAAGCTGCTGCTGGGGCGACGGAAGCGTGTGCCAAAGGGGGTAGTATGCAGGTGACACCAGAGTTGCTCAACGATGAGGCGGCGCAAGGACAGCTTACTTCTGCGTTGAGCCGCTTGTTTGTGTAATTTTTGTTTGTGATTTTTATTTTCCACGTCGCACTGTGGGTCTCGGTGAAAATAGTGCTGGCTGAGGCATCGCCTGATGCCTTGCAGCTTCGGACAGATGTTTTGGTTCAGATGGTTTACGTGGCTGTTGTGGCTTGGCGATTTGTTGTCCGTTTCGTTGCGCATTTGGATCGCGTTGTTGAGAGTTGTGAGCTTGCGGGTTACGCGGTTTAGCTGCTTGCCCGTTGCGCGGTGACTGGTTGCGATTGCCGTTTCCTGCCGAGTTTGCGGTGATGTTGCTGTGTCGCCTTTGCCCATGCTGCGGACGCGGTGGGCGGGGTGCTTCGGCGGGAATGTGTGTCGGCGGTACAAAGCTATCGATGCTTACTTTTGGAATCTGCGTTTTAATCAGTCGCTCGATGTCTTTGAGGTGTGGCAACTCTTCACTATCCACCAGTGAAATTGCCGCACCGTTGCTACCCGCCCGACCCGTTCTACCGATGCGATGCACATAATCTTCCGGCACATTGGGCAATTCAAAATTCACCACGTGCGGCAACATGTCAATGTCCAAACCGCGCGCGGCGATGTCAGTGGCAACCAGTACCGGCAATGATCCGTCTTTGAATTGCGAGAGGGCTTTGGTGCGGGCTGATTGGCTTTTGTTACCGTGGATCGCGGCAGAAGGAATGCCATCCGCAATCAATTTTTCCGCCAGACGATTCGCGCCATGTTTGGTGCGGGTAAACACTAGCACTTGCTTCCAGTCGTTATGTTTGATGAGGTGCGAAAGCAAATGGCTCTTCAGCTTTTGCGGAATCAGATGCACGCTTTGCGACACCAATTCAGAGGTGGTATTGCGACGCGCCACTTCAACATAGCCGGGGTTGTGCAGCAGGCCATCGGAGAGGGTTTTTATCTCATCGGAGAAGGTTGCGGAGAACAACAAATTTTGACGTTGCTTAGGCAATAGCGCAATAATTTTGCGAATGTCGCGGATGAAACCCATGTCCAACATGCGATCAGCTTCGTCCAAAATTAAAATTTCAACGCCAGATAAATCCAAAGTTTTTTGCCCCACGTGGTCGAGCAAGCGCCCCGGTGTGGCGACCAAAATATCAATCTGTCCACGTAGGGATTTTATCTGCGGGTTGATATTCACGCCACCGAACATCACCATGGATTTCAACGGGAGATACTTGCCGTAAGTCTGTACCGATTCTTCCACTTGTGCGGCAAGCTCGCGGGTAGGGGTGAGTATCAAACAGCGGGGTTTACCGGCGCGTGGATTCGCCACGGGCTTTTCGCTCAAGCGATGCAAAACAGGCAGCGTAAAGCCAGCGGTTTTCCCCGTGCCTGTTTGCGCGCCAGCCAGCAAATCACCGCCCGCTAAAACCAGCGGGATGGCTTGCGCCTGAACTGGGGTGGGAGTGGTGTAGCCCGCGTCTGCAATGGCGCGTAACAAGGGTTCAGCCAGATTTAAGCTGGCAAAAGTAATTTCATTAGACAAGGTAAAGCTCCTGCGACGGCCTACAGCAATAAAGCAGTACCAATCGAGGCAGACGTATAAGTGATCGAGATGATCGGGGGTGAGTGAAAAGACCGTTGCGCTGATTGGTGGGGCGCAAGGTAGAACGCATTATACGGGTTTATGAACGAGAACGGCGATATGCCGCCCTCGCAAGTAGGTTTATTTCACATCCTTGACGCATCTGAAGCCGAGGTCAATCAGTGCAGAGTTAGGTAATAAATGCGTGCGCTTCGCAGCACGAAACACTACGCTCACTGAATCATAATGTCCTGAGCTAGTAACGCCACCACGCACCACGCGTTGCTTTTCACCAAAGTATTTAATATCCGATGCTGGAGCATCAGGATAAGCTTTGTACCAATCTGCCACCCATTCCGAAACATTCGCCGCCATGTCATAAGCACCATAAGGCGATACATCTGTCGGGTAAGAACCTACGGCCGAATATGGCGCGTCGGGATTTTCAGACATGGTGTTGATTTTTTTCGTATCCCAAGTGTTGCCCCACGGATACTCAAATCCTTCCACGCCGCGTGCGGCTTTTTCCCACTCGGCTTCGGTGGGCAAACGCTTTTTCGCCCAGTTGCAATAATCGTTTGCATCAGACCATGTCACCGAGGTAACGGGCATGTTGTCACGCGCTTGATTCACTTTCTTCATTTCGCTCAACAAGTCAGCTTTGCTCATGTTGGGTACATCCATGTCTAACCTGAAGCGATTGGTCGCAACATCCCGCAGTCCGTCTAAAGGCCAGGAGGCCAACTGTTGGTCGCTGTAATTGTAGCCATTGCGTGGCCACGTATAAGGCACGCCGTGTCCCGTGGCAATGAGGAAGTTACGATACTGCGCGTTGGTGACTTCGTATTTATCAATCTTATACGCGGGTAAGGTAACCTTGTGTGACGGACGCTCGTCCACATACAGGCGATCATTAAAACCGAACGGGTTGAGTGCATTGGCTTCACGATACCACGCCTCGTTTTCCTCTTTATCACTACCCATTTTAAATTCACCGGCAGGGACTAATACCATGCCGTCATCTGCCAGTTTTTTCGATTTGGCTTTTTTGGGTGCTGCGTGAACAACACCACTGATTAAAGCCAAGCAAACCAATCCAATTACCCAATGTTTAATTTTCATCTTTAGCACACCTAAATCCCATACTTGAATTTTTTACGCCTTTTTTGAAATAGCTGCGGTTAAATACAGGTGCGGAAACTCCGCACATGTAATAGGAACAATCCCACCACGAGCCGCCTTTGAGTACTTTGTAAAGCTCACCATAATTTTCGCTTGCCCACGTGTTGCCAGGGTATTGTGTGTACCACGAGTCCGTCCACTCCCACACATTACCGGACATATCGTACAAACCATACGGGCTTTTGCCTGCTTCGAGTGAACCGACTGGCATGGTATCACCAGGCAGATTCAGCGACTTCCAACGCACAGGAGAGTTTACCTTATTCACATCAAAATCATCGCCCCATGGAAAGTCTCGGTCATCCGCTGTACCGCGAGCGGCTTTTTCCCACTCAATGTCTGTCGGCAAACGTTTACCCGCCCAAGCGCAATAATCATGGGCATCGTCCCATGACACCCACACGACAGGGTGATCCACTTTACCTTCAGGATAGGTGCGGTTACGGAAGTTATTGGGAGATTTACGCTTAGTTGCGTCAATAAATTGTTTGTATTGCAAGTTAGTTACTTCGTAACGGTCAATCATAAATGCTTTGGTTTCGGCAATGTATTGCGGGCCTTCATCCGGCAAGCGGTTGTTCGAGCCGCGCTTGTATTGGCCAGCTGGAATCGAAATCATCTCGTGAGGATCTTTGCCGATGCGTGTTTCGTCGTAATACATTGGCACGCTCATCCCCGTTGTCGCTTCAGGAGGCGGGGCAATTTTTAATCGGTTAGCGTAGGGGTCATTAAATGTTTTTTCGGCAACTTGCATGGTGGCATTGTCCGAGTCTGTCGCGTGGCATTCTTGGCAATCATTCGCTTTGCTTGCATTAAAAGCATCAACTTGATTTTTTTCATGACACGAATTGCATGACTCGCTTGATTGCGCGCTGTGTTCGTAAGGTGATTTCTCAGTTGCAGCTTGTGCGATTGAGTATGTATAAACAAAAATAACGGGAATAAGAGCGAAAATTTGAGGAAGGTGCTTGAAAAATGACATTTTAGGTGTACGCCTTTTGAAATTGAGATACCTAGCCATTTTCCCATGTTACGCGCTGACGTTCAAGCTCGGTATGGACTTACACAACTCGAATGCTGGGAAATTTACTTTGCGCTAACTCTAAATCGCGAACTTTTGCCCCAAGTCTATTTGCTTGCCCCCTACTTTTATCTTCAAGCAGGCTGGGCTGTGGCGATCTGCTCAGGTATAATGCGCGCCTTTGAAATTTACGATAGGACGAGGTTATGCCTATTTACGCTTATGCCTGTACTGCGTGTGGCTTGCAGAAAGATGTGATGCAGAAAATGAGTGATGCGCCGCTCACGGTTTGCCCTGAATGTGCGGCTGAAGCTTTTAGTAAGCAGCTTACCGCCGCTGGGTTTCAGTTGAAGGGCAATGGTTATTACGTGACAGACTTTAGAGACGGCAAAAAGCCAGCAGCCAAGCCTGAAGCGACACCTGTCGCTACATCGGTATCCGCGCCTGCGGCGGCGAGCCCTACCGCTTAAGTAATGAAAAAATATCTGATTACGGGTTTGTTGGTCTGGGTTCCGCTCGGCATTACACTGTGGGTGTTGAATCTGACTATCGGCACGATGGATCAAACGCTGTTGCTGTTGCCTACACATTGGCATCCGGACGAGGTGCTGGGTATACACATTCCCGGTCTGGGTATTATCTTGACCTTTGCAGTGGTGTTGCTGACGGGTTTGTTGATTCGAAATATTTTTGGGCAACGCCTCTGGGTGGCTTCTGAAAAAGCGATGCTGCATGTGCCTTTTGTCGGCAGCATTTACAAGGGCGTGAAGCAGGTGAGTGACACGTTACTGTCGGGCAAAGGTAATTCGTTTCGCAAGGTGTTACTGGTGCGTTATCCGCACTCCGAGTCTTGGTCGTTGGCGTTTCAAACCAATGTGCCGACTGAGGTGGTTAATAAGTTCGACGAGCCATACGTTGCCGTGTTTATTCCCACCACACCTAGCCCTGTGAACGGTTTTTATTTTTTTCTGCGCAAGGCCGACACGATTGAGTTGGACATGAGTGTTGATGACGCGCTGAGAACCATCGTATCAATGGGTGTGGTGGCAAATGCTGAAACAGCCAAGCCAGCGTCCCTTTCTTAAACTTATGACAAGCTGAATTGAAGATATGCGTACACATTATTGCGGACAATTAAACACCGATCAACTCGACCAGACCGTGAGCATTTGCGGCTGGGCGCATCGCCGCCGTGACCACGGCGGGGTGATTTTTATTGACTTGCGAGACCGCGAGGGTTTGGCGCAAGTGGTGTGCGATCCTGATCGTGCCGAGATGTTCAAAATCGCTGAATCGGTGCGCAACGAGTTTGTATTGCGCATCACGGGCAAGGTGCGTCGCCGCCCCGCAGGCACAACCAACGCCAACATTACCAGCGGTGAGATCGAAATCCTGTGTCACGAAATCGAAGTGCTGAATGCTGCTTTGACTCCGCCATTTCAATTGGATGACGAGAATTTATCCGAGACTGTGCGCCTGACTAATCGCGTGATCGACCTGCGCCGTCCGCAAATGCAAAAGAACATGATGCTGCGTTACAAAGTGGCGATGTCGTTCCGCCGCTTCCTCGATAGTCGCGGTTTTATCGATATTGAAACGCCAATGCTTACCAAATCTACACCGGAAGGGGCGCGTGATTATTTGGTGCCATCGCGTGTCCATGCGGGCGAATTCTTTGCCTTGCCGCAATCACCGCAGTTGTTCAAGCAGTTGTTGATGGTGGCGGGCTTTGACCGTTATTACCAAATTACCAAATGCTTCCGCGATGAAGATTTGCGCGCGGATCGTCAGCCGGAATTTACTCAGGTCGATATTGAAACCTCATTCCTGACAGAGACACAGATCATTGCGCTGACCGAAGAATTGATTCGTACCGTGTTCAAAGAAGCGTTGGATGTGGATTTGCCTAATCCATTTCCGCGTATGACCTACAAAGAGGCAATGGCGCGCTTTGGTTCGGATAAACCTGATTTACGCGTGAAGTTGGAGTTGACTGAAGTCACAGATGTAATGAAGGATGTGGCATTCAAAGTGTTTGCGGGTGTAGCGAATTCGGAGAATGGTCGTGTAGCGGCGTTGCGTGTACCAGGTGGAGGCGATATTTCACGCGGAACAATTGACGATTGCACCAAATTCGTCAGTATCTATGGTGCGAAGGGACTGGCTTACATCAAGGTCAACGACATTACCCAACTCAACGAGACGGGTTTGCAATCGCCTATCGTGAAAAACATCCACGAGGCGGCTTTGAAGGCCATTATCGAGCGCACGGGCGCACAAAATGGCGACATCATTTTCTTCGGCGCGGACAAAGAAAAAATCGTTAACGATGCGATGGGGGCGTTGCGAAATAAAATTGGTCACGTAATGGGTAAAGATTTAGGTTTGCTTGGTCCTAATAAATGGGAGCCATTGTGGGTGGTCGATTTCCCGATGTTTGAATATGACGAAGAGGGTAAGCGTTGGAACGCTTGTCATCACCCATTCACCATGCCTAAAGATGAACACTTGGCACTGCTGGAAACCGATCCAGGCAAGTGTTTGGCGAAGGCGTACGACTTGGCGTTGAACGGTTGGGAATTGGGCGGCGGATCAGTGCGTATCCATCAAGAGGCAGTACAGTCACAAGTGTTCCGCGCATTGAATATCAGTGCAGAAGAAGCCCAGCTTAAATTTGGCTTCTTGCTGGATGCTTTGCAATATGGCGCACCGCCGCATGGCGGGCTGGCGTTCGGGTTGGATCGTATCGTTACGATGATGACGGGTGCAGAATCGATACGCGATGTGATTGCTTTCCCTAAAACGCAGCGCGCGCAATGTTTGCTAACCCAAGCACCGAGTGCCGTGGACGAGAAGCAGTTGCGCGAATTGCATATCCGTTTGCGTCAGCCAGTGGTGGTGACAACGGAAGCAGAAAAAGCATAATCATGTTGCGTTCATTACGTTTATGTTTAGTGTTGTTAATGGCGATGGTGTGGTTGCCATTCGCGCAGGCTGAACAAAACATTCACAACGTATCGTCTCGCTACTACCAAAACAATGCATCGCGCAATGTTGGTGCTGAAGTCACCATCAGCGTTGCACAGTTACCGCCAGAAGGTCGTGCAGTATTAAAAGCCATAAAACAAGGAGGCCCGTTTGAGTATGACCGCGACGGCGTTGTGTTCGGAAATCGTGAACGCATCTTGCCCAAACAACAGCGCGGTTACTATCACGAATACACCGTAAAAACACCCGGTGTGCGCCATCGCGGTACGCGACGCATTGTCTGTGGCGTTGTACCAGAGTGTTACTACACCGCCGATCATTACCAATCTTTTGCACGAATTAAGGAATAAAAAATGAACGACCTCGTGGATAAATTAAATCGCCTCGATGAAGTAGGTTACTACCGCTTAGGCTGCTCCATCGATGATTTGAAGGCTGCCGCACAAGCCAATGAATACGCCATGTTTGACGTGCCGTTAAAAGGCGTAAAAGGTAAGGCAAATGTATTAAATGAAATCGCTCGCGCCATCAAATTCCCTGCTGAATTTGGCAGCAATTGGGATGCAATGGCAGACTCCTTGTGTGATGTGTCTTGGCAACCTGCCAAAGGCTACGTGATGGTGTTGCACGATGCACGCGCTAACTTTGGCTTGTCGGCGAACGATAACGAAATCCTGCAAGATATTTTCACCGACACCGTGCAGTATTGGAAACAGCGCAATAAAGTGTTTTGGATTTTTAACGCGTAGATGACCTTTGGGGTATAGAACAAAAATGCCTATCACCCCCTTTCATTTTGGTCCAGGTGCAGTAATTCATGCTGTTGCACCAAAGCAGGTTAGCTTCTTGGCTTTTTGTTCTGCCAACGTGCTAATTGATGTTGAGCCTCTTTATTACATGGTCACGCAGCAGTATCCGTTACATAGGTTTTTTCATACCTATATCGGAGCTGCTATTATCACGATTGCGACTGTCTGCATTTTCTTTGCTGCGCTAAAGCTGGCTTCACGTGTCAGGCTGCCTAATCTTTTTCAATGGCAAGACTTGAAGTCACGCTCTATTTGGTTGGGTGCGGCGGCGGGTAGCTATTCTCACATCGTGCTTGATAGCGTGATGCACCGCGATATTGTGCCATTGTCGCCTTTTAGCGAAGCCAATGTGCTTTATCAACTTGTTCCACTCAGTACATTGCATCTTTTCTGTGTCCTCTCTGCAATAGTCGCTTTGGCTGTGCTGGCTCTTCGTAAATGAAGCCTGACAAGCAACCCATCTCCGCCTTAGTGGTGATTTACACCGACGACCTAGATGTGTTGTTATTAGAACGTGCGGACTATCCCGATGCTTGGCAATCGGTCACGGGTAGCCGTGAAGGTGACGAACAATTGGCTGAAACGGCTGCGCGCGAAGCATTGGAAGAAACGGGCTTGGATGCACGGCTGTACAAATTGACCGACTGGCATCTGCAAAATACCTACGCCATTTATTCCAAATGGCAGCACCGTTATCCTGCGGGTACAACACACAATGTCGAGCATGTGTTCGGCTTACAACTCCCGCGTCAACTACCTGTCAAAATCGCACCGCGTGAACACATCAGCTATCAATGGCTGCCTTGGCAAGCGGCGGCGGAAAAAGTATTCTCACCCAGTAATCGTTCCGCGATATTGCAGTTGCCTGAGCGTAAAGTGCCTCCCATAGTTTATGAAGAGCAGGTTACGAAGTCAGGCGAGCGTTAGCCTATTCGGAAAAAGCGGGAATGACCTGCCCCTAGTTGAAGCAAACTTAACCGCATTAGAAGGAGCTTGGAGGCTGTGATGAAAAAACCGTTATTGATTATCGGCAACAAAAACTACTCCTCCTGGTCTTTGCGTGCTTGGTTGATGTTGAAGCATGCCGAAGTGGATTTCGAAGAGATGCGCATTGCATTACAAGTACCGGGTTATGAATTGAAGCTGTCTTACTTTTCGCCAGCGGGCAAAGTGCCTGCTTTGCGTGATGGTGAGTTGACAGTGTGGGATACCTTGTCGATAGCCGAGTATTTGTATGAAAGTTATCCGTCATTGTGGCCTGCCGATAAAGCGTCGCGGGCGGTTGCACGCTCTATCAGCGCGGAAATGCACTCAGGCTTTACGGCGATGCGCAGGGCGATGCCGATGAATATACGCGCACGAGGTCGGCATGTCCCCACATCGCCAGAGTTGGAGGCTGACATCGCACGCATTAAGAATATTTGGCGCGATTTGCGTACACAATATGCAGCCGAAGGGGCGTGGCTATTTGGTGAATACAGTATTGCTGACGCGATGTTTGCACCCGTGGCATGTCGATTTTTGACTTACGGTGTCAATGAGCCAGGTGTCATCGAAAATTACATGAAAACGGTGATGAATGATCCGTACATGCAAGAATGGGTGAGGGCGAGTGAACTGGAGCATGAAGTTTTGGTCAATAACGAGGTAGGGATAACTTGAAGCAGATGATTTAAGCGCGGTCTGTCAGCTTATAATGGCTGCGTTGAGTGACGTAACGGCATCTCTAATGAATATGTGGGACCAAGGAGCGAAAAATGAAACGACTGTTGAGTGGTGTATTGGGATTGAGCGTAGTGGCTTCGTTATTGTTGAGCGGTTGCGCCTCGACGCAGCTGACTTCAGTTTGGAAAGACCCTGCTTATCAGACGAGTCCTAAGAAGGTGATGGTCGTGGGTGTGGCGAAAAAGCCCGTGAAAAGAAGGATTTTTGAAGATGAATTTGTTGCGCAACTTAAAGCGCGCGGCACGGATGCTATTGCGAGCTACACGGTGTTGTCTGACAAAAAACAGGACGATCAAGAGGCGATTGCTGTCAAAGTGAAAGAGTTGGGTGCGGATGCGGTGTTGATTACGCGCTTGGTCAGCAAAAAAACCATTAAAGTGTATGTGCCCGGAACACCCTATATGCCGCCCCCATACTACGGTAGATGGTCTGATTATTACGGCTACGGATACCAAAACATGTATTCACCTGGGTATATGGCAGAAGAGCAATTTGCAGTCATGGAAACCAATTTGTATGACGCTAACAAAGATGCGTTGATTTGGGCATCTACTTCGGAGACTGAAATTAGTGGGTCAGACCAAGGACGGATTCGCGAGTACATCGGCATCATGGTAAAGAATATGGGTGAGAATCATTTGTTGAACAAATAAATTTCCCAAAGCGTTGTAAACTATGCTTGGTCGCGGTTGTGCCGCCACCAAGCATTTTTTATCACTAACCAACATCGTTGCAGTTTTCTTGCTCAGATTAAATCCAGTGACTTCTCATTCTTCTCAACACGCTTCCGCCGAGCCACCAGCCGACGAAATGTCCGCGCTAGTCGCGCTGTTTAACCAAGGGCAATATGCAGTCGTAGAGTCCAAGATCAAGGTTTTAATAGCGAGATTCCCTAGGAGCGGGTTTTGTTATAAAACCGTGGGAGCAGTTTTTCGCCAGCAAGGTAAATTGCCTGAGGCGTTGAACGCTATGCGGCAAGCAGCGATGTTGCTGCCGAATGATGCCGTGGCACAGCATAACCTTGCGATTCTGTTGAAGCAGCAGGGGTATTTTGTTGAAGCAGAGGCAAGCTACAAAAAAGTGTTGGCACACGATTCACAATTTATACCTGCGCAGCTTGGGTTGGGGCAAGTTCTACAAGCGCAAAAAAAATTCCAAGCAGCAGAGCTGAGTTATCGGCAGGCATTGAAAATAAAGCCTGATTCCCTCGAAGTATTTAATAGACTTGCTGAGTTATTTGCCGAGCAAGGAGATTGGCGCGCAGGATTAAGATTGGCAAACCAGTATGTGAAGGCGGTAAATAGCCCAGAGGCAAAAAGTTTTTTCGTGAAATGTGTGACGCGTGCTCAGCTCACGCAGGTAAATGATGAAACGCTGGCGAATATTCTGCGCGGGTTGGATGAGCCATGGTGCAATCCCGGTGAGCTCACGCCGATGGGTGCAACGCTGGTGAAGAACGATGTGGTGATTCAACCGATGGTTGGAAAAATCGTTCAGGCGTGGCCTAAACGGTTACCTGCTAATGAATTGTTTGATACTACGGGCTTGAATTGCTTGGCTAATAATGCATTACTCAAAGCAATGCTGGTTTCAGCAGCAATTTGCGATATTGCTTTGGAACGGTTGTTAACCACGATACGGAAAGTACTGTTAGACCTCGCATCGGTTTACCCCATTTCATCTGCCCCAAGCAATGCCGAGTTGGATTTTTATTGTGCATTGGCGCGTCAATGTTTCATTAACGAGTATGTATATGACTGCGCCAATGACGAATTTGTCAGGGTGAACGCATTGCGTGATGAGATGATCGCGGCGTTGGAACAAAATTTGGACATCCCTGCAATGCAGCTGGTGGCGGTAGCGACCTATTTTCCGCTGAATAGGCTTCCTAATTCGGAGCGGTTATTGCAACGCGCATGGTCAGATGTGTTGATGGAAATGCTTATTCCATTAGTGTCCGAGCCCGCTGAAGAGCGACAACTTCGTACCACCGTGTCGCAATTGACCACTATTGAGGGTGAGGTATCGTTAGCGGTGCAGAATATGTATGAGGAAAATCCCTATCCGCGCTGGGTTAAGAGATTCTTTGCTATCGCGCCTGCAACGCTGAATGATTTATTGAGCTCACATTTTCCGATACCTTTTCAGCCACTTGATAAAGAGCGTGATATTGAAGTTTTGGTGGCGGGATGTGGCACTGGACAGCATTCAATTTCAACCGCGCTAAAATTTAAGAATGCACATGTGCTGGCGATTGATTTGAGCTTGTCCAGCCTGAGTTACGCAAAACGAAAATCGCAAGAGCGGGGCATAACCAACGTTGATTACGCGCAAGCCGATATTATGAAATTGGGTGAATTGAAGCGTAGTTTTGATGTAATTGAGTCGGGTGGAGTATTGCATCATCTTGCTGATCCATGGGCAGGTTGGCGGATTTTATTATCGCTGCTGCGTCCAGGTGGTGTGATGTGTATCGCGTTGTACAGTGAAATGGCGAGATGCGATGTGGTTCGAGGTCGTGAATTGATTGCACAACGAGGCTACGCTTCTACCTTGGAGGGTATCCGCCAATGCCGCCAAGAATTGATGGAAGCAGTTGCCTTGGAAGGATTTGCTCGATTGATGACTGCGAATGATTTTTACAGTGCCAGCAATTGTCGAGATTTACTTTTCCATGTTCAAGAGCATCGCATGACATTGCTGCAAATCAACACATTCCTACAAGAAAATAATTTGGTTCTTTTGGGATTCCAAGAAGCTCCTGAAACACTTTCTGCGTATAAAAAACGCTTTCCTAATGACCCTGCTGCAACCAATTTGGAGCAGTGGCATATTTTTGAGACTGAGAATCCTTACACCTTTATTCGCATGTATCAATTTTGGTTGCAGAAGCGAAAATAGCCATGGCAAAAACCAAAACAATTTACTCCTGTACTGAGTGCGGCGGGCAAACACCCAAGTGGCAGGGGCAGTGTCCGCACTGCATGGCATGGAATACTTTGCTTGAGTCGGTTGCCGAATTGGCAGTGAAAGGCGGTAACCGTTTTAGTGCATTGGCGGCGAGTGGCGAGGTGCAGTTGTTATCCGAGGTGGAGGCGGCGGAAGTTCCGCGTACCCCAACGGGCATTGCAGAATTTGACCGCGTGTTAGGTGGCGGTTTGGTATCGGGTGCGGTGGTGTTGATAGGCGGCGATCCGGGTATTGGTAAATCCACTTTGTTGCTGCAAGTGTTGGCGCATTTATCGCATCAGCAAAACACCCTGTATGTGAGCGGCGAAGAGTCTGCGCAACAGATTGCCTTGCGAGCAAAACGGTTATCGTTAGACGCACGCAGCTTGAGATTGCTACCCGAAATTCAACTGGAAAAAATCCAATCCACAATAGCTGCGGACAAGCCGGATGTGGTGGTAATTGATTCAATTCAAACGGTGTATTCAGATCAACTGACTTCTGCACCAGGCTCGGTAGCCCAAGTGCGCGAATGTGCCGCGCAGCTCACGCGCATCGCCAAGAGTCAGAACATCACCATGATATTAGTGGGTCATGTTACCAAAGAGGGGGCGCTGGCCGGGCCGCGTGTGCTTGAGCATATTGTCGATACCGTGCTGTATTTCGAGGGCGATACGCATTCCAGTTTCCGCTTGATACGCGCTTTCAAAAACCGCTTCGGCGCAGTGAACGAACTGGGCGTGTTTGCCATGACCGAAAAGGGTTTGCGCGAAGTGAGCAATCCATCCGCGATGTTTTTATCGCAGCATGGGCAGCAAGTGGCAGGATCATGCGTAATGGTCACGCAAGAAGGCACACGACCTTTGTTGGTGGAGATACAAGCATTGCTCGATGAAGCACATTCACCGAACGTGAAACGCTTGTCGCTAGGCTTGGAACAGAATCGCTTGGCGATGTTGCTGGCGGTGTTGCATCGTCATGCGGGTATCGCGTGTTATGACCAAGACGTATTCATCAACGCGGTGGGCGGCGTAAAAATCACCGAACCGGGCGCAGACCTTGCCGTGATATTGGCGATGGTTTCTTCGCTACGTAACAAACCGCTGCCAGAGAAGTTGGTGGTATTCGGCGAAGTCGGCTTGGCAGGGGAAGTGCGCCCCGTGCAACGTGGTCAAGAACGTCTCCGCGAAGCCGCAAAATTGGGCTTCACCCACGCCATCATTCCCAAAGCAAACAAGCCTAAGCAACCCATCGCAGGCATGGAGGTTTTTGCTGTAGAGCGGGTCGAAGAGGCGGTGAATCGGCTGCGTTAAGGTCACTATCATCGCCAGCGTTCTTGTGAAGTTGATAGCATCGGGTTAGAGTACGACCATAACTTAAAAAATCGGGAGTGCAGGTTATGGTTTTAACCCTTTTTGCGGCACTGGCGATCGTTATTTTGCTCGCGTTCTTCCGTGCCTCGATTACCAGCTGGGTATTGGCGATGGTGTTGATTGTGCCGGCCATTTCTATCGCGGGCAGTTTTTCCGCATCTGTTTTGCTATTCGTTGTGATTGCGCTGATTTTGTTTGTTGCATTCTTGGGTGTTCCCTTCTTGAGGCGTAGTGTGGTGAGTGCCGCCGCGCTTAAAATTTTCCGTAAAGTGTTGCCTCAGATTTCCGCCACCGAACAAGAGGCGATTGATGCGGGGACGGTGTGGTGGGATGGCGAATTGTTCAGCGGCAATCCCAATTGGGATAAGTTGCTCAGTTTGCCTAAAGCTTCTTTAAGCAGCGAAGAGCAAGCTTTTCTCGATAATGAAGTCAATCAATTATGTGCAATGATCGACGACTGGGACATCACCCACAACCGTGCCGATTTGCCGCCGGAAGTGTGGCAATTCATCAAGAATAAAGGTTTCTTTGGCATGATTATCCCCAAGCAATATGGTGGCTTGGAATTTTCTGCACAGGCACATTCGGCGGTTGTCGCTAAAGTTGCTTCACGCAGCGGCACGGCGGCTGTTACGGTGATGGTACCCAACTCGCTGGGACCTGCTGAGTTGCTGCTGCACTATGGAACAACCGAACAAAAAGACCAATATCTGCATCGTTTGGCGCAAGGATTGGAAGTGCCTTGTTTCGCATTGACCGGGCCAACTGCGGGTTCGGATGCGGGTGCGATTCCGGACTACGGCGTGGTGTGTTATGGCGAGTTTGGCGGGCAAAAAGATGTGCTCGGCATACGCCTGACGTGGGAAAAACGCTATATCACTTTAGCTCCTGTGGCGACGTTGTTAGGCTTGGCATTCAAGCTGTATGACCCGGAAAAATTGTTAAGCAATGAAGTCAATCGCGGCATCACGCTTGCTTTAGTGCCAACCGACACACCGGGCGTGCAGATCGGTCGCAGGCATTTTCCGCTCAACTCTGCTTTTATGAACGGACCGACGCAAGGCAAGGATGTGTTTATCCCGATGAGTTATCTGATTGGCGGCACGTTTCGTATTGGTCAGGGTTGGCGTATGTTGATGGAATGTTTGGCTGCGGGGCGTTCGATTTCATTGCCATCGAGCAGCGTGGGTGTGATGAAGTTGGCCGCTCGGACAACCGGTGCATACGCTAAAGTGCGCAAGCAATTCAAAGTGTCAATCGGAAAATTCGAAGGGGTGGAAGAACCCTTAGCGCGCATCGGTGGGCACACTTACATGGTCGATGCTGCGCGCAAAATGATCGCGTTGGCGGTGGATTTGGGTGAGAAACCTTCAGTGCTTTCTGCTGTAGTTAAATATCACGCAACCGAGCGCGGACGTATTGTGGTTAATGATGCAATGGATGTGCATGGCGGCAAGGGAATTTGTTTGGGACCGGACAATTACTTGGGCAGATTTTATGAGCAAATTCCGATTGGAATTACCGTGGAAGGCGCGAATATATTGACTCGTACACTGATGATTTTTGGTCAAGGCGCGATTCGTTCGCATCCTTATGTGTTAAAAGAAATTGCGGCGGTAAACGATTATGAACAAGATCGAGCTGTCCACCAATTTGATGAGGCATTATTCGGACACATCAGCTTTGCGTTGAGCAACGCGGCGCGCAGTTTTGTGTTTGGGCTAACCAATGCGCATGGTATCCCTGTGCCAACGGATAAGGAAACTTATCGCTATTATCAGCAACTAACCCGTTATTCAGCCGCGTTCGCGCTCAGTACCGATGTGGCGATGGCGGTGCTGGGAGGCTCTTTGAAGCGGCGTGAAAAAATTTCGGCGCGATTAGGGGATGTGTTGAGTCAGATGTATTTGTGTTCAGCGACACTTAAGCGTTTTGAAGATGATGGTCGCCCTGCAGAAGATTTTCCGCTACTACATTGGTCGATACAAGACGCGCTGTACAACATTCAGCAAGCTTTTGCGGGCGTGATACAAAACTTCCCCAATGGCGTGATACGCGGTCTGTTGAGAGTGTTGATTTTTCCGTTAGGTAAGCGGTTGTCTCCACCGTCAGATCATTTGGGGCATGAGGTCGCGTCGTTGTTGATGCAGCCTAGCACGGCGCGTGATCGGCTGACACGAGGCATGTATATTCCGACGGACGAGCAAAATGCTGTTGGCGCGTTAGAGTCAGCGTTGTTTAGTACCTTGGCGTGTGAGCCGTTGAATGTCGAGTTGGAAAGCGCGCGCAAGGCAGGTAAATTGAAGGAGCGTGATGAGTTGATGCGTATTGTCGAAGCACGAGAACAAGGTATGATCAATGCTGAACAAGCACTACAATTAGAACGTGATTACGTGCTGCGCCGCAAAGTAATTATGGTGGATGATTTCGCACCTGAACAATTACGCTCAGGCAATTAGCAAGTTAGGAGATGCACTTGAATAAAAAAAACCTATTTGATTTTCTCGCAATAAATATTTTTATTGGCATGGCGGTATTTGCTATGGGTGTTGCTTATAGTGCTGAGGCTGAAGATGCAGCAGTTGAGAAAGAAGAGTTGGATGTGAATTTGAACTCAATTTTTATTTCGGTAAGGCCTCATGCAAAAGCGAATGTGCATGGAGATATTATCTTGCAGTATCCATTTGCGCTGACTAAAGGTACGGAAGAAACTGGGCTGGGACCGATTGCCGCCATTCTTTATGTTGACCGGAAATTTTTGATCAGCAACGTGACACAAAGGTCTACTGTTAGCGGGTATGGCAGGATGTACTACGTGTATTCGGCGTATGAGACACAGCATACTCTTGTGCCTTATGTGACTTTATACCGAGAGTCCTCTCTTGTTTATTACGATGTTGTAAATAAAAGTTATGAGAGTAAAACTAAAGCTTGGTTGCCACCTGGCTTGATGTATGCCTATCGGAAAGATGACAAAACAGTATTACATTTTGATGCGGAACTCTTTAGTTATAGTCAACCCGCTAATAATATTGTGAGAGCGGGTGGAAGCTACAGGGTAGCTGAAAAATGGATAGCGAGTGCCAGTTATGAGCGACTTGCTTGGGACTTTACTGACTCAGCAAATGCCAATATCTCGACCAAGGGCAGCTCGAATAGTGTTTCTGTAAAACTTATAAACAGTAATCCATTTAGAAACAACTTTGCGCTTATTTTAGGCTATGCGGTAGACAGGAATACTCCGGGCTCTGCATTGCTCCAGACCGCTGTCAACCGAGGTAACGGTTTATTTGGGGGGCTTGAGGTTACGTTGGGTACATTGGCTTGGTGAGGAGTTAGTTAATTTATTTCAAGGTATCTTGAATTT
The DNA here is from genome assembly GCA_040079595.1 of Gallionella sp. Classification (GTDB taxonomy): domain Bacteria; phylum Pseudomonadota; class Gammaproteobacteria; order Burkholderiales; family Gallionellaceae; genus Gallionella. Next base: position 23,823 of record JBEBKA010000015.1, read on the forward strand.
TTAAGATGAATACACTTCGTAGTAAAACCGTTTTCATCACAGGTTCAACGCGTGGCATCGGGCGCGAGATAGCTTTGCGTTGTGCGCAGGCAGGAGCAAATGTTGTAATCACGGGTAAGACAGCTGAAGCTCATGCCAAATTACCCGGAACCATTCATTCAGTAGCTGATGAAGTACAGCAAGCTGGCGGTCAAGCACTGGCTATTCAATTGGATGTGCGCGATGAACAAGCCATCGCTGCTGCTGCAACCCAAGCGACAGAGCATTTCGGTGGCATTGATGTGTTAGTCAATAACGCCAGTGCAATTAGCCTGACAGGAACAATGGTCACGTCGGCAAAAAAACTCGATTTGATGTGGGATGTGAATATGCGTGCGACTTTTTTGATGTCGCAGGCTTGTATTCCTTACCTGAAGCAAGCAAAAAATCCTCACATTCTTACCATGTCTCCGCCGCTTAATATGGAGGCTAAATGGTTCGCGCCGCATCTAGCTTATACGATGTCTAAGTTTGGTATGAGCATGTGCACATTGGGTTTGGCGCGAGAGTTAGTCAATGATGGCATCGCCGTCAATAGCCTGTGGCCTAGCACTACCATCGCCACCGCAGCAGTTGAATTTAATTTCCCCGAGGCGATTCTTAAGGCATCGCGAAAGCCGGCCATCATGGCAGATGCAGCTTATGCAATTTTGCAGCGCGATAGCCGTGTCTGCACGGGTAATTTTTTTATTGACGAAGCTGTGTTGTATCAAGAAGGCGTGACAGATTTCGAGCAATATGCCGTCTCACCGGGCACAAAACTTTACAAGGATTTGTTTTTGGAATAATTCACACAGGGAGCAAGCCATGCAAACCAATAACGTGATCACCCCGCAACAGTCCGGCACACTACATGGTCTTTTTTTAGAGCGCGTTGCTCGCTCGCCGGACAAAATCGCCTACCGCTATTTTATGCAAGATGCCTGGTGTGAACTAACCTGGCGTGAAGTGCATAATCAAGTGGCGCGCTGGCAGTCCGCGCTGGTGAAACAAGGCTTGCAACGCGGCGACCGTGTCGCCATTATGTTGCGCAACTGTCCGCAATGGGTGATGTTCGATCAGGCCGCCATGTCGCTCGGTTTGGTGGTCGTACCTTTGTACATTGTGGATCGCCCCGACAACATTGCCTTTATTGTCAACAATGCCGACATCAAGGTACTGCTGCTTGAAACAGCCGAGCAATGGCAATCGCTTTGTACGGTGGGTGATCAGCTCGCTAACGTGCAGTGCTTTGTAAGTATCGACAACGTGCCAAACAACGGCGATGCGCGATTACATTCAATGGCAGATTTTTTACCCGACACCGCGCAACTACAAACCGCACCGCCTTGTGAAATTGGTGAACTTGCCAGCATTATTTACACTTCAGGAACGACAGGTAAGCCCAAAGGCGTGATGTTGAGCCACGGCAATATGTTGAGTAATGCTTACGCTACGCTGGAGATTTTTACGGTTCGCGAAGAAGATGTGTTCATCTCATTTCTGCCGCTTTCGCATACCTTTGAGCGCACCTTGGGCTATTACCTGACTGTGATGACCGGATCGGTGGTGGCCTTTGCACGTTCCATTCCGCAACTATCCGATGATTTGCAAATCATACGCCCTACGTTGATGATTTCCGTGCCGCGCATTTACGAAAGAGTGTATGGCGCGATTCACACCAAGCTCGATGAAGGCTCGCCGCTTAAACGTAAACTGTTCAAACTGGCCGTTGATGTGGGTTGGGCACGATTTGAGGAGCAGCAGGGCAGGAGGGGCTGGAAGCTGAGTTTCTTGCTTTGGCCCATCCTGAAAAAACTGGTTGCACAAAAAATCATGGACAAATTGGGCGGCAACTTACGCGCGGCTTTTAGCGGGGGAGCCGCGCTCGCTCCCGAAATTTCACGACTGTTTATTGGCTTGGGTTTGCCTATTATTCAAGGCTATGGCTTAACCGAAACCAGCCCTGTAATTACCGGAAACCACGAAGACAATAATTTTCCCGATAGTGCGGGGCTACCTATTCCCGACGTTCAGGTACGTCTGGGCGAGCGTAACGAGCTGCAAGTGAAGGGACCTAATGTCATGCTGGGTTATTGGAATAATCCCGAAGCGACCCAGGCAATGATAGATGCCGATGGCTGGTTGAGTACAGGCGACATTGCGCGCATCAGCGAGACGGGACACGTTTATATAACCGGGCGCATCAAGGAAATTATCGTCATGTCCAACGGTGAAAAAATCCCGCCGAATGATATGGAGCTGGCGATATTGCAGGACAAGCTGTTCGATCAGGCCATGATATTCGGCGAAGCGCGCCCTTATCTGGTGGCGCTCGTGGTGCTTAATCCTGATGTTTGGTCACAATTTTGTGATGAAGTGGGTATCAAGGTTGGAGAGGCGCAGGCGCTTTCTGATCCGCAAGTGCAAGCAAAAATATTGGAGCGAATTACACTGAACTTGCGCTCTTTCCCTGGCTATGCAAAAGTTAATCGCGTGTTGTTGTTACAAGAGCCCTGGAGCATCGACAACGGCTTGCTAACCCCAACTTTGAAGCTCAAACGTCCGCATGTGGTGAGTCGATATGAACAGCAAATAAAGCAGCTTTATGCAGGGCATTAATGCTCGTCATTCCCGCTTTCGCGGGAATGACGGAAAGAGCCAAGAAATTTTAGAAAGATACGCCGTGACCGAACAACCCATCGTAACCCTACCCAACCGCGAACCCACCATCCGCGTGGCCGCGATGCCTTCCGATGCCAATTACACAGGTGATATTTTTGGCGGCTGGCTGATGGGGCAAGTGGATATTGCGGGCAGCATTCCTGCGGTAAATCGTGCCAAGGGCAGAGTGGCAACGGTGGCGGTGAATTCCTTCGTGTTCAAACAACCGCTGTTCGTTGGCGACATCGTTAGCTTCTATGCTGACATCATAAAAATAGGCAATACATCTATCACCGTGGATGTGGAAGTCTATGTACAGCGCAACCCCGCTAAACCCGAATGTGTCAAAGTCACCGAAGCGACGTTGACCTATGTTGCCGTGGATGAAAATCGCAAACCGAGAGTTGTACCGCCGGAAAAATAAGCGCATTATTCGGATAGATTTTTTGTAGGTGTTTTTTCATTTAACTTGGGAGAGAGAATCATGAAATTCAAACAAACGATGGTTAGCTGGTCAGTGGCAGTTGCACTGTTGGCAATGTCTGGAAGCGCCGCAGCATCAGGGTTTGCCTTGATTGAACAAAGTGCCAGCGGTTTGGGAAATGCCTACGCGGGCGGTGCGGCAAGTGCAGAAGATGCGTCAACGGTGTTTTTTAATCCTGCGGGTATGTCACGTTTGGGTGGAAAACAGGTTGTGGTTGCAGGGCATCTCATCACACCCTCGGCGAAGTTTTCTGATAATGGCTCTACTGCTGCTGCACTCCAACCATCAGTGGGTGGAACGGGTGGTGATGCAGGCGGTATGGCATTTGTGCCGAATGCATATTATGCAATGGAATTAAATCCTAAAACTCGTATTGGACTGGGCATTAATGCTCCTTTTGGGTTGCAAACTGAATATGACTCAAACTGGATGGGTCGCTTTCAAGCGATTAAATCCAAAATTGAAACGGTTAATTTGAATCCTTCAGTTTCATATCAAGCGACTGATGCATTAAGTTTAGGCGCAGGGCTGAACTATCAGCATATTAAAGGCGAATTGACCAGTGCTGTTAACTACAGTGCTGCTGCGTTTGCAGTAGGTGGAGCGGGTGCATTAGCAGCGGTAGGAGGTCCAGGTGTAGAAGGGGTCGTTACAATTAGCGGTAGTGATTCGGCATGGGGTTATAACTTAGGTGCGTTAATGCAATTAAATGATCGAACCCGTATCGGTGCAGCCTATCGTTCCACCATAAAATATACTCTCACTGGGACAGTTGCATTTACAGGCGTTCCCGCAGCTTTGGCAGCCCAGCCTACTGTGCAAAATGGTGATGTGATACTTCCGATTAGTATGCCTGATTCTTTTTCTGTTAGCGGCGTGCATAAATTAAGTGACAGTTATGAAGTTATGGCAGATGCGACATGGACGGGATGGAGTGTGTTTGAGCAACTCAAAATTGATCGTACCAGCGGTGCAAATGTACAGACTGTCCAAGAGAAGTGGAAAGATACTTGGCGCGTGAGTGCAGGCGCGAGTCATCATTACAATGAGAAATTGACAGTGCGAGCAGGTGTTGCGTTTGATCAAGCAGCTGTTTCTGATACATACCGTACTGCTAGAATTCCTGATAATGATCGTACTTGGTTGAGCTTGGGTGGACAGTACAAGATGTCAACAGCGAGTGTGATTGATTTTGGTTATGCACATTTGTTTGTAAAAGACTCAACGATTGCCGATAATCAAGCCGCAGGTGGAAAAGGTAATTTGGTAGGCTCTTACAAAAACAGCGTGGATATTTTAAGTGCGCAATACACGCACAATTTTTAAGCAGTAATGAGTGCAAGGGGAGGACGTAAAGTCTTCCCCTTTTTTTGTTTCTGGAGAACGCAATGAATGAAAATTTTGTGATCCGTAAAGTTGCCGTACTCGGTGCAGGGGTGATGGGGGCTCAGATCGCCGCGCATCTGGTAAATGCCAATGTCAAGACGTTGTTGTTTGATTTGCCTGCCAAAGAGGGTGAGCCGAACGGTATCGTCAACAAGGCGTTGGAGGGCTTGAAGAAGCTTGATCCCGCGCCTGTATCCAGCCCTGCCAAGATCAGTTTTATCGAAGCGGCGAACTACGAGCAGCACCTGGATAAATTGCGCGAATGCGATTTGGTAATTGAAGCCATCGCTGAACGTATCGACTGGAAATCTGATCTGTATCGTAAAATTGCGCCGTTCCTGGGGGCACACGCCATCTTTGCTACCAATACGTCTGGTTTGTCGATTAACAAACTTGCCGAAGCCTTCCCTGAGAATTTGCGCCATCGTTTTTGCGGCATTCACTTTTTTAACCCGCCGCGTTACATGCATTTGGTTGAGCTGATTCCGTGTACGGGCACAGATGTTCCGTTGCTTGATCAGTTAGAAACCTTTTTGGTATCAACGCTGGGCAAAGGCGTGGTACGCGCCAAAGATACGCCAAACTTCATCGCCAACCGCATCGGCGTGTTCTCCATGCTGGCAACCATGCACCACGCGCAGCGTTTGGGTTTGGGCTTTGATGTGGTGGACGCACTCACGGGGCGTTACCTCGGTCGCCCCAAAAGCGCGACTTTCCGCACGTTGGATGTGGTGGGCATAGACGTGTTTTCGCACGTGGTGAACACGATGCGCGACAACCTTGCTGACGATGCGTGGCATAGCTATTTCAAATCGCCAGACTGGATGAGCAAGCTGATCGAACAGGGAGCGTTGGGGCAAAAATCCAAGCGTGGCGTGTATCAAAAAGTGGGCAAAGAAATTCAAGTGTTGGATTTGGCGAGTGGTGCATATCGGGTGTCCGATGGCAAAGCCGACGATGCGGTGAAAGACATGCTGCGTGAACGCGATTGGTCAGCCAAGTTGGGCAAGCTGCGCGATAGCGACAACCCGCAAGCGCAATTCGTATGGAGCATTTTTCGCGACACCTTCCATTACTGCGCGACACAACTGGGCAGCATCGCAAACAACGCACGCGACCTTGATCTAGCGGTGCGTTGGGGTTTTGGCTGGGACACAGGCCCGTTTGAAATCTGGCAAGCAGCAGGCTGGCAGCAAGTGGCCGGGTGGATCAATGCCGACATTGCGGCGGGTAAGACGATGGCTGGCGAGCCGCTCCCTGATTGGGCTACAGAGGCATCACGCGTGGGTGTACACACGGCGCAGGGTTCTTATTCTCCCCACCCTAATCTTTACAATCCTCATTTGCCAGATGCACAGGGCTCGATGCGCGGTAATGAAAAACCCAAAGGTATGTTGTTGGGCGAGAACGCGGAAAAATTGTCGGGCTATCAACCTCGCTCCGCACTTCCTGTGTATCGTCGCCAACTCTATCCCGATGCGCTGTTGGGTGAAGTGCGTGAATATGGCGAAACCGTATTTGAAAACGAACATGTAAGGCTATGGCACACGGGTGACAACATCGCCATCCTAAGTTTTAGAAGCAAACTGCACACGTTGGGCAACGAAGTGTTGGATGGCATCCTGCGAGCATTAGACGAAGCCGAAGCGCATTTCTCCGCACTCGTCATTTGGCAGACCGAGCCGCCGTTCTCGGCAGGCGCAAACCTGCTGCAAGCCATGCAGGGTGTGCAAGAACCTGTACCGGAAGCGGGCATGTTCGGCAAACTCAAACAAGCTGCAAGCCGCGTAAAATATACCGTGGCGGGCGGGGGTGGGGCGATGTACTGAATGCAGCAACAGGTAATGTGGCCCGCGTCGCAGACGTGGTAGAAAAATTCCAGATCATTTCGCAACGTTTGAAATATTCACAAGTGCCTACCATCGCCGCAGTGGATGGCTTGGCACTTGGTGGCGGATGCGAATTTGCGATTCACTGCACGCGCCTCGTTGCCACGCTGGAAAGCTATATAGGCCTCGTCGAAGTCGGTGTGGGTTTACTGCCTGCAGGCGGTGGATGCAAAGAATTTGCACAGCGCGCCGCAGCAGAAGCCAGAGGTGGCGACATCTTCCCTTTCCTCAAACGCTACTTTCAAATGATCGCGATGGGCGAAGTTGCCAAGAGTGCCGAGATGGCGCGCGAGATGGGCTTCCTCAAATCGTCAGATCGTATTGTGATGAATCGCTTTGAACTGCTGCATGTAGCGAAGGAAGAGGCACGCGCACTCAACGCAACCGCCTATCGTCCACCGCTGCAAAACAGACAAATACCCGTTGCGGGACGCACCGGAATCGCTACTTTCAAAGCCTCCATGCTCAACATGCGCGAAGGCGGCTTCATCTCCGAACACGACTACAACATCGGCTGCCGCGTGGCTGAAGTCATGTGTGGCGGTGATGTTGAAACAGGCAGTTTGGTGGATGAGCAATGGCTGCTTGATCTGGAGAGACGCAATTTTATGGAGTTGATTGCGACAGACAAGACCCGTGAACGGGTTGAATATATGTTGAAGAACGGTAAGCCATTACGGAATTAGGCGATTCGATATTTGTTGCTACTTGCGACTTGGTTATGTACTTAATTTACAGTATTGAACTGCATAATTTATTGTATAGTAATAAAAAATTAAAAGTTTTATGTAATTAACTTAAATTAAGTTTGTAGTTTACCCAGCAAGCCCTTGTGATTTATGCAGCCAACCTTTGTAGATTATCTGCTCAGGATTATTGAGTTGAACTTCTCCTCACCATTAACCGATGTGGTGATGGAGTTGGAGCATCTGCGCCGGTTGCAACTTTCGGGAGACACCCCGCCTGCGGTATTTTTCCAACTCAAAACTATTTTTCATACGCTGGAAAGTCTCGGCTCTGCTCGTATCGAGGGCAACCACACCACGCTGGCAGATTACATCGAGAGCAAAATAGAAAACTTGCCCAACCCAGCCGAGAACATTCAGGAGGTTCATAACATTGAGCGGGCGATGGATTATGTAGAAGAAGCCGTGCAGGTTGGTGGAAGCATCACAGAGCAATTGATCCGAGAGTTGCACCAAATGACCGTGAGCGGATTGACGCGAGAGGGCGATAAAACGCCGGGAAAATATCGCGGCGGCAATGTGAAAATTGCGGGTGCGACACACCTGCCGCCTGATGTGGCTACCGTGTCGGGCTACATGCAAGAGTTGGTTGAATTGGTTAACCGCCCCGATGCGCACAAATATGATTTGCTAAAAATGGCGTTGATACACCATCGCTTTTGCTGGATACATCCGTTTGGCAATGGTAACGGGCGCGTCGTGCGACTGCTGAGTTACGCCATGATGATTAAATACGGATTCAACGTGCAAACGAGCGGCAGAGTGTTGAACCCCACCGCTGTTTTTTGCAATGACCGCGATGCGTATTACACCAACCTATCTGGTGCAGATAGCGGCACGGAGCAAGGCTTAGAGGCTTGGTGTCTCTATGTGTTAAGCGGCATCCGCGATGAGCTGCAAAAGGTCGATAGGCTCACACAATACGCTTACCTGCGCGACGAAATTCTCAAGCCCGCATTGGCAAACAGTAAATCCAGAAAACTCATTAACGCGCAAGAAGAAACAGTGCTGGCAATGGCGATAGCCAAAAAAGAATTCAAAGCCGCAGACCTCGATACCATCCTGCCTGCGCTCACCACGCGCCAGCGCACCTACTTGCTATCGAAACTGCTAGCCGCCCAAATGATCCGCCCCGTGCGTGAAGGTGCGCGCAGCTACACCCTCAACTTCACCAATAATTATTTACTGCGCGGTGTCATCCATGCGCTAGAGCAGAATGGTTTTATTCCGTCGTTGGTGCGGGCGGCGTGATTTGGAGAGTGGTGCATGGTCGATGAACAATGGATGCTCGACTTGGAACGACGCAATTTTATGGAACTGATTGCAACTGACAAAACACGTGAGCGGGTTGAGTGCATGCTGAAAAACGGCAAGCCGTTGCGGAATTTATTAGAGCAGGAATAGGGTGAAAACATTTTGGCTACACTAATTCCTTCTTTAGGTGCGGCGCGATTTGATGCCCGTGGCGAGTTGCGTCTTGCCGAACGGCTCAAGGACTTTCTTGAAGATAATACTTGGGTGTGGCACAACATTCCGATAGGTTCTTTTGGTCGGCATCCTGATTTTGTAGTACTCCATCCACAGCAGGGTATTGTGGTTCTGGAGGTCAAAGATTGGCGGCTAGATACGATTTCAGGTGCGACCAATACGCATGTTGAATTGTTAACAGAACGTGGCATCGTATCAGTGGAAAGTCCATTCAGCCAGGTACGTGGTTACATGTTCAATGTCGTCGATACATTGAAGCGCGAACCGCTCCTGACTGCCGAAAGTGGCAGCTTCAAGGGCAAACTCGTGTTGCCGTTCGGACATGGCGTGGTGTTTACTAATATCACACGTAAGCAGTTTGTTCAGACCGACTTGCATGAGGTGTTCCCGTCGGAACGTTGTATTTTTCGTGATGAGATGACGGAAAGTGTTGACCCTGATAGTTTTCGAGAACGGGTTTGGAAGATGGTGTCGCCACGTATCGGACCAGCGTTGTCTTTACCGCAAATTGATCGAGTGCGCGCTCTGCTTTTCCCGGAGATTAGAGTCAGGCAGTTTTCTTTGCCGCTGGATGCTGTCCCTAAGGATTCATCCCCAGTTGAGGATCGTGTGCTTGCTGTCATGGACATGCAGCAGGAATTGCTTGCGCGCAGTATGGGCGATGGGCATCGCATTGTGCGGGGCGTGGCGGGATCAGGCAAGACGCTGGTGCTGGCTTTTCGTGCCGAGCAGATTGCACGTGCGGCCACTCGCCCCGTACTTCTACTGAGTTATGCGAATGGAATTGCGGGATGGCTCGAAAATACAATGCAGGATAGAGGTGTCGAGGACAAAGTGAACGTTTCCACGTTCCATTCGTGGTGCTGGAAAATGCTCCGCACTTACGATATTACCGCACCAAGTGAAAAAGATATTCCTGACTATGGCGTTCGGCTCGAAGCGGTGGTGCGGCTAGTGATTGATGCTGTCGAACGTGGCTTAATTCCAGGCGGACAGTATGATGCGGTGCTCATCGACGAGGCTCACGACTTCGAGCCGCAATGGTTGGAGCTAGCAACGAAGATGGTCAATCCTGATACCAAGTCGTTAATGATTGTTTATGACGATGCTCAAGCTATATACAAAGGGCGTGCGAGGCCGATATGGAAGCAGCTTGGCATTGAGGCATCTGGACGAACCACAGTACTCAAAGTGAATTATCGTAACACCGCGCAGATTCTGAGGTTTGCACGAAAATTCGCTGCTGATGTCATTGGTGCTCCCGGAGTTTGTGCCGACAATGAGGACTCGATTCTCATGCCAGAGGATGGAGGACGAGATGGTGTCGAGCCAGTGGTGCGTAAGTGTATAGATTATGATGGCGAAGCACATGCGATATCAGAATGGTTGCTTGCGAGACATGCCGCAGGCTATAAATGGGGATACATGGCCGTGCTTTATCCCAAGCACTTCATAGGCGAGCGTTTTGAGAAAACTTTCGCTAAATACAATGTACCTGTTGATGTTGCGAATAATCATGGCAATCGCGTTCAGTCAGATATGGACACGGTAAAACTCTTGTCTATGCATACCGCCAAGGGGTTGGAGTTCCCTTGTGTGGCTATAGGTGGATTAGGAGTTCTAGCATCTGATGATATTGAGGATGATGTTCGCTTAACGTATGTTGCTATTACACGAGCTACGCACGAAGCGTTTCTAACTTACTCCAATATGTCAGGTTTGGTTGAGAGGCTTGTGGTGTAAAAATACCATGACGACACCACTTAACCCACACTCCGATTTCAACGAAATCACGCAACTAATTGCCGCCGCAAAGCAGCGTGCGGTGCAGGCGGTGAATGTCGCGCTGATCGACTTGTATTGGCAGGTCGGACAGATTATTAGCCGCAAGATAGCGCAGGCAGAATGGGGTGATGGCGTGGTGGTGCAACTGGCGGAACATCTGGCGCGTACTCAGCCGGGGTTGCGTGGTTTCACTCGGCCTAACTTGTTTCGGATGCGGCAGTTTTACGAGGCTTATCGGGACGATGAGAAAGTCTCACCACTGGTGAGACAATTGCCGTGGACGCACAACCTCATTATTCTTAATCAAAGCAAAAGACCCGAAGAGCGCGAATTTTATTTGCGTCTCGCTATTAGCGAACAGTGGAGTAAGCGGGAGTTGGAACGGCAGTTCAAAGCAGCTTTGTTCGAGCGCACGGTACTAAGTCCATAGAATAATCGGGGGACAGACCACGTTTTCTGAGTGACCATGACATCATCGCCGGGCCGAATGGCGCGGGCAAGACGACTTTCGCGCCTGATGTGGCGGCATTCAGTTGTAAACGTCATACCCGACTAAAACTTAAACGCTCCCGCAAACCACAACCCAACCGCTGCGCATACGCCCAGCAATGCGAACAGCAAATAAGGCAACGACGATTTTTTATCGGCGAACGGATCAACCAAGGAGCGATGTGCGCCAGCAGGCAAACTTGCCAGTCCAGTGAGCGATGTGCCAAACGGGATGTTGATTTTTGCGCGTGCGTTAATTGCCCAACCATTCGCATCCAAAATCGGCGCGAGATTACGGTTCTTTAATTTGAACCACGCCAACATCATCGCCGGGCCTGAAATCATCAGCATCAACCCGATCAACGCCAGCGGCATTTGCCATGCTTTTAGGCTCAACACCCCGCCTACTATCGCCGCCAAAATGCCACCAATTGCACCGATTGCCAAGCCAATCGCGGCGAAAATACCTGCGAATTTACCCACGTCAAATGGCGGTTTAGGCGCGGCTGGGGTAGGTGCGACGAGTGTTGCGCCGTGGTCGGTTGCGGTGCTAGCCAGTTTGCCATCCACTGCGTCCGACTTAGACGCGGCGAGTTTTTGCAATTGATCGCTAATCATCTTGGTAAGCTTTTTATAAGGCGACCAAAATGCCTGACGGATACTGATTGGATGATCGATAATGCGCACGATATTAGCATTCCAATCTTGACCCTGACGGTCATAAAATACACCGTTTCGCCCTACCATCAAGAAATCTGCATCGCCCGCCGTAAAGGCTGCGGCAATAGTCATTTTATCTTTACCTTCGTTGCGTGTGCATTCGCAATACACCAAGCACACTCCGCTTGAGTTGGCAAAGCTCGCATGTTTGCCCACGTCGTCAATCTTGACGCACAGCTCGCAGCTACGTCCATCCAAGAACAATGTGCCAACCTGAAAAATAGCCTTATCTTTGCCCGTGTAAAAGTTGCGGAACGACACAAAGTTGTTCACTAAATTAAACAGATCACGGTTGTAGCGCAACAATTTTTCAACGGAACGTATCGCCTGCACTTCTTCTACAACACCTTTGTCTTTGGTGATGAGCGCGTTCACGTCTGTCTGGTGGTCACTCGCCAGAATTGCCTTGATTCGATCACGACCCAATTGCTCGACGCTGTTAACTGGTTTGCCACTCTGCCAAGCGGCAAACGCAGAAAATTTTGCACACAGGCCATTCCATTCTGCCGAGGTTAACTCATTTTTTTTCCCCAACACCGGCACGACGATTTGATCGTGCAAGGCAGCCATTTTCGCGTGCCATGTCGGATTGATCCCCGCCACCAAGGGCAACGGTTTGTTCGCTTCTATCGTTGCCAATGGGAAATTCGCAATTTCTTCGCTGCTGGAAGAAAGGCTTTTGCCTGCAAACTCAGAATAATCGCCTGCTGAGCGGCTTAACGGCTCGGCTGCCCGTGCATCGTATGCTGCCAAATGGCAGCGCGTAAAATAATCTTCAACCTTATCTTTTACTGAGTTGAAAGCTTCTGCTGCTGCTGCGGTGTTATCACCCAAAAATAGAATCGCGTTATCACCGGTGCCTTTGGCGTGCCATTCTGAATAGGCAGCTAACTCCCCAAAGAACTTATCGCTGATGTCTTGATTAACACCCGCCTCGCCACTTAAGTCAACGACTCCGCCTAAACATGTCATCGCATCTTCAACCGTGCTGCGCAATTTTTCATCAGCAATTTGCTTCGCCGTGACCACTCCATCACCATTAAATTCCAGCGCGACAACGATTTTTTCGATGTCGTCCATATCCGCTAAAGAAATGTCTGTGGCATTCGCCTTACCCAAACTTTTGAGAATGTGTCGTGAGGAGGCCAATATATGCTTGCCTTCCGCGCTGGCATCATTGATGTCACTCAAAGCTAATTTGTCCGAACCTTGCACCAACAAATCCGGATTTTTCAACAAGCCACCTGCCCAATCAATTGCGGTTAACACCTCGTTGGCGCGCACCTGTTTGTCAGCATCACTATCAATCATGTCCAACGTCTTGGTATCAAACTCAACTCCGCGCGTAGGGCAACTCAATGCTACCCAGAGCTTTTGGTCTAATTCTTTGAGTGCCAATAAATCCGCACCGTTATCCAGTTGAACTTGATCGAACCCACCCGCGCGGAAAAACTTCCAAGTATGTACTATCGACATGATTGCTCCAAAAATTGTGATGAAAAAATTGTGGTGAATTAAATGTTAAATGAAGGTAAAACTGAAACGATATTTTGACGCAGGATTATACATAACCGACTATGAATTTTCGTGGGATTCCAATTTAAACGTCGGATGGTTGAACATCTGGCGAGCACTTAGCCGAGCTTGCTTGGTTTCCCGCCCTTAACTTGTTTCGGATGCGGTAGCTTTACCAAGCTTATCGGGTTGATGAAAAAGTAAAGTAATAAATCCATATCCCATAAGTAATGATGAGCGGCTTTGCTATAATTCGCGCCCTTGTTTACCTGAATAAACGCCATGAATGTATTGCTGTGGATTGTTGCAGCCAGTTTGATCGGTGGTGTGTTGAGCATAATTTGCGCTGCGCTGTTTGCCCTGAATGCCCGCGCCCATTGGGTTAACGCGCTAGTCAGTTATGCTATTGGTGCGTTGCTGGGTGCGGTGTTTCTGGAGATTTTGCCTGAGGCAATTGAACTCAGTGCTGACATTGCTGTGTTGAGCGCGACCATTTTAGGCGGCATTCTGTTGTTCTTTACCTTAGAGAAGCTTCTCATCTGGCGGCATTGTCACCACGATCATTGCGAAGTGCACGATCACGAGGCGCACGAGCCGCATCAATCCCACGTCGGAGAGCATGGCGCGAATGGGCGTAGTGGTTTGATGATCATAGTGGGCGACACCTTCCATAATTTTGTTGACGGCATCATCATTGCAGCTGCATTTTTGACGGACATCCAGTTGGGTATCGTCACGTCACTGGCAATCATCGCGCATGAAATTCCGCAAGAAGTCGGTGATTTTATGATTTTGCTGCATTCTGGTTACAGCAAAGTGCAGGCCTTGATGTTGAATTTGGTATCTAGCTTGGCAACTTTGGTGGGCGGTGTGTTGGCATACTACGCGTTGCAGTCGATGCAAAGCTTCGTGCCAATTCTATTGGCTTTAGCAGCGGCCAGCATGATCTACGTTGCCGTCGCCGATCTGATTCCAGGTTTACACAAACGCACGACCTTGCGCGATACCATTGAGCAGGTACTGTTAATTGCCGCAGGAATATCTTCGATATTTTTTCTTAACCTGTTAGTTGGCGCAGGGTAGGAGCGAGCCCTGCTCGTGACTGCGCTTCGCGAGCAGGGCTCGCTCCTACAAACTTTGAAAGTCTCATAATGAACGCACCACAAAAAATCCCCCAAGTCGGATTTATCTCACTGGGTTGCCCCAAGGCAACGGTGGACTCCGAACATATCCTCACGCGCTTGCGTGCCGAGGGCTATCTCATTTCCAACAGCTATCAGGATTCCGACATCGTGGTGGTGAACACCTGCGGTTTTATTGATAGCGCGGTGGCGGAATCGCTTGAAGCCATCGGTGAAGCCTTGGCGGAAAACGGCAAGGTGATCGTTACCGGATGTTTGGGCGCGAAGGACGGCGTGGTGCAAGCCGCGCACCCCAGCGTGTTGGCGGTGACGGGCCCGCACGCCACCGACGAAGTAATGGCAGCAGTGCATCAACATTTGCCCAAGCCGCACGATCCGTATATGGATCTAGTGCCGCCGCAAGGCATTCGCCTCACCCCTAAACATTATGCTTACCTGAAAATTTCCGAAGGCTGCAACCATCGCTGCACCTTCTGCATCATCCCGTCGATGCGCGGTGATCTGGTCAGTCGCCCAGTCGGTGACGTGATGCAAGAAGCGCAGAATCTGGTGAAGGCGGGCGTGAAAGAATTGCTGGTGATTTCGCAAGATACCAGCGCGTATGGCGTGGACATCAAATATCGCACGGGCTTCTGGGATGGTCGCCCGCTCAAAACGCGCATGACAGAGCTAGCGGTTGCGCTTGGCGAGTTGGGTGTGTGGGTGCGTCTGCATTACGTCTATCCGTATCCGCATGTAGACGAAGTGATTCCGCTCATGGCGCAGGGCAAAATTTTGCCGTATCTGGACATCCCGTTTCAACATGCCAACCAGCGCATCCTCAAACTGATGAAGCGTCCGGGCAATAGCGATAACGTGTTGGCGCGCATCAAACAATGGCGCGAAATTTGTCCCGAGCTCACGCTGCGCAGCACCTTTATCGTCGGCTTTCCTGGCGAAACTGAAGCCGAGTTTGAAGAGCTGCTCGACTTCCTAAAAGAAGCGCAACTGGATCGTGTAGGCGCTTTCAAGTATTCGCCCGTGAAAGGCGCACAGGCGAACGAACTGCCTGACCATATAGCTCCCGAAATACAGGAACAACGATTGGCGCGCTTGATGATGTTGCAAGCCGAAATTAGCGAACAACGCCTGCAACGCAAAATTGGCAAAACCATGCAAGTGTTGGTGGATGAAGTGGACGAGGATGGCGCAGTGGCGCGTAGTGCTGCCGATGCCCCTGAGATCGATGGCTCAGTGTTTATTGAAAATGCTGGGCACTTAACCGTGGGCGATATAGTGATGGTGAAGATCATCGACTCGGATGAGCATGATTTGTGGGCGGAGCTGGTTTAACTCCTATGGGTCATTGAAGTTCTCTACGCCAAGTTATTGAGGCAGTGTGTTTAATGGGATTGAATTCGATGCGACTTTCTTTTGATTCAACGCGAAGCCGAGGAGAAAGCGAAGATCTTAAATTGTCGTTGCTATAGTTCCAGCGGATGCTAGTTGTCCAAAATGTGCCTTTTTTGAGTTCGGATAGCGACGGTAGATGCAAGCTTTTGCCGAATACAAAACTATTTGAAGAGTTGTTGCCAACGGAGGTACTAAACTGATAGCCGCTGAAATGCTGTGTTTCAGCATGGGTGACTTGCAGCGAAAGTAAATCAATTTGGGTGATTTGCGGCTGTGCGGCATGTACCGTCAGAGAAAGTGAGCAGAGCAGCAAGCCCAAGCAAAGCCGCGCCGTACGGATTGTTGCGTTTGTTGAATTGGTCATCTCGTTCCCCACTTACTTTGATTACAATCCCTGGGGGCACGCTGGAGAGAAACACGGAAGAAGTTTCGTGTTGCAGTCCCGCTGCCATAGTCTCCCTTAGGCCGGTGATTTTGCGTCCTTACGTTTCGGTAAGTTTGCCAAGTGAGGGCAGGTTAGTGGGGGCGGTTGTTAGAGTCAAAACCTAAAAGACGGGTGGTTAGGTTCAAAGATGAGTGGTTGGAATTGCCGACAAGTGGCGGGTTTTTACAGATGAGCGGTGCGTTAATTTAAGGGGCGGGGTTAGGGTAACGCTGATGAACGACATCAATTTTCTCTAGTGTTTCCGTCGATAGCGTGATTTCCGCGCTGGCTAAGTTTTCTTTCAGCTGCTGCAAGCTGGTTGCGCCGAGTATTACGCTGCTGGTAAACCAACGTGTGCGGGCGAAAGCCAGTGCCATTTGTGTCGGGTCGATCCCCGCTTCCTGTGCTATACGCACATATTCTGCAACCGCAGCAGGCACGTTGATTTTTGCATAACGTTGCTCGAAGTTGGGGAATTGCGTGATGCGTCCTTTGGCTTGTGGATTGGTTAGATATTTGCCTGTCAAATGCCCAAACGCCAGCGGGCTGTAGCCTAATAACCCAACGTTGTGGTGATGACACATTTCAGCCAAGCCTGATTCGAAGCCGCGGTTCATCAAGTGAAAGGCGTTTTGTATCGAGATGATTTTGGGCAAGTTAAATTTTTCAGCGCAGCGCAAAAATTCGCTCACCCCCCAAGCAGTTTCGTTGCTCAAGCCGATATAACGCACTTTGCCAGCTTGTACCAACGACGCTAACGCTTCGAGTTGTTCAAGAATGGGTGTGGTGCCATGTTGTTGTGTCACGTCATAGCTGGTTGCGCCAAACATCGGCACATAGCGATCTGGCCAATGAATTTGATAGAGGTCAACGTAGTCGGTCTGTAAGCGGCGCAGGCTACTGTTAATGGCGCCATCAATATGTTGGCGGTTAATGCGTGGACCGTTACGTATCCACGCAAAGCCGCGCGATGGTCCTGCGATTTTTGTCGCTACGACTAACTTATCGCGCTGCTGATTTTTCAACCATGACCCGATATAGCTTTCAGTGCGGCTATAGGTTTCGGCGCGCGGTGCGACGGGATACATCTCCGCCGTGTCGATAAAATTCACGCCATGTGCAACAGCCATATCGAGTTGCGCATGAGCATCTGCCTCAGTGTTCTGCTCGCCAAACGTCATTGTGCCTAGGCTCAACGCTGAGATGTATAAATCGCTGCTGCCTAGTTTTCGGAGTTCCATGATTGCCTCAATGGGGTTGCGGTTGATATTCTAATCCAGATGCCTCATCTGCCAGTTTGAGACATCAGCATGTTAGGATAGCAAAATGAAAATGCCCACTTTATTTGTTTCACACGGTGCGCCAACCTTGCCTTTAGAGCCAGGTGAAACGGGGGCTGCGTGGCGGAAAGTCGCTAAATCTTTGCCAATGCCAACAGCCATTTTGGTGATCTCGGCGCATTGGGAAACGGATATTCCAACCGTGAGTAGTGTCGTTCAGCCAGAAACTATTCACGATTTTAGCGGCTTTCCTAAAGCACTTTATGAATTGCAATATCCCGCACAAGGTGCACCGGATTTGGCTAAAAGCATTGTTGAATTGTTGCAACAAGCAGGCATTCCTGTTCAGATAAGTAACACGCGCGGCTTGGATCATGGCGCGTGGGTACCGTTAAGTTTGATGTACCCAGCAGCAGATATTCCTGTCACGCAACTTTCTTTGCAGCCAAATCAAGCTCCTGCCTGGCATTTCGCACTGGGTCGCGCATTGCAGTCTTTACGCGAGCAAGGTGTACTGATTATCGGTAGCGGCTCAATCACACATAATTTGCGCGCGATATTTCAGCATCGGCAAGGGGATGTTGTGCCAAGCTGGGTAACTGAATTTTGTGATTGGATAGCAGAAAAAATTAAAGTGGGGGATGTTGAGGCACTGAGTAATTATCGTAACCTTGCGCCTCATGCTGTGCAAAATCATCCAACCGATGAACATCTGTTGCCGCTGTTCGTTGCATTGGGCGCGGCTGGCGGTCTTGAGGCTGCACAACGGATCAATCACATAATGACATATGGTTTTTTGGCGATGGATGCTTGGGTGTTTGATTGGAGTGCCGCAAAATTTTCAACCTCATAACTGACCATCAATCCCTATCAACTACTTGACTCTGCAATAATTAGTAAAATTGGTACGTCAGACCCGTACTTAAGAAGTAAACATTGCCGTTCCAAGTATTGGTTGAGTTGCCCACTTTGTGTGTATCCAGTTGAACGCGGGTTGTAACGCTTTTTGTTATAAAAAATTTACCGCCAACGCCCAGTAAAATACTATTTCCGGAGGTGTTTAAACGATTGGTTGTACTCGCCTCAGATACCTCCCAATGAACAAGCCCCAATCGACTAAATGCTACAAACCGACCACTCCCGATGGGTTGAGATCGCATGGCGGATATTTGCCATTCAACACTGTCAATTGTACGTGACACATTTCCCACTCCTTTTTGAGTGCTTTTGCCTGAGCTGTAGTAGCCAATTTCAGCATGGGTGAAATCCGCGACGAGTAAACCAGTTGAAATTTTTTGACCAAAATCATAGTCCTTGCAGCTTGTGTAAGTTGCGATTGGCGTATTGCACGAATTGCTAAACTTGCTTCTGCCTAAATCGGTGGCGACATACCAACTATCGAACATCTCCGCCGCCATTGCACTTGGGGCGAGTAATACTAATGCGATACTTAAAATCCATTTTTTTAAGGTTATCATCTGTAATCTTTCATTGAATGTGAGGCGTTGGTCAAAATTTTACCGCGTAAAGTTCATTGCATCACAACTTTATTTGTCTGAAAGTTTTGGCTCGTGCGGCTTGCTCTGCTACAATTGAAAGCTTCGGGGCGTAGCGCAGCCTGGTAGCGTACGTGCATGGGGTGCACGTGGTCGGAGGTTCGAATCCTCTCGCCCCGACCAGTTTGGTTCAATGAGTTTGCGTGAGCGTTGAGCATCTTTTCAGTTATCCTTCTGTCTGTTGACGGTTTGCTTACTACTCAAATGTCCGATCGAAATCCACCAGTAGCTTCTCACATTATCCAACGC
>JBEBKA010000016.1:0-42425 GCA_040079595.1 Gallionella sp.
GAATTGCCGGAAGATAAAAAGAAGCGCTATCTGGAATTACAGGAACGGCAGTCAGAACTATCCGCGCGATTTTCCGACAACATTTTGGATGCAACTAACGACTTTACGCTACTGATAGAGAGTGCTCCCCCATCCCAACCTTCCCCCGATGGGAGAAGGGGCGATTATGAGATACCTGTTGAGCTTTCTGGGCTGCCGGATGATGTGCTGCAAACCGCGCAAGAAGCCGCTACCGAGGCAGGAAAAACGGGCTGGCTGTTTACGTTAAAAGCTCCGTCTTATATGCCTGTGATGCAATTCGCCAATAACCGTTCATTGCGTGAAACGATGTATCGCGCTTATTGCACGCGCGCTTCCGAGTTTGGTAAGCCTGAACAAAATAACACGCCGTTGATGACTGAGATTGTCGCGTTGCGCGGCGAAGAGGCGCGCTTGCTGGGCTTTGCCAACTATGGTGAATTGTCGCTTGCCACCAAGATGGCGGACACACCCGATCAGGTGGTGAAATTTTTGCGCGAGCTGGCGAATCGCGCGCGACCTTTCGCGGAAAAAGATTTGTCCGAGTTGCGCGAATTTGCGCGGACCAAACTTGGCCTCAGTGAATTACATTCTTGGGACATCGCTTACGCCAGCGAAAAATTGCGCGAGCAACGTTACGCATTCTCCGAGCAGGAGGTGAAGCAATACTTCCCCGAAGATGCGGTGTTGGCAGGTTTGTTCAAGTTAATCGGTACGCTGTATGGCTTGCAAATAAAGCCTTCCAGCGCACCCGTCTGGCATGAGGACGCTCGCTTTTTTGAATTACGCAGCCAGCAAAACCGTTTGGTCGGGCAATTTTATCTCGACCTATATGCGCGCAACACCAAGCGAGGCGGTGCATGGATGGACGTGGTGATTGATCGCCGCCGCATGTCTGCGGGCATTCAAACGCCAGTGACGTACCTCACCTGCAATTTTTCCGCGCCCGTCGGCGGCAGGCCTGCGGTGTTCACCCATGATGAAGTTATCACTCTGTTTCACGAATTCGGTCATGGCTTGCATCACCTGCTGACTGAAGGCGAAGACATCGGTGTGTCCGGGCTGAACGGTGTGGAGTGGGATGCCGTCGAATTGCCCAGCCAGTTCATGGAAAATTACTGTTGGGAGTGGAACGTGCTGCAGGACATGACGCGCCAAGTGGATACGGGCGAAAAGTTGCCGCGCGTCTTGTTCGACAAAATGATCGCGGCAAAAAATTTCCAAAGCGGCTTGGGCATGTTGCGCCAAGTCGAGTTTTCGTTGTTCGATATGGTGATGCACAGCAATTTTGAAGCAGGCGGAAACAAAAGCATTCTGCAATTGCTCGACGAAGTGCGCGCTGAAGTTGCGTTACTCATCCCGCCCGAATTCAACCGCTTTGCTAACAGCTTTTCGCATATTTTTTCAGGCGGATACGCGGCGGGTTACTACAGCTACAAATGGGCAGAGGTGTTATCCGCCGATGCTTACAGCTTGTTTGAAGAGCAAGGCGTGCTTAATCCCGATGTAGGTGCGCGCTTCCGTGCCGAGATTTTAGCGATGGGCGGTTCGCGCGATTTCATGGAATCCTTCGCAGCGTTTAGAGGGCGTGAACCGAGTATTGATGCGCTGTTGCGGCACAATGGCTTATCGGAATCCGCTGCATGAAAATCGCCACGTGGAATGTGAACTCCCTGAAAGTACGCCTGCCGCACGTGCTGGATTGGCTGAAAGCGAATCCTATCGACGTGTTGTGCCTGCAGGAAACCAAGCAGCAAGATGCCGATTTTCCGCACGAAGAATTATTGGCGGCGGGTTATCACAGCGCATTCGTCGGGCAAAAAACTTACAACGGCGTGGCGATATTAAGTCGTGAGCCATTGGCGGAGGTGCAGTTCGGTATCCCCAATTATGAGGACGAACAAAAGCGCGTCATCGCCGCCACCATCAACGGCATCCGCGTGATTTGTGTGTATGTGCCTAACGGGCAAGAAGTCGATTCCGACAAGTATTACTACAAGCTCGGCTGGCTCATTGCTTTGCGAAATTATCTCAAGGAAGCGTTGCTGCAATATCCGAAACTCGTGGTGTTAGGCGACTACAACATCGCGCCGGAAGACCGCGACGTGCATGACCCCGTGGTGTGGCAGGGCAACATCTTGGTCAGCGAAGCAGAGCGCATTCATTTTCGCTACCTCACCGATCTGGGGCTGCACGACAGTTTTAGATTATTTGAACAGGCCGACAAATCCTTCACCTGGTGGGACTATCGCATGATGGCGTTCCGCCGCAATCACGGTGTGCGCATCGACCATATTCTGATTAGCACGCCCCTCGTGGCGGAATGCAAAAGCTGCGTGATCGACAAAGTGCCGCGTAAGTGGGAGCGGCCTTCGGATCATACGCCGGTGGTGGTGGAAATTTGATGTTGCTGTTTAAGAGGCAAATTTAATTGCAGTTCAAGAGTGCTTGCGGGCTATATTTAATTGGGTTTGGAAATGCGGATAATTCGTATCATATTGCAGATAGTGATTATTTTTTCAGGAGCAATTGCTCTAGCTGCGTTAATTTCTACACCAAATCCCAACGGGATTGATATTGCTGTTTTTACTTTGTTCATAGCATTTTTATTTGCACTTACATTTGTTCTTAGAGAAAGTACCGAACACCGCCTTTCTTCTTTGAGGGGCGAGCTAAATCCAAAGCCTATGGGAATAGTGTTGCTGTTGTTAGGCATTTTTGTGTTGATTCTCGGAGTAACCTATTTAATTGGCTATCAGCCTATGCCCACTGGTGAAGGTCGTTGCAGAGCAATTTGTGGCATCATAATCTTGACCACTCAAATTTTTGGGGAGTTAACAGGTAGGCTTGTGGCTGGTTTTATATGGCTTTGTATTGGTTGGTTTCTGTGCGCGCTAGGTTACAAACTCAAAAATTCACAAATAAATTATCACTCGGTCAAACATTAACCATTCGCCCCAAACATCATCCGCTTCGCCACAAACTTTTTCGCGAACGGCAAGCAGTCCAGCGCGGTGAGCGCGGCAGCGCGACCTGCGCTGACCAGCGCGGTGAGCGCGGCAGCGCGACCTGCGCTGACCAGCGGCAAATCGTTGGAGAACAAGCGCACCAAGCCATCGGTAAAGCGTATCCCCGCTTCCCTGTCCGTGCCTGCGGTATTGCGTAATCGATTTGTTGTGATTCAACTGAGTACTGATATTTATCCATTCCGTTCGCCCAAGCCAATAGTTGGTTCTAACGAATCCAAGGATGGCAGCAATGAATAAGGCAGCGCAGGTAGCGGAGGTAACGCCGCTGCCAAAGCGTGGCTTTAACTGTCAGGAAGCGGCGCATTACTTGGGTATCAAGCGTCGCGCTTTTGATCAACACATCCGCCCGTTGCTATCAGGGTTTCGTATAGGCACGTCGTTAATTTTTGATCGGGTTGGCCTCGACCGCGTTTTAGAAGAGCATATCCACAGGAACGGACGGCCTATGAAGAAAGGAGATTTATTATGGGCCGAACGCAAACTGGCATCTACTCGGATCCGCAAGGTTTCTGGTGTGTCGATCGGATATACAAAGGCACTCGACTTCGCAACCGTTTTGCAACGTTTGAAGAAGCGGAAAGCTGGTTAATTTACCAGCTTGAGCAACTGCGGCAGCTTCATTTGTTCGGGACTCGTCCCAAACGTACTTTTGATCAAGCGGCAGCGAAATATCTGCTCGATAACCCCGAAAAAGTGTCGCTTCCTCAGGACATATATTTATTGGAAAGGGTGATGCCTTTTATTGGTAAGTTGACGCTCGATCAGATACACGACGGAACGCTGACAGCTTATGTCAAGGATAGAAAAACCCACGGATTGGCACACAAAACCATTAACTTGGGGTTGGGGCTGGTGCGGCGTATTCTGAACTTGGCGGCACGCAGTTGGCGCGACGAGGACGGGAAAACTTGGCTGGAAACTGTCCCGCTGATTACCATGTTGCCATTGTTAGGCTTCCAGCGTGAACCGCGTCCTATCACTTGGGCAGAACAACGGCGCATTATGCCGTTACTGCCCAATCATCTCGCCAAGATGGTGTTGTTCGATTTGAACACGGGTGTGCGGGATGAGGTGGTGTGTGGTCTGAAGTGGGAATGGGAAATTGCCATTCCCGAGTTGGGAGTATCGGTGTTTGATATTCCCAGAGAGAACGTCAAGGGGCGTAAACGCAGTCGTGTTCTGGTATGCAATAAGGTGGCGCAAAATATTGTTGAAGCACAACGCGGTAAACATGCCGAGTATGTGTTTCCGTATGGCGGTCATCGTGTTGAGACGATGAATAACAACGGCTGGCAACGGGCGAGAAAGTTGGCGGGTATTCCAGACCTGCACATTCACGATCTGCGTCATACCGTGGGAATGCGATTACGCGAGGCAGGGGCGAAGGAAGAGACGATTGCTGACATTCTATGGCATACGCGTAAAGGAATGACGGCTCATTATTCGGTGGTTCAGATGGATGAGCTGGTCACGGCGTTAAACCGCATTACGGATGAAGGTAATCGAACCAACCGCAGCCTTGCCATGATACGGCGGGAACAACTTGGGAATGAAAGTCCCCAAAAAGTCCCCAGCGAAAGAAAAATGGGCTAAGTCATTCCTGACCTAACCCATTGTTACTACTGGTGCGCCCGGAGCGATTCGAACGCCCGACCCCTTGGTTCGTAGCCTGCCTCACCTGAAAATATATTTTCCATACTAAACATATAGTTAATAGCATTGAAATGTACTATTGTTTACTCAACTAGCCCCGTTTAACTTGTTGATTTCATTGATGGTGAATTTATTCAATAGTACAGATTTAACACCTAAAAGTTTTGCTAACCCATCTAAAAGCCTGACAGCAATTTTTCAGCTTTACATTCACTTCAACTAGGTTTGGCATATCTCTCTTGCCATGCTGCAAATTCCAGTGGTCGCAAACCGAACCGAATGGCGTTGCCAGCATGTAGCGTCTGGAATTCCTCCAGTGTAAGCGCAACGAAGCGTGGCTGATCTTCCTTTATCACCGTTTTGGGCATACAAGAATTGATCGCTGCTTCGCTTGCATATTGTTCACTACGAACGATTGCACGTACAACCTCGTTCAACTCATTGCGATAGCGTAGTCGGAATGTGTCCGGTGGAATCAGTTGCTGTTGCACGGCAACATATTGCTGACAAGATCGTTCGTATGCCCACACAAATACATCACGCAACAATTCAATGCGATTAAGCTCATACACGCCCAGCATCGCATCAACATAGGCTTGCTGTGGCACGTCGATGAAGGAGAGCGGACAAAGATTATGCTGGATGAGCGGGATGTTGGCAGCAAGTCGTGAGACACGTTTATTCACATCCTCGAAAGGTTGCAGATAAGGCAAATGTACCATCATAAAAAATGACTGCTCGAACGGGTTTTGAATTTCCGCAGCCATACTCATCACGATACCAAACAATTCTTCCAATCGTTGTGGCATGGCAATTGGCAGATAAACACTGCCACCGATTTCCACGGGTCGATTGCGAATGCGACCACAGGTAAGCGGATCGGGCATCAAGCCATCGGAAAGAAAAGCGTGCAATGCAATTACTGTTTCGGGTGTCACACCCGCGTGTTCAGTATCGCGCACCAAGTATTCAATTGCTGATTTGTGGTTAAGAATCATCTGCGTTTCCAGCGCATCCTTACCTTCTGCCGCTTGACCGAATTCGATTAACCGCTCGGTATCGAGGCGGCTATACGTGTTACCTTCCAATTTCGATGATGCCCACGAAAGATCAATGAGCAAGCGATTCAAAATGTCACGGGCAAAAGTTCCTGCGGGTGTTTGTTCTGCGGATGACCGACCCAAGCTATGCAATTGAGTGCGCAATGACTCTGGCAAATAAGCCGTCTGATTAGGACGGTATTGCTCAAGGAACTCATTTTTATAACTGACGGGTTTGCGTTGATGACGCGGTTGGCGAATGTAGGTTTTAATCTCTTCGCCATCGGCAGAGATAGGAATATAAATCTCAACAGCGAGTTGATCTGTACCCTTGGCTTGTTCAGTTGTGGCAACACCAATTATTTGAGACAAGTAACGGTAGCGCAAACCACGACCCATCCCTTCACTGACAATCAGCTTTTGTTCCAGCAGTGCTGCCAATCGACGTTGCAATGTACGGCGCGGCATACCTGTATCCATGACCCGCACCAACTCTTCCATTCCGATGCCATCTGGATATTGGGCAATCATGTCAACAATCAGCTTGAGTTCTTGAGGCGAAACAATTTTAGGCATATCACTCTCATTTTTGTGGCGCGTAATACAGTATCGCGCCATTTTATGTGGCACGCAATAACTTATTTGCGCCACATAGCAATATCTATTTGGCGCAATTACTCAAAGAGTGCGCCATAACACCGCAATGCTTTTACTATTCGCTACGCATACACTTGGATGAAACAAACACCATACACCGTGACCATAAGCCATCACCGTGTATCGCAACAACCAGGTGGTGACCACTGCTTGCTGAGATGAAACGCTTCAGACTGCACAGTAATCACCACCTGAAACCGTTTTATATTATCTCGTAGGGTCAGTCAGCAAGCCGCAGGTAGGTACGGCTTACTACCCACCCCGTCCTATCTAATATAAATATCTCTAATACACTTGTATGTCAGTGTGCATTAGAGAGGTGCTTCATGCTCGTGGAATAGCTTCGTATCGAAGTTATCACGAGCCTGATACACGAGAATGTCACACGAGATGATGCTCGTGTGTAAGCACGTCGCCACCGCTGCGCTGTCGATAACGCAAGACGCTGTTGGCTTTGCTATCGACTGGCTACTGACTAGGGTCAGTCCGTGCTGCAAACTTTGCCACGCCTTGCCGTACCTATCGGCACTCGGCTCCATGCTTCGCAGGGCTGCACCAAGATAAAGCCTTGGCTGGTACTCGCTACCGCAAGTATTGTCCTGTACGGACAACCTCGAATGCCTCGTCTATCGCCTTGTCATCCGCCGCTAACTTTCGTAACCGCTTCGAAGCATGGAGCCGAGTGCCGCTACGCGACTTCGGCGTGGTGGATTGCATCCCCCGTACACGACCGCATTGTTTGGACAATGCTTTCGCTAGGCGACGATTGCTGCGCAATCTGCCAGCTCATCGTTTCGGCACCCCCTGCCTGTTGCTGATTCAGCTTGGGCTGAATGCATCAATCAGGTAATGCGCAAACCAACGGCCAATGCGAAAGCTGATGCACGACATTAAACAACAACCTAATTCAACATTTTCATTATAACCAATGGCTATTTAGAAGATTGATTTTAATCACAATAGGAATATAATAACCACTGGTTATAAGCAATGAGGTTTTTATGCAAAAAGTGATTGATAGTATTTTGTGGCTTCCCAAGTACCTTTTTCTTGCGCACTACGTTATTTATATGAATTTTTCGATGTCGCGGGCTAGCTATTTGGTTAGCGGTGAGGCAAAAGTGCGCACGATGCAACAGCGATTATTTTCAACAAATAAATAACCATTTTGATGCCGTACTTAATTTACGCAAGAGATACGCTGATGCCGTGGTCTGGGTTTGCAAGCGGCTTGTTTGGCATCTTTGCCGTGCGCACTTATATCGACGAACAATATCTACGCTCGGAAATCCTGAGCTATTTGGCAGGCACGGGATTGATCGGGATTACATTGTGGTGGTTATTGCCAGAACGCTCGGCATCACTTGGCATGGAATGGGCGGGATGCCTATTGGGTGGTCTAGTTTGCGTGTTTATTTGGTATCGTTTTGCACCTGGCTTATTTGACCGTGCGCAAGCCAAGCTGACCAAGCGTTCTGGAGTTGAAAGACTGGGACGTACTGATGTGCGCACCGTCGCCAAACTATTGCCTCAGCACCACAATGAATATGATCCGCGCCAGTATCACCGCGCTGGTGAGTTCTTCATGGGACTGGATCAAAACAACAATCCGATTTATTGGGCTGGCAATCTGCCACACATTGCGATTGCTGGTACATCGGGATGTGGCAAAGGTCGCAAGCTTCAGGATTTAGCAGCACAAAGTATTATGAATAGCGAAGCACTTTTTTACCTTGACCCAAAGGATGACGAATGGGGTGCGCACGCGCTTTACAGTGCGTGTAATGAGCATGGCAAGCCATATCACTACCTTGCATTACTGCCAGAAAATCCAGCGCAAATAAATATCTTGGCAGGTGCGAAAGCTTGGGAAATTGAAGAGTTGTTTAGCGCAACTTTAAGCCTGCAAGATACAGGTAAAGGTGCAGATTTTTTCAAGGCAAAGGATCGCAATGCTGCGCATCATGCGTCGGTATTAGCTCACGAAGAGAATTTAACTATTGCAGAATTATACTCAGACATGTCCAACGATGTGTTTTGGCAGAAAGAAGCCCCCGGCTTCCTGGACAAGTTAAGAGAAATGGCGGGTGTCGAAGCAATCAATGCTAGGGAAAGTAGTTTTTCTATAGCCGAAATAGTGGCGAATGGTGGTGGTGTTTATGTGCTGGGCAGCATGACATTACAAGCCGTGAAACGTGCGCAGCAAATGATTTTCGTGCGCATACAACAAATCGCCACGGCACGTGACCGCATGAATGGTGTGCAACGCACAGTGTGTGTGATAGCTGATGAAGCAAAATATCATATCTCACGTCCAGTGTTGCAGGGGCTTGGAGCAAGTAGAGATAAAGGAATGCGCGTGGTTTTATCTTTCCAATCATTCACAGATTTAAAAGATTGCCCAGCCGACTTAAACCCTGAGATGGTCGCGGGTGCAATCGTGGAAAATACGCCATGCAAGTTTATTTATAAGCTGGAAGACCCAGACTCTTCAGATTGGTTCGCTCGGAAAAGTGGTGTGATTTTGGTGGATGATGAAACCCGTCAACTCGAAAAAAATATCGCACTAGCGGAGGCAACAAACTCGGAACGCAGCATTCGGCAGACCGAACACTTTCTATTCGACTCGAACAAGCTGAGTAATTTACCAACTGGCTGGGTGGTATTGTTCGGCAAAGGACTGGCTCAAACCTGTTATGTCAGTCCTTACCGCGTTGATAAATGCTTGGCTGCGATCACGCCAATTCCAGCGAAGATCAATGTGGCGAACAACAAAATTATGTCTCTGAAAAATGATGTGCAGTTATCAAAAGTTACCTATACCCATGGAAAAATCAAGCGTCCAAAAGATCACGAGTTTTTTAGAATGGAGTGAAAGCGATGAACCAACTTATTACGACAAATGTTAATAGTGCGATTCAAGCAAACGTACTACGTAGCGCATTTTTGATGACTGATCCAAAACAGAGATTAGCGCGTGCAGCTGAAAAGCGAACACTGTTACTCAAGATGTTGCGTGATGAAATTTGGACAGTTACGGAAGTTGTTGCAGCACTTCTCAATATCAAATATGCCGCAGCTCACGCACTTCTAAAAGCGATGCAACGTGATGGCTTGATTGTTTCGAGGCGCATGTTCATCCAAGGTGAACGTGGCGTGAAACAGGTTGTATTGCAGGGCATCACATCGAAGGGATTGGCGTTTGCTTGGCACTTGAATGAGACACCAGAACATCGTAATCCTTGGGAAGCCAGCAAAACAAATCCGCTGTTTGTGCCACATCAAATCGAAACGCAACTTGCTCGCGTCACAGCCGAAAAATTGGGTTGGCATGATTGGCGGCCTGCCCGTGCGCTGATGAATAAAGGATTGCCAAAATTACCAGATGGAGAAGCCACTAATCCCGCAGGAGAGTGCATAGCACTTGAGCTGGAGCGAGAAATAAAAACCGACCGACGTTACGAATGTGTAATCGGAGCTTACATCAGCGTGATTAAGGCAAGTCAGCGTTGGGCACGCGTCGATTACATTTGTCCTGATGCAGATTTTGCAGCAAGGGTTGCCAGAAATTTTGGAAGGCTCAAAAAACTGCGACTTGAGTCAAACGGAAAGATACCAACAGTCACTGGAGCTTTAGAGCAAGCACACCTTGATCGCTTTAGATTTTATGCATCAGAAAATTGGCCTGATGGTAACTACCTCACAGCCAAGCTGACCTGAAATATGAACAGTCCATTCCCTATAACGAGGTCAGTATTTGCATCTGTAACTTTGCTCGTGCGAATTTTATTTGCATTGCCATGGTGGGTAATCTTGATGTTGGCTTTAGTGTTGGTGTTCACCATTGCCATAACGCGATAATTTCACCACCCAACAACATTGCTTTCCATTTCCACCAACGTAAAACTGATCCAAGGTGACTTGCATGAAGAATTTTACTTGCCGCCTTATGGTTTGCTACGGCTACAGTTGCTATTGCTGCTACATTTGAAATAGCCCCCAAAACAGCTGTAGCTAAAGTAGCACCTGTAGCCGTAGCAAATGGCTTTGTAGGAAGTGATTCAGTTAGTTTCATAGCTCACCTCCAGTACCCATGAGTGCTGGATTTAGCCAGATAGAAATCTGCTTCCCTTCTTGCTTTATTTGAATTCTATCTAGCGATACTAACTCGCGAATTGCCGCATCAAGCCTTGTCCCTTCACGAATAGTTCCATATTGACGCGTATGCCTTTTGCTGACGCAGTGGGTAAGCTCTCGCTTGCAATGCTCGATCAACCATTTATCTAAACGTGCCGCATCTAACATTTCAGATGGAAGCGCAAGCTCACCAAAAAATCTCCGCGATTCAGACAGGCTCCATGTAGCAACACGGCTTGCTCGTTCAAATGCGTCCTCGCTAATAGCATCAGTACCGCCCTCGAATACATGAAACAGCGCAGCCAGACGCGCCGCGTTATCAGCAGATTTACTAGCCACATCTCTCACATTAAATAATTCACCCCCACTAGCTAGTTCACTCTCTACCACATCATGATAAACAATCCATGCCGCTTTTGCATCGGGTGTCAGCGTCAGCATTTGAGGTGTCAAAGACCCATCCTCCTCAATTGGCACAGGCTGAGATAACAAGGC
Organism: Gallionella sp.; assembly: GCA_040079595.1. GTDB lineage: Bacteria > Pseudomonadota > Gammaproteobacteria > Burkholderiales > Gallionellaceae > Gallionella. The sequence continues at coordinate 11,030 of JBEBKA010000016.1, forward strand.
TGTAATTCGAGAATTAAATGCATCTAATTTCGGCCAATTGCTTGGTGCTTCGGTAAATAGTCGACTTCCTTGGGTTGATTCAGGAATCGCCAGCAGGAATCGGGCTAGAAATCCCGATCCGCGAGCCAATGCGCCTGATTTATCCAGAAAGCTTTGCAGAGTTGCGCTTTGTACTTGTAATGACATAGTCAACCTTGCGCTTTTTACTTCAAAGGAGTCAGAACAACGCCTATCAATTTTCAAGCTATTACCATCCCATAGCTGATTAAGGGTAGCAAGGTTGCGCATCACTGAATCACCGCTCATCGCGTGTGATCCAAACACAATCCCAGCTTCAGCAGAAACTACTCCACTACTCGGCCAGTTCATAGCTAGGGAGTAAGCCATTGCTTCGGGAGTGACATCCGCATAAATGATGCGCGGAGTTCGTGGCTTGATGGGTACATCATGTATTAAATTACACAATTCCGCGTCGAGACTGACAGTTGATTTATGCTCTTTTGCAAATTGCCGAATTTTTTCTTTAACACCGCTACACTTGGCCTCCCATGACGCTGTGGCCGCTTGATAATCTTTAAGTGCAGGTATGCCTAATTCCGCTTGCGCATCTTCATAGTCCCGAATCACCTTCATAAAAAATCCGTCACAAGTCGATTTTCTCTCGCCACTTTCACCAACCGTCAGTAGAAATAAGCCCACTGGTGAATGTAGTTTTTCGGCGCGCTGTACATCGTAAAGTCCTTGAATTGCCAGTGATATGGCCGAGATTGCGCACGAGGCCACCATCGGCATTGGGGCTTTTACAAAGCCACCAACTTCTTCAACAGCGGCACGGAGGGTGTCGGGCAGTGCATCAAGCGGATAGGGCTTCGAGTCAATCTTTACAGTCAGTGATTGTGGTACAGGCCACTCGTTGGCGTAACTTCTTGTTGTGGCTGCTACAGGTACTTCTATAGGTACTTCTATGGCTACAGTCTTAGCACCTGCTATAGCCTGCGCTACCGACTTTAGTCCTTGTAGGGTCGCCAGGTCGTTAAAGTCCTTCACACCAGACGCTCGCGAATCAGGGAATATCGGCATAGCAATCATTCCACTCACTGCCTGCGCTGCCTCAGTCGCTTTGCGTTGTCCCACGCCCGACTCATCATCATCGGCACATAGCACAATAACCACATCTGGAAAATTTGCTCTTAACTCAATAGAGATTTTTTGCAGATTACCCGCATCGAAGGCGACGATTACCGCATAGCCAGTGGCTTCATGAATACTTGCACCCGTGGCAAAACCTTCACAGATACAAATGGTTTTCCCAGACTCAATCTTGCCGATTAAAAATCCGCCTTTTTCAGCATCAGGCAGAAAGCGTTTTTCGCCAACCTTACTAATAAATTGCAGGCCAGTGATCGCGCCATTCAACCGCATCGGCAACATGACTGAGCCGTTACAATTCATCCCTGCGATAGTTAATTCGCCGTGGTATATTTTTGCGTCGTATGGCAGGATGCCCTTACGTTCAAGGTAAGGATGTTCACTCACATTAGATTGAGTTGCTTCCGACCCGTTTGGCTGTTCATCCCAGATAACTTGAGTTCTTATAGCTGCCGCAGCTCGCTTCTGTGCCAGAACCTCCACATCTGCTTTTATTCCCTCAGCACGCTTTGCAATCTCTTCGGACGTGAGCGGGGTTGGCTGACCCATGGTGTGATGCCGATAGCCGTTATCCATCGCCAGTTTGAATAGGGTGGCGATGGTGATGCCGCCGCCACTCTTGAAGGATTTCCAAGATGCGATGGCATCACGCGTGCTGTAGTTATCGGCAGCAGCACTCCAGCTGTCCCATGCGTCGAAGCCTGCTTCACCGAATTCGTCTTTGATCCCCATGCCGCAATCAATCCATACTTTTCTATCAGTAGCATCAATGAAAGTTAGAGCATGTTCCACTTGCTCTAATGAAGCCCCCAAATTCTGAGTATGGTTTGTATTCCGTGAAGCGTATTGCTGGTTGGCTACTGCCAAATTTTGTTGTGTAGTTTGCATGGTCGGCTCCTTAGTTGCTTGAAGCGATGCGTGATTGCGCCCATGCCTCTACTTCGGCAGCATTCCATGCGGTACAGTTTTCGGACAGCTTAATTGGCTTGGGGAATTTGCCAGCTTTAACCCATGCCCAAATACTAGAGCCGGACACATTAAGCTTGGCCTTCAAATGTGGCAGTCTATAAAACTGCGCGAGATGTGTTACGGTTTGTTGCGTTGCGTTACCCATGTTTTTTTTCCTTTATGTTTGAATTACACAAGGCTAAGTAGACTTGTGTAAATACAGCATTGTAGGAATAAAAAACCGCGAGTCACGGCACGGAAAATCTTTAATTTTTTCCGGAAAAGTTTGGTTATAGTTTCGTTCCGCTAAATCGCACCTGCTATTTCGGCAAACTTATCAAGGTGTTCATTTGTCAGTAGCTCTTTAGCAAGTTTTGCAGTTGTCTTTCTTACCGCATCTTCACCACCTTCACCCGATGGAAAAATTGCATCAGCCATAACGCGGTTTATAATGGTTTCCCCAGACTCAAGTTCCCATATTTTTAAGTCTAGGTAAGGCAGTACGCCGAATTTGATCCATTTATCAAACTCTAGCTTTTCAACCTTTTTTGCTTTCCCATTTAATTTTTTCAGATATGCTCTAAACTGCTCAACCAGCATATTTTCTGGCAATTTGAGATTCACTTTTATTAAACTAGCAGACAATACATCGTCCATCGGATTGGTTTTCCATTCTTTTTCTTGCTCCGTCCACAACAGCGCATTGTAGTAGTCTTCCCCATCACCAGCCGCAGCAATGACTATTCGAGCATATTTTTGTTTGGCTTCTTCAATCCTACTTCCAGCAAAATAAAGGTCATAAACCGTCATCTGCTGTACACCGAATTCGGTGTATATAGGTGCGTGAAACAGCCAAGGACTCTTTCCTTTAAAGCTGGAGTCTGAAAAAACAGGTGTATTTCGAATGGATTTCAAACCAGACATGATGCCTTTCATATTTTCATTCTGAGAATCCTTTTGTAACATTTGCTTAAAACTTGTTGAATTGAGCAGTTTTAATGCATTTTTTCGTGCGCATAAGTTTTTGTACCAACCAGCGTGATCTAGTGTCGAAGCATTCTTGTACTTCGAAAGGTCAAACCACTTTGGTAAATCGGATAGCCGCCTAACTTCGTTTGCGTTTCGTGCCATTGCCCGTCCCTTTTTTTCGTCAAATGAAATTCACATCGCCACGATGAAAGATACGACCGTGGGGACTATAAGATTCCAGGTTGAGGGGAGTGTGAACATAAGTTCGGCATTCTTGAGGTTTTTGAAGCGAAACGCGAATGTTTCTTAAAGAAACTAATTTCTGGTGTACCCATAGGTGTACCCATCAAGAGAATAAAATAAAAATGGGCTAAGTCATTCCTGACCTAACCCATTGTTACTACTGGTGCGCCCGGAGCGATTCGAACGCCCGACCCCTTGGTTCGTAGAGCGATTTTTCAATTTACGGCCTTTAATAATCAACCGCTTACGATGCCCGCATCATCGATAACTAGCCTCAAATAGCCTGAATTAGCACCATAAATACCCTGTCACGTGACAAATCGGTGACAGTCAACTTTACACTCAAACTTCAAGTCCGTGCTTTTCAACTACAAGTAACGACCCAAAAGTTAACCGATCTTCTTCAACCAGTCTGGATGCTTTTTAACCAACAACTGCAAAGCAGCATCCATGCGAGTTTGCCAGCCTTCTCCGGTGGAACGGAAGTAGGTTAAAACTTCTGGGCTATACCGGACGCTTACCTGTTCTTTGCGTGCGGCACTGATTGGTCGTCCGCGTTTTTTGCGGTATGCCTCAATACCTTTTTGCATTTCTTCGCGGGTCAATGGACGATCACTTTCATCCTTGCCGTCCCAAACGTAGTCGCCGCCCGGCGGGGCTTTCTTTACCGCTGCCAAAATTGCCTTATGCTGTGTAGTCATTTTCGAGCCATTCATGATAGACCTCTCGTTCTTCCTCGCTTGCTGTACGAAAACTAATTATGTGAGGTTTTTCGCCTGGTAGATGCACCACGGTTAGCACAGCAAGCCGATCAAATACGTAAGCAAACGACTGCGTGCGTCCTTCCTCGTTCCTGATACTTTCCACGTCTAACCGAAATGGACTTTCTAATACCAGTCCCGCATCCGAAAAATCCAGATGATGTTTGTTCAAATTTTTGGTCCGCTTTTGTTCGTTCCAAGTAAAGCGCGATTTCATGGGATTATTGTAGATGCACTAATTAAATTGGTCAACCTTTCATTCTTGGCATTACACGATATCTTCAAGTCCGTGCTTTTCAACTACACGCAACAATCTCAATGCCATCCCACTGGGTCGCTTTTGACCCGTCTCCCATTTTTGCACGGTAAATTCGCTGGTATTCAAGTAGCGCGCAAATACGAGTTGGCTAACATGTGCGTGCTCTCGAATGCGCTTAATGGCAAATCTCCAATAGTTCTTTGTCGTTCAAATTTTGAGATACCACGGCCACCAGCAAGTCCAATACAAATTTCTCAGCCCCCATTTCACGTCAACTCTCCCTGCGAGAATTTTTTGGCTTGATGCGGGAAATACGCCGATGGCGAGCATCACCACATTACCCACTGTCAAATAGATGATTAAAAAGCACACTACCGAGGAGTAAGAAGACTCTTCAACATTTTCAATCCAAAATCCCCATTCGAGCAGGCATAGGCAAAATGCAATCCAAACTGTGAGTTTGGAATGAAATTGCGCAGATTTTTCAGATGAATGTCCCATTAAAGTGATTGGGCGGTGCCGGGAATAACCCAGCACCGCCCAACTATTTTCCCTGTCGTTTTAGATTGAATCCGTCACCAATGTGGTGCTGTCACTTCTGTACCAAGTGTTGATATTCACCATGGCAGCAGGCGTGATGTTCAACAATGCTGTGTGTGCTGACTTGGGTACACTCAAGCGGATGGTGTTTCCAGTGACAGACGCTGAAGCACCAACCAAATAATTATTTTTGTTCCACACATTCACCTGATATTTTCCTTTTAACAGCGGCTGCACAATTGGCGTGCTTACCGGACTACCCGGCTGGTCTGTGGACTTAAACGAGCTTAACGACAAGCTGTAGTCTTGGAGGCTGTCATTGTTGATGTCGAAATCAACCGCCCACTCGTATTCACGTTGGTTAAGCGGAACATTGGGCTGATTAAAAGTAAACGTGGCGGGCAAGTTTCTCAACGTAATGTCGAATATGATGTCCGTTGCGTTAACGGTTACTACTGCCCCGGTAATATCTGCAAAATCTACCGCCACATTATTTGCAGCAGCAGTGAATACGCCATTGGCAGGAATGGCAATAAATGTCTGCGAAGGTTGACCCGTCACCATAAAGCCGCCGGGCACGTTGTAAACCTGATTGGTAATCAAATCCGTTACAGTCAACGCGCCCGTTGTCGCACCCGCTGGGACAATTACCGCCAATTGGGTCAGCGTTCTCCCGTTTGGCGTTGCGGTTGCACCATTGAAGCTGACACGATACGCATCACCAGACAAAATGCCGCCCGACCCTTGTCGGAAATTCGTACCCGTAATCGTCACGGATGTACCGATCCCGGAACCAGAAGGTGTAACACCCGTAATGCCAGGGTTGCTAGCCGCAGGTGTTGCTGCGTAACTAAAATTGACACTACCTGGAGTCGTGTAGCCTTGACCGATGCCCAAATCAATCATCATGCTGACCTGTCCCGTTACACCGGAAAAAGTACAGCCCGTTACATTTAATGTACCCATGAAACCGATTGATGCGGTTACTGCCGCATGGACAGCGGCATCACTGCAAAACAAGGCTTGTGTGGCGGGGAGTGCCACGTTGGCAACGGTGACACCATTTTGCGTAACACCACTGGAGGTGCGCGTCGTAGTCATCGTGTAATTACCCGTCGCACCCACACCTGTCAGCGGCACGTTGTAAAGTCCGCTTGGTGTACCCGCACCGCCACTGTCGCCGCCCCCGCCGCCACACCCCACCAGTGCCAACGATGCCACTACCAGCAGCCCAAATCCTGTTTTGTTTATTTGGCATATTACGTTGTTCAATTTCATGATTTGCAACTCCTCAAATTAAAATTGCTGCCAATTCAGCAAGGCGGCATACTAATCACAGCAAAACAAAAAATAAGGTTCACAAGCTTGTCTAAATTTTGGCAAGCGCATCCTGAGTTACAAGCGTGTTACTTTTAATCGGCGAAATAACGACACCACACCATGACCACTTATCTGCTCAACACCCCCATCCTCACCAGCTATGGCGAATGGAATTTCACCGGCCCGCTCACCGTAGAACAGGCGCAGACACACCTGAAAAATGGCTTTCAATCCGCCATCGGACACGAAGCCAGCGCGCAATTTTTAAGTCAACTGTTGGGAGTGGAAGTGCCGATGAACCGCATCGCCGTTACCATGCAAGCGGGTGATACCGCACTGGTGTTGCGCATCAAATCACGCCTGCCGGAAGGAAAACTACTCACCCGCGAAGAAATTGCCGACATCCCGTTTGAATTGGGCTGGCTCACACACATCAAGTAAAGGAAAGCGATTGAACAATTACGATACGCACGTCTGCATCGTCTCGAATGAGCCGCTACCCAACTATATTCCTGCGATTTCTAAGGAAATCGGGCGCAACAAAATCGTATTGCTGGAAAGTCCGGCAATGAAATCAAAAGCGGACTCACTGGAATTTGCATTCAAAAGCAAACAATACAGCGTGGTTCGTTTCCTGATAGACGACAAGGGAAACCTTTCGCTATTTCGCAAGCAAATACAACAAGTTTTAGCAGACCACCCCAGTGCCGCACTGAATGCGACAGGGGGAATGAAAATCATGTCACTCATCGCACACGAGGTATTTCGAGTCGCAGACCGCCCAATTTTTTACAGTGAGCGTGACAACCGCATTATCTGGCTAAACCCGATAGATCAACCACAGCAACGCGTACCGGGTGTGCTAAGTATTGAAGATTATTTCGCCGCATTCGGGCAACCCTTACTGCGTCTAAACCACAAACCGCTTGAAAGCGATGGCGGGGAAATAATGCTGACCAAACTTTATACAATCCCAAAAGCCGAGCAAGGTGACCATAACAGAATAGGCGAACGCTTTGAGTCACTGGTATTTCGTGCCGCTAAAAACGCGCTTAATCAACTTAAAGTAGCGGGTGTGCAAGATATTGCATGGGGCGTTAAAACAGGCGGGGAAACACCCGATGAATTTGATGTGGTCATTGTACGCAACAACATCATGTACCTAATCGAATGCAAAAATGCAAACAGCGCAGATGGCTTTAACAATTTCATTAATAAATTGGATGCACTCAAACGCAAACGCGGTCTTACAGCACGTGCTGCCATCATCACCACCACGCATATTAGCAAGCACGGCACAAACGCCAAGCGTGCCGAAGACAGCAACATCAAATTGTGGGACGACACTGACCTGCCAGACTTAACCGAAAAAATTAAAATGTGGTTGTACGTCTAGCCGCACCCTTAGGGTCTGCATTATTATTGATCCGGCACTTGTAAAGTAGCGTGGAATACCCGCGAAAGCGGGTATTCAGCGATAAGCAAAGCACACCGATGGTTTGTTTGCTGGATTCCGAGTCAAGCCCGGAATGACAGCAGTCATACTGTTTATGTGCCAAACCATCACCCTTAAACACTCGGACAAACTTTCCAGTTCGTTATTTTGCATCGCGTATTTTCGTTCATTAATTTCAAGTAACACAAAATCAAAACAGGAAAGCATGATCAAATCGTCTTACCTGTTTCAACTCCAGACTGGATAGTCATTTTCCCTTCTGTATAAATCGCCAGCAGGTTTTTTCGCATTAATTTTCGACTGGTATCATGTCTAGCCTTGTTTTCAAGCAGCATCCGTTCTGGAACAGAGAAACGGTTGATTGGGTAATCTTGACCCTTGTATCGAATCACCTCCGCCCTTGGCTCAATACCGTATTTTGCAATGGTTATCTGATTTTGAAACTCAAGCCGAAATTCATAGGGATCTTTTACCCAAAGCAACTTAAGAACAACGGGTGCAGACAACGTCAAAAACATGAACACACCAATCATCAACATTAACGCCGGGTGTTGTTCAAACACTTTCAAGGTTTCGTTGACTAGGCTATCCATTTTTCGAATCGTCGTCTCGTTTACACGCTTGGCGTGATCTATTATTGCCCTTAACTTGACGGTATCTATGCGTTTTCGCTCTTCTTCACTCTTCAACAAAGACTGTTTCGATGTCAGTATCATCCGCTCTGTGTCTGATATTTTACCTTTCAGTGTCATCACAATTGTGGCCAATTCACCTTGAATTTTGGCTCGGTCTAAATATAAATCGTCCATTTCCTGCTGATAAATCAAATCCACGCGCCGGTTAGCCGTGTCTAAGTTTTCGCGCTGCTGACCCGACAAGACACTGATGATTTCGTCATGCAGCAACATGACTGCAATCGGCCCAGTCAAACAAAACGCCAGCAGCAATGGCCACAACCACAGGAACCAGGAATTCCTGACTTCATCCCAGGCAATACCAGATCGTCCATCTCCAGAACCGGTCGAGGAAACAATAAATCTTAATAAATTGAAAACCACTAAAAACCAACATCCGCCCACTAACAAAGTTAACGGATAATTGAGTAGCACTTCTATCCAGCTTCGAGAAGAGCTGGGCACAAAGATATAGTTTAGCGCGAAGGTCAGACTAAACCAGGCTATCAGGCTTGTGAGAAGGATTAATGCGCCACTGGTGATGAAGCGCAACCTGTCGCTTACACTGCAATGTTCCAACAATTGCGCGTCTGCCCCGCTTGCCCCGATCAACACTGATTGGATATTCATGCAGCCACCTCTCTTTGCTGCTTCATGCGTTCAAACAAGGTACGATGTGCTTCCCGCGATTCATCAAACGTCCCCCCACGTTTGGAACCGGCTTTTATGGACGCAGCGAAAGGTGCGGAAAGCCGGTCAATCATGCCTTTAGGTGTGAACGGCAACTTGGTGAGAATATTTTGCATTGCCTCAAATGCATCTTGAACCTGACGACGATGCATGTCATAACGCAATTTTTCGTAATCCCGCAATCCGACCAGTCGCTCCCTCAACAAAAAACCTCCGACGATAACCAGCATTAACACAAAGTTCTGCCAAAGCAACTCAAACCTCCTTGCACCATAAAAATAATGGGCTAGCATTGCACCTGCCTGTGGCACTGCTTCTTCAACGCTCATCTGGGATTCAGCATCCTTCTGGTACGCTTGCAAATCTTCCTGCAAACGAATCAGCTGTGCGTTTTCACATAACTCCAATCCATTTGGACGCTCATCGGATGGGAGTTTGGAGACTCGCACTTGGCAAGCAGACAATCCGGGCGAATTTGCATTCGCAGTGGAATCTAGGGCAGGCGTGACCAACGCTTGCGAAATCGTCCCAGCTGAATTTTCAGTTACATATTCGGCGGAAGCCAGAATTAAATTACTCGTTAGATTATTGGTTGACCAGGTATCCTGTCGGTTACCGGAAAGTGATGAGACATCTTTTCGAACTTCACGAAACACCATATCAATATCAATTGGCTTGGCTATATGGTGCAGCAAAGCCTGAGTAAACACTCCGTTACTGCCGGGAGGCCCGTCTATTGATGTCTGTCCAGGTTTGGCAGAAAGGGCAATGTAAGTATTCTTGCCCGCTTCGATGGAAGCCAATCCACCTTGAGCGCGATTCACAAAACTTCGGCATGCATCTACCAGTACCACATTCGCCGACAGGGAGCGACGACTCATCACCTCCACCATCGTACTGGCAGACACTGCGTAGCGGGGTGCATTATCCTGTGCATCAGTCGCTAGTAAATAGTTGTTTCCATTATCCTGAAAGCCGTGCCCGCTGAAGTAAAAAACACTGATGTCTCCTGGTTGCAATGTGCGTTGATAGATCTGAATTGCTAACTCCATTTGTTGGCGTGTCGCATCATTCAACAACTTTACTTCAAAGCCAATCTTGCTCAATACCGCCGCAAGATCGCGGGTATCCTTTACCGGATTACTCAATGGTGAACCCGCATAACGTTGGTTACCAATCAGCAATGCCTTGCGTCGAGACTGACCAGTGGGAATTACTGGCTCATCAGACTGAGAAGCCTGCGGCTTACCAATTTCTGTAGCCGGGTGCGCTGCACGCAACCGATCCAACGCTTCACGTGAATTGGCTATCTGCAAGCGAATCCGATTTTCCTGATCCCTCAGGGCGTTGGTCTGATATTGTTGGCGTAAATTATGTGCGGTCTGACCGCCTGAAAATGAAGCATTACGGGAAAATTCAAAGAACAAAATTGGTTGCGCAAAAACCAGCGAAAACCCCAGCACCATCGCACTACGCAACCAATTCGGTCGCCACAATTTAGATTCTTTTTCTGACAGGATGCAACTTTCTCCAGTGCCGGAAATTAAAAGTGCATGCATACTCAGCAGCAGCAGAGCTACCACCAGCAACGCCATACACGCCAAGCCGAGTGAGTGTGTTACAAACCAAAACAAAAATCCCGCTGACACGCTACATAACAATAAGCTCGCCAAATTCCACACACTCGTCATTGAGAGCCAGAAACGACGACGCGGCGATATGCTTGCGAGTAACACCGGGTCGAACCCGGAGAGTAGAAAGCAACGGTTCAGCATGCTGGTCTCTTAACCGACCTGCTTGCCCTGTTGATGACCCAAATACTTTTCCGGTTGATTTTGAATATCAGATTTCACGTGTTTCTCGAAAACCTCCAGTGCCGTTTTCGCCAGACTTCGTTCCACCGCCAGTTTGCCAACCTCAAAATCGCGTATCGTCTCCGCCTGATGGAATGTCGCTCCAAGTGATTCGCTCTGCTTACCCGATCCGTCAGGCTTTAAGTGAGTGACGTTCTCGATGGCAAAGCGTGCTTTCACAATCTCCTGCTGATTCTCTTCCAAATACACATACGGTCCATCAACTAGCATCATCTTGATAAATACTGGTGTCATCTCGATCACCATCAGCAAGGCCATCAGCACCAACGCTGCCGTGGGAAACAATTCGTGAGCCAAATGAATGCGCATACCCAGACCGTCCAGCTTTTCCGCTTGCTGGCGCGTTCGGGCTGAATCCACTTTGAACTGGTCATCTGCCAACTTACGCTGCAAATCCAGTGATGCTATTTCTTCCCGCAAGCGCAACTCATCAATCGTCCACTGCGCCTTATCTTGATCGGCTCTAGTTTGCAGGACATCCAACGCTTCTTTCATGGCCTGATACACTTGACCAGTACCATGATGTCCTGTCTTGCCCATCGCCTCATCATTAAGATCCTGCCGTTTTTTGTTGAGTTCAATATCCGACCTGGACAGGGACTCCTTACGTGCGGCCATATCCTTCTCGATGCCGTCCCTTTTCTTTTTCAGGTTATCTTTGAGTTCCTCGTAGTGCTGGCGATATTCGTATTTGGAATTCAACTTTTCCATTTCATCCAGCTGCATTTCAGTCAGCTTAGACTCAATTTCTGACTTGAACACACGAATTTCCAGTGGTGCAGCAAGACTGATGCCAATTACCAAAGCCATCGCGAGGCGGGGCAGCGAATTCAAAAATTCCGCTCCCGTAATATTCGATGTGCCATCTCCATGGCCAGTCGAAGTGATGATGAATCGATCCAGATTGAAAATTACCAAGGACCATACCACGCCTGCTGCAAGGGACTTCAACACACCAAACCAATCGAAAGCCTGTGCCCCTGGCAACATATCCAAATGGGCTGGTTCGCCAAACACTGTGTACATCGCATACGATCCTGAGAAAAATGCCAAAACAGCGGTGGCCAACACAATCCCGCCTATTCCCTCATATTTCACTCGATCAGAGTGTGGACTCAACTTCAACAACTGTTCGTCCGCACCCGCGCAAAACCACAGAAAATGTCTGAACCTATATAAAGTTCTCTGAAATAGATTCATCTTCCGTGCCTCGCCGGTCACATGGTCAAAATGATGATAGTCATATTCATATGTATCCAGCTTATTTGGGTCATAGACAGGTGAAGTGCTCATAGTCTTTTTTCCTCGTTTAGTTGCGTTATTGTTTGAGTAGGTAAAATAGCTGTCGCAGGTATTTCATCGGTTTTGATTTCAATTTTAATTTCTGGCAGCTTGAGCAGTGGGTGAAAACGCGCCGATCCGCACCAAGGATGGGAAGAGTTTAGCACTGGCGAAAGTTGATTGGAAAATTGCACACCTTCATGTTGTGATATGTCCAACAAAGCGTTGAGTTTCGGGCGAAGGGATTTAGAAAGCTGAAATTTTACTGCGGCACGATCAAGTTGTGGCACTTGTTCGTCAGGGACTGGCACTTCTACTTGACGACAAAACCCACCAAGTAGACTTAGTCCGCGCACCTCGATTGTCGAACCAAATTTAGCTTCAATTGAAACAGATTTAGCTGTGGAAAAATATACATTTTTGATTGGTGGCCATTGCCAATCTGCTTCGTCAAACACACGCAGTGGTCTAATCAAGGCATGTACCCAACGCAGTAAAAAGAACGGCAATGGCCACAACATCCACTGCAACATGCGTTCGTCCAAACGACGAGGCACATGTTCTCGCATCCACAGCAAGCCCCAGCCGGACAGAGAAAAGCGAATTCCTGCCTGCTTACCCTCGCCAGCGGATAGATCAATCTGCACCTCACTCATAGCAGGAGATTTCAGACAATTTCGATATATTTCCAAGATCTGCATCGGCTATTTACCGCTGCAATGCAAAGTCAACTCAACCCGACGGTTAAGCGCATATTCTGCTTCAGAACTCGGCTGCTCAATCAGAGGATCTTTGGTGCCCATCCCCAACACATCCACCTGCCCCGCATTGCGCCCGAAAACGCGAAACCAATTTGCCACCGCCTCTGCCCGCTCCTGACTCAGATCAATATTGTGTAACATCCCCTCTGGTGTTTCATCACCTCGTTGATTGGCATGACCGCTCACCACAAGACGCGCCCCATTAAATTGCTGCAATAAATCACTCACCTTGAGTAGATTGGGATAGGCACTAGGCAAAAGCTGAGCCTGATCTTCGGCAAAGAATCCCGCTTCGGGAAAATACACACTGTTGCGACAATCCTTGAGCAAGGACGGATCGCGAATAGCCTCGTCAACGGACACGCGCCGGTGTTCCGGCATCAATTGATTGGAGGAAGAATGAAAGGCTAGATCAATAGCACTGGTTTCAGATTGTTGCAAAAACAAATTGCCCAACTGTGGCAACCTGTTATGCAGTCCATCCAGCCAGGTGCCGCTCTGACCACAGGCGGCAGAAATTGAAGCCATTAACAAGGCCAGAGGCCAAGCTAAATGCAATGCCAATTTGATCGGACAACTCGACAACCAAGCCGTAATCAGCAAACCTAACCCCACCACCAGCAAACCCAAGTTTAGCGGAAGTGCACAATAATTCTGATGCAACAACCAAAGCCCCAGCACAGCCAATCCCAGTGCTATCCTGCCCAATAGCTTACGATCTTGCTCTGTTTTGACCAGAGCCCTGCGAGCGGATAAAAAATCTCCCAACCAGCACACCAGCATCACGCCAATAAAAAAAATTCCCGCCACTCGCCAGGAAACCAACAGCCACAATAACCCGGCCAACCCATAACGAAACGCCTGGCTGCATGCCCAACATGGGATGATTGACGCGCGTTCGGTTTTCTCGAATGGATAGGCTTGTGTTTGCGGGGGGGTCTCCGTTTCGACTATCGGCTCAGTAGGTGGTGGTAGATAGCCATAACCCACCCCTCGCACCTTACCCACCAGACGAATGCCACCCTCCTGCACCTCGCGACTTGCCACCTCGCGCCAGTGATGTATACGAAAATCCTGTAGCACCACGCGGGTCGAACCATGGGGATCGTCCTCAACTATCTCCACCTCACGAACTATCAGCTGACGGATCGGTCGCCGCTCATCATCGGACAACTGCTGGGGTGGCCCCGCAACAGCTTGTGGATGGTGCATCGTTCCACTCAGTATATTTAAGTCATAGCGACGTTCGCCAGTATGTGCCGCCAATCCTTTCAGCTCAGCAGTTTCCGGTATGCCAAGCATCACACCGTCAAACTCACCCTTGAGCCACACACCACCGTTCAGATCGGTATTCAAAGCAGGGTGGAACCAGCGTTTTTCCGATACTGCCCACCACTCCAGATTGTCGGAATGACATGACGGGCAGACTGAAGGCAGCTCGCGCGGCGGAAATCGATGAGCACAGGACGGGCACACCGGCTGACCAACGGATTCCGGATCGGTCGTTTCCACAATACATTCCTGCGGTCCGCATTGCGGACATATCAGCCATGCATCGCGAACATCCTGTCGACAAGATTTGCAGCGCAAATGAAAAATAGAATTTTCAGACACTGTAATTAAACGCGAAAAAGATGAAGACGAAATTGTCTCTAAATGATTTTTTACTGCTGCAAGTGAATAGTCCCCCAAAGCAGTTGTCATTACATCGTAGCATCAAATTGATCCTTGAAAGATTAATCACCTGTCTTCACGACCCCTTGCAATGTCATTCCGAGGTTCACTCGAAAAATTTATTTTACCTACACCCGTCTGTTTCAAAATAGGCCATGAGTAAAATCTTCGGTCACCTTACCCACACCAAGCGAGACAATGTCACAAAAATCAGTCGAAGCCAAAACATAAACAGCAAAACGATCTGTCTCGTAAATGATATGTTTACCCGCTTCATACATTAGCTTGTCTTGTTCACTCCCTGTGAGCCATGCTTCAAACACACTTTCTTGTGCGCGCACACCAAATGATTCCAGCACCCTGATCAATTTCCGGCGGCGTTTATCCTCCGCAACATCAAATGCAATAAGCGTAAATTCAGTGCGTTGCGACATAGAAGATCAGCCGACTATCCAATAGTCTTGTGGATGCCGTGCTGGCTTCTGTCCCCCTAATGTTTTACAACGCTTTTCATTCCTTAAGGCCAGCGGATAAGCTCGTACCTTATCTTCTGCGGATTCGATGATTTCTTTTGTTTGTCTAATCACCTCACGGATTTCCATGGGATTCAGCCATCCTTCAAAAACACTTTCCTGCACCCTCTCCATACACTGCGCAAGCAACTTGACCAACGCCCTGCGGCGGCGATCATTGGCAATGTCATACGCAATAACCCAGAGCCGCATCAGCGCAATACGAAAGACCGATACACGGGAATCACTCCTTCCAGAGCTTGAACATACAGCGCAACCTGCATCCGAATCATGCGCCGATAATCGCCAACCTCATGCGTCATCGGATGAGTCACCGTGCTTTGTAATTTTGCCTCCAACCTTTCAATGAATTTGTGCCGCAACGATTTTTCAATGCGGCAAAACTGTGACAACTTACCGCCTGACTCCGATGGCTCAAATGTAAATTCACTGGCGTCATAGGCATGATCGAGCGCAAGTTTTAACACCACCGCATCCACCACCAGCGAACGAAATTCCTCAACCAAATCCGATACCAGCGAGGGATGCCCATCGCGCAAAGCGTGCAAATGACCCAAATGAATTTCCAACCCGCGTGCAGTAACCAGCGTAAGCACATTTTGGTACAGGACTGCATAGCCATAAGAAAGCAAGGCATTGACTGCATCAAGGGGAGGTTGTTGAGTACGGTTACCAAATTGTGCCTTCCACGACTCCGGCAACAAATCGCGAAATGCGCCAAAATATTGTCGGGCAGCCGCCCCTTCCAGCCCTCGCAACACCTCAACATCCGATGCCGCCGAAGACTTAGATTGCAAATCACACAACGAATGATCAACCGGGCTTTCTCCACCCGGACGAAAACGATAATATCTGCGCAGTAACAAACGGGCATTGGCAATCTTGCCCGCGACGATGGCACACGCGACGGCCAGCGTAAAACTTGCATCCCCCACCCGCTGGTATTGCTTGACGCGAAGATTGATACGCGTATCGTTGGCTCGAACAACCACACCATGCGGTTCACCCGCCCATCCCTGCAACAGCAAATTGGCATCTCGCGCCAGCAGCGCACGCATCGCACCAAAACTCACTGCACCTTCATTGGCAATAATTACTTGGTCGATTTTTTCAATTGGAACGGACAGCATCTCCTCGCCTTCTTTCACAACCAAAATTCTCCCGCCATCTTGACGCAAATAAACACCCGGCTCTCCCAGATAAAGCGTCCGCAAAAGCGGCGCGGGTGCTTCATCAAAATGCACCCTTCCGGCAACTGCCCCCAACTCGTCAGGCGCAGCAATACTATTGGCTCGTATTCCCTGACGAACAGGCTTGCGCTTAACAGGCTGAGCGCGTTTAGGCTTGCGCGAGGCATGCTTCTGGTATTGCGGCGGAAGCAGCCAAATTTCCGCCGTGTCATCTTCCGCCCATTGCTCATTACCTTCAAAGCGCACACCGAGGAAAGTAAAACCCAGATCAAATGTGGTGAGCCGCGTCTTGTCAAAGTTAATAGCCAATCCCGCACCGGCCAACCATAATTTCGCCCCCTCCAACGCCAGCTCCGCCTCATGAATATCCTCAGTCAGAATAACAAAATCATCCGCGTAACGAACAAGGCGGCGGGTGTCACTGTTGGTAACCGTTTCATCAAACGCATCGAGATAAAGATTAGACAGCAGCGGTGACAACGGCGAACCCTGCGGCACACCACTCACCGACTTAACAAACCCGCTTGAGGTCTTAACAGGTGTCCCCAACCAAGCACGGATGAGTGGCATTAGCGTGGTGTCAGGAAGTACAGCAATAAGTTTGGCGACCAAATCATCGTGCGGAATGTTGTCAAAAAATGCCTCAATATCCGCATCCACAACAAACGTAAAGCCGTCATCACGCGCCTCAATCACAGCGGCAACGGCATCACGCACCGAACGACCGGGGCGATAAGCAAAACTCTCCTCCTCAAAAGTGGCATCAAGAATGGGATTGATAACCTGTGCAACCGCCGTTTGCAGCACACGGTCTCGCACCGTCGGCACAGCCAACAAACGCGGGGATTTTCCTGCGCGGGGCAACACAATCCGCAACAACGGATCGGGTAAATAACTACCGCCCATCACCTGAGCGCGCAACTTGCCCAGACGCGCAAGCAAACCCACGCTAAATCGATCCAGCCCCACACCGTCCGACCCCGCCCCGCCGCCATTTTCCTTTACCCGTAACCAGGCATAGGTCAGCGCGTCATCAGAGGTGGCAAAGTTTAATAAGCTCATCTGGTTATTTTGCCAGCATGGCTTCCATTTAAGCGAATGACAAGCTTGTGAAAGCAAACCGAATCCCCTTCAGGAATTCGGGGTGGTAAAGCACCAGCTAATGAAGATGTTACTGTAACCGTGTAGTCTTAATCCCCTTCAGGAAATCGGGGCGGAAAAGCCAAACTGAGCAACGCATGACCATCAACATGAGGTCTTAATCCCCTTCAGGAAATCGGGGCGGAAAAGCATTATGCCGCAGGACAAAGCGATGTTGAAACAGGTCTTAATCCCCTTCAGGAAATCGGGGCGGAAAAGCGAGAAGGTTATGACTGAGACAGCACAAGGTTCACGTCTTAATCCCCTTCAGGAAATCGGGGCGGAAAAGCTCACTTGCGCATCACTTCATGCGGCACTCAGACGTCTTAATCCCCTTCAGGAAATCGGGGCGGAAAAGCTAAAAAGGAGGTGCATCATGGGTGCAGATAAAGTCTTAATCCCCTTCAGGAAATCGGGGCGGAAAAGCTGTAATAATTGTATCTGAATTTCCACACTACAGCTGTGTCTTAATCCCCTTCAGGAAATCGGGGCGGAAAAGCGAAAAGCGCAACAGGAATAGATTTGTCTGAGCCGTCTTAATCCCCTTCAGGAAATCGGGGCGGAAAAGCTCTAGGTCATCCGTGCCACGCCAGCCAACGCTTTGCGGGGCATTATCTGCGCTGAGTGGGTGTCGGTTGAAATGCCTTTTGTTAATTCGGCACGTTGTGTTTCTTTTGTGTTTGCAATCATGTTACTGCGCTTGGTGGTGTATATCAAATTCCAGCTATGCTGGCAGCTGTCAAAAGCGGGGGTGTCGCAGTGGTCCAAAATTGACGTAGGTATTGGTGGCGCGATCATTTTGGTACAGGAAAACTTTGCAACTCATATTTGAAAGTTCTGCGCCAACCATTGCCGCGACACAGCCAGGCCCCGCAAAAAAAACATACAGTTCATCCGCACCATGTTGCAATACTTCGCCGGCAGCGTTTTGGATTTCCTCCGCCAATTCGGGCATGTCTTTTGGCAGAATATCTTTATTACGTTCAATCTTGATAAAGCAATCATCCGGGATGTTTTTTAGTTTTTCGTCCCCCGCCATAAAGTGCTTAACAGCCGTATTGATATCACGTGCTGCAAGCAAATCAATTATCAGCACAACTGGCAAACGACCTGTATTTTTGACAGCTTGATTCATCCATTTATTATGCTTTTTTTTACGTCCGAAAGAATGATCCCACCACAATACAACAATAGGTATGAAGGTAATGCACCCAAATACCGCGCTGATTGGGCTAAAGTAGTTGTCGATAAAATGCAATACATTTTCCATTTCAGTCCCCCACAAAAAATCCGTATCCAGAACTCCGCTTGGCACCGATGCCACGCTCGGACAACCCTTTATCCAGCAAACGTTTGGCCAGCTTGCTCCAAGCAGGATCGCCTTCGATAACGAAGTAGAAGCGGCCTTGCACGGCAATTTGCGGGGCGGGAATAGGCGAGTCAAAATCGGTGGCGGCTTGCTGGCCTTCGCTGCCGTAATAGGCTTGATGATGAACCGTTATGACTTCAGGCACAAAGGGCTTGGTCTGTGCATCAGGAATCCACCAGGCATCGTGAAAAATCAGTCCGCCGATTTCAAGTTCAGCTTCGTTGGATACACCACATTCGTTGCCGAAGAGATAGCGGCTGGCTTCTTCGTTTTTCAGCCACTCGTCTGCACCCGCACGGCATAACCCTTTGACCGCCGAGCCGGGAATCATTGGCATACCGTAAGTGTGAGAAACCGTTATACCCGTTTCAAGCGCGTTGTCGCGGGTGACACCGATGTAGAGTCGGCCAACTAATGATGCTTCAGTGTTGGCAAAGTTTTTAGTGGCAGATCGCCAACGGGTAAATGCTTCCCGGTAAATCGCCGAAGGCGCGATTTCGCAGATTTCACGAATGTGCCCGGCTTTAATCTCGCCAACCTTGCTACCTTCCGGGAAATTCACTATACCTTTGGTTAGCAGCAAGCCCGGATGCGCTTCGCCCGATTTTAGCTTGGTGAAATCGGCCAATACGGGTTTGATATTATTTCGACAAAGTTGTGTCATGGTCGCCTCACTTATCCGTTAAATACGCTTGGCCAAAAAGCTTAAACCAGCCTGCCGCGTTGAGCGTTTTGCGTGTGAGTTGGCGATAGTCAGCAATCGGCGCATGAATAATTATATGGTGAAAAGCTTTACCATCCTGCTCGCCCATCACACTAGCGAGATCATCTAGGTACTGGCTATATGCGGTTGAGCTGCTGCCTTTTGCCAACATAAAACCGACTGCTTGCGCAAGCCCGGCTTGCATCACCATCACAGGGAAACCGTCGCTACGAGATTTATATTCTTTGGCGAAATCTTTCTTTTCGATAGCTTGTATTTTGCTTAAGGCTTTTTCTGCATAGTGCTGAGTACGCGTGCGATAGTCATTACTCATGTTCTTCCCCTCACAAAATAAAACGTACAAGGCCGCGACCTACGGTGGCTTTGCCGCCGATCTGGACGGTCTTGTCTGTACCGATGGCAGTCGCAAATGTAGACATCACTTGATCTTGCGTAAGCTTGCTGCTGTCACGCGCTGCACCTGCTGCAATCACGCCCCACAGCACGCTTTCGGCTGGCAAGTTTTCTTCGTACCACAGCGCGCCGGGATGCACGACACCCGTTTTGTCGTTGATACGAATGCGTGCACGAATTTCTGTGGCGGTATCGGCAAGAAAGGAGAAGTCATCATCTGAAATGATGGCAAATCGCTCTTTGAATAAACGCACCCAATTTTTATCTGCTTCTGCCGTGCCATAAAGGTGTTGAGCCATAAAATTTGCCCACGCATCCGCGCCGTTGCTATGTTCTAAATCGAGGTCTTCCAAAACAACGGTTTTGCCACTGGCTTTAATTTTGGTGTCGCTGCAAGTCTGCGCACCTTGCACATTACCCGGCACGGCAGGAATGCTTGCCACAGCGGCACGCTGTAGATCGGCGGCATAGCGCGCCAACACGAAAGGGCAAGTGACGAAGGCAACCACTCCTGCCAGTGAACGAGCCGGCAACAGCAGCAGGTGTGCATCACCAAAGGCCAGCGCGCTGGCGTATGCGCCGTCGTCGCCGCTAATGCTCTCAGGGCCAAACAGTGTGCTTTGATTTTCGACACTCGTGAATTCGTCGCGCAACACACCCTTGAGTGCAGAACCCGGCACGATAGGCAAGTTGGTGGCTTTAGCGCGAGCGATAGGCAAGTCAACCACGCCGATAGCTTGACCTACGCCTACGTGTAATGCAGAAAGTGCGTTGAGATGAAAGATGCGGGTCAACATAATTTGATTCTCCTTAAGATAAATTTATTTCCAGATGCCGGGAATGACGATGCCGAAGCCGTCGCGTCTGTCTTGTTCGTCGTCACTGATGGGGGCGAGCCAGAGTTTTTCCACCCAATTGGCAGGTGGATCACCTTCTATTTCAAACCAGTAAGTCGCGCCTGCGGCTACAGCTTTGCGCGCGGCCTTGGCTTGTTTGTTGAGCAAGTCCCAGCCGGATATGCCTTGCCAGCGCTCTACCGCTGCGGCAACCAGCTTGAGCTTCAAGCCCGGCACACCGGGTACTTCGCCATCCTTCCAGCTTGGCTGCCAGCCCGCGCCGAACAGCGCAGGTGTGACGAGGGTGAGCGAAATCTTGCGGCTGGTTTGCAAGGCTTTGCGATGCGCTTCTGGCAAGGCCAGCGGGTCTTGGGCGGGAGTGCGTTGCAGCCAGGAGAGTCTCCGTTCGCCGCCGAAGACCACCATTTGCGGCGCAGCATCAACCGTCGAGCGGGCGAGAAACACCCAGTCAAATTTTACGTAGCCCTTGCCTTCTGGGTTGCGTCGCGGGGAAAAATCCAGACCTTCGGTTTGAAACAGTCGGCCAGAGTCGGCGGCCATCGTGTTGCGGTCAATGGCGACATGGGTGCGAATTTCGCGGCTGTAGCCCTGTTGCTCCAGCGCGGAAAATTCCACTTTGTCCCCGCGCCGCCACGCCAGCATTTGTTCCAGTGTCCAGTATTCCGGGCCGTCTTGCGGCTTGGCTTTGGGGGCATCGGCTTCGGCCACGATAGGTTGCAAGCCTTGCGGTAGGTCGCTGCCGCAATCGGCTTCGTGTGTGCCGGGCAGCAGACGGTATATCGCTTTCTCTTGATCTTTCTTTTCGTCTTTTAGCAGGTAGAGCGCATCCGCCGGTTTGGGAAACATCGGGGTCAGTTTGCCCTGCTCGCGCTTGGCCAGCAGCGGGCCTGCCGAGGCGAGTTCCAACAGGGCTTTGGCCGTTTCCTTTTCGGGCGGTGCGGATGGGTTGGTCGCATCCCAATGCACGGTGCGCATCAAACCCGCGAGCGAGGACGGCCACGGAAAATTCGCGCCGTCACGGCTGCCCTCGCCAAACGGTTTGCCGGAACGAAACACCAAAGGCGCTTGCGGTTCGAGTTGGTAGGTTTTCATGCTTGGCCTCCTTCAAGGTCGCTCACGTCGAGTGAGGTTTTTGCCGCCAGCCAGCGCGCGATGATGAGTTCGTCAGCCAGCCGGAATAGTCCGCTGGGGTCGGCTTTATCTATTTTAGCGCGCAAGATTTGCTGGCGAGCTTTGAGAGCATCGCGGATTGTTTCGCTGATTTTTTCTGCGCCGCCGCGTTGCTGCGCGCGATCCAACAGGCGGAGGAATTCAGCCTCGGCCACTTCCGGCGACACGCCGATTGCCTTGCACTGCATGACAATGGTGCGCGTATCGTAAGCCAAGCGTCCGGGGACGGTGCCTTGGCTGTAAGCTTCTTGCCATTGCCCGAAATGCTCGAATGCCGCCGTGTCGTCGAAGGCGATACGCACGCTGATTTCGTGCCCTGCCCGTTCGTGCAGTTTCAAACCGAGCGCGTTTCCTTGCGCATCGGTTCCCGCCTCGCCCTTGGCGTATTTTTCTGCCGCATTCGCCAGAGTGCGAATCACGCCCAACGGCTCCAGGACGTGGCAAATTGCGGCACCGACACGCAGGGTGGGCTGGGCTTCGGCCTCCTTGGCAAATTTTGCGACCACGTCTTTCATCTCGGTTTCAAAGGCAAGCGCCAATGCGCGTGCGCCCTTGACCACGCTGCCCAAGGGTAACAGCACGGTCAAGTCTTCGCCGCCGTTAAAGATGCTGTGCCCGCGATGGTCTCGGGCAACTTGCGGCACGCGGTCGGCAAACTTGGCGACGGCAGCGGAAATTTGCGTGTGCTGCTCGGCCTCTTGCGCGGTATCAACAAATTTCCCCATGCGGTCGCCATCGGCCACCACCAGCACGGCATAAGGGCAAGGCTGTCCGTATTTTTTCAAAATCGGGCGCAATTTCGCGGTCAGATTTTCCAGTGCGGGCAAGGCGCGTTCATCTTCATAGACAACTTGTTTGGCGCGCTCCAGCCGCTCCGGGAATAGCATGCCCGCATCGTAGGGGAAGTCGTCGTAGATACCACCATTGCCGCTGGTGTGCGTGGCGATTTTCAACTCAGCCAGCGGTTTGTAAGCATCACACAAGGCTAGCAAGTCCGCTTGGGAAAGGGTTTGCAGCCAGCTATCCGCCGCAAGGCGGGTGAGCGCGGTGAAGGTTTCTTGCCTGCCGACCACGCGCTTGATCGCGCCCAAGGCATCGAGCTGCTCGCCGGGAGAGAGGCCGAACATGGCTGGGAATTTTTTGCACTTGATGGGCAAGACCGATTCGCGCAATCCGTCGAATGACGATTTCGGGATGCCCGCGCCATTGACCTTGTTGCCCGCTTCAAACATGGGCGCAAAGTTGCGCGTGTTTTTGCGCGCTGCAAACGTTTTTTTGAGCCGCTCGTAAGCCGTGCGGTAAGGCGTTTTGCCGTCCTCACCCTGCGCGGGAATTTTGACCCAGGCGGCGTAGGCTTCGATGGCATCTTCAACTTGGCGATTCCAGAAATCTTCACGCAACTCGACCTGCTCTTTTTTCCATTTGCCCCATGCGTCGGCGGCGAATGTTTTGATCTGTTTCCGTGCTGCGGTTTTAACGGCTTCCACAATGGCGCGCACTTCATCTTCGTTTGCCGCCTCCACTTGCACTAGCAGGACGTTGGAGAGGTTGCTGTTCTCTGCATCGTTGGCTCGTTTAACTCGGTCTTGCAAGGGGTAAATCATCGTGGCCTTAGCCGCTATCAACTCCGCCCCCGCCGCTCTGGCGATTTCCGACAGCATGTGACTCCCCGCCCACAAATCGCGGCTGCGCCGCGCGGATGCGATGAAGCCCTGTACCGGACCGAAGGCAATTTCAATCAGGTATTGGCTCATTTTGTTTCCTCCAACTTGAGCAACTCGGTGCCATTTATCGTGGCCGTTGCCCGGAAAAATTGTCCAGTTTGGATCTTCTGTTGAGCGTTAGATGAAAGGTTTTTAAGAATCACATCGGATGCGGGTTTGATTGCCGTGGCCGACTTTCCGTCCTTTTCGACGGTAAGAGCGCCGTTGGCTTTGTTAAATTTCACCTGTGCTTTTTCCCAAATTAATTCTACTTTTTCCGCAATCTGGATTGCTTGCGTCGCTTCGCCTACTGCACCTGCTGCACCTGATTCAAAGTATTTCAAGAATGCACTGAGTGCATCGTTGCCTCGTTCTTTCATCGGCTCGATCAATGCGACCTTACTCGCTTTGGCCGAATTGTCTTGCGGCCACCATTTACCCGCAGTCGTTATTTTGGGCAGATTGGAACTCCTGCCCTTGCCGGAATTTTCGAGTTTCAAATCCATGCGCAATAGATTATCTTCGGGCAATTTAAGTACCGCCGGACACCAGCCAGCGGCTGTGCGATAGGGGCGAAGGATCAACGGGGATGCCATACGTTCTTGATCCTTGCCGTCGATCATTGGTATGAGTTGTGTATCGCCCGGATCGTTTTTTTGATCGGTCTTGTCGTTCTGAAAATGGAAAATAATCGGCAAGCCAAACGCGGCACGGGGAAAAATGATTTCGGCGTTTTGATCCGGGGCAAAACTAATTCCGCCTTCCTTGATTCTATGCACCCCGACAGTTTTTCGGATGCTTGCGGGTTCCGGCCAACGGCTGCGACCAGGTCGATTAGGCTGCTGACCTTTATTTCTGCCGATTCCTTCTCCCTGACGAAAGTCTCGCATTGCATTGACCGCTTGCTGCCAAGCGTCCGCGGCCTTCTTTACTGGCTTTCTTAACACCAATTGCATACCCGCTTGCGCGACTTCATCTACTGTCACGTAATTGAATAATCGTTTCTCACTTAACTCTTCAATTTCGACAGCGCCCAATCCGCGACGACTTCTCGCCCCCATTCCACCAAAGGTAGCCCACCAGCGAAAAGCTTCGCCGACTGATTTGGTTATTTGCTCTCGTTTCGCAACATCCGCAGGTAAATGGCGGTAGCCGATGTGAAGCTCACAACTTAATCCTTCACGCGCTAGTTTGCCCGGCTCTTGCTCAACCTCGCCTCTCGCCGCGTTTCCTTGCGCGGGAAAAAGAACATAAGCGTTAGCCCAGTCTGCCCACTTTGGATAAGATTTACCGGGCGGATAACTGGCGCAAGCTTCCAATTTTGGGACGCTGAATTCGGATAGCTTAACAACCACCATGCTGGCAGCCAGCAACTGTTCATCACCCAAGCCTCCCCAGATTTCGCGCTCTTGCTGAAACATGGTTTTGCTATCCAAATTCCGATTCAGCAGCCGCCACCAAAACCGCAGTTGACCGCGTATCTCAGCCGCACGAATCGGCATGTCGGCATCCACTTCACCCGTTTTGACTCCACCGCCGTACATCGGCGTGACCAGTGTGCATTTATAGGTTTTCCAGTTTGTTGGACTACTTTCAAGCTGCGCTTCCAGTTTTTCTGGATCAAGTGTTGATGGTACTCGTTTTGCCATGTTGCTCTCCCTGTCTACCAATTTAACTCATCACTTCAATTTTTAATCCACCAAACCCAAACGCGGTTTTACCGCCTAGCTGCATGAGACACGCCAGTTTGAACCACGGCAATGTTGCTTGTATTGCGCCAACATAATCCACTGTCCCAATTATGCCGTTGAATTGCATTTGCTGGCCGCTGCGTGCGGAGCGTCGTTCGAGGCCGTGTAAAGCGATGGATGAAGTTTTTATTTTGACCTGTTCTGCTTCGTCGTAAAATTTGTCGCGCATATTTTTGGCAAGCGGTGGTATTTCCCCGGCAGCATGAGCAATCTGATCTAGGCGACTAAAAATGCGGCGCAATAATTGCTCGTAGGTCGGCGCGGCACGCAAAAGGTTGTTGCCCTCTTTGATACGCAAGGGGGTGGTCAGTTGAATGCGATAAGTCTTTGCTGATTGGGTATCCGTTGTGAGGTAGTCACTCGCAACCAAAGCACGCGGCAAGGTAATAAAACCTTGCTGGGTCGACATGTAGGGAATTTCGGCATGAATGCTTGCTACTTTTGCGGCGATTGTTTCGTAGTGTCCTCCCGGCTTCATCCCGATTTTGCCAAGCTCAACAATCGCCTGTGTAACTGCCAAGGCGTGATCAACACCTGCCCCAAATAGCGTCAATCGCAATTCAAATTCTTCGCCGGTCGGCAAAGATGACTGCATTGGGGGAAGCAGGGCATACAGGCGAGATTCGGAATGGGTCTGGTACAGGCAGTGAAAAGCGGTAGATGACTGCTGTGCCAATACCATCCCCAATCCACCATGCCATACACTGCCCGAAAAATCGGGGAATTGCATTCCGCACGAACGCAGTATGAAGCGCAAAGGCAGAATACGCAGTGGCCTGTGTGATTCTGCGTTGTTAACCGCTAACGTCATGGGTATCTCCTGTTAATTTTGATTCCATACATCTTTAACCCCCTGTGGCTTAACTATGATGAAAAATAATCAAGCGATTATTTTTCTTGTCCACTCCAGCGGACAAGCTTTCGATGAGCGTCGCGGTGTAGCAGCCTTCAAAAAACTTTTCTGTAACAATAGGTTCAGCTAGCTGTTGGGGATATTCAACCCAAACTTCGGCATCATCAGGCAGCAATTCGCAAAGCAACTTGAGGTGTTTTACGGTTGTTTTCATGGCGTTCCTACGGGGGTCTTAAAAAGTTGTTATGCACACATGCAACAT
Organism: Gallionella sp.; assembly: GCA_040079595.1. Taxonomy (GTDB): domain Bacteria; phylum Pseudomonadota; class Gammaproteobacteria; order Burkholderiales; family Gallionellaceae; genus Gallionella. Next base: position 37,574 of record JBEBKA010000016.1, read on the forward strand.
CTTCAATACGTGAGTGCTATGGCAACATTCATTATTTATGTTTGATAAATTCGATTTGTGCCACTGGATAATGCAAGCCATACAGACTCAAACGGCTGCTTTTTTCAAGGCGTTGCGAATTCAACTTGAACGGTTGCGCACGCGCTTCGCCCAAGGCATGAGTAATTTTTTTATTCACGGGATTCAAGTAACCAGCCCAAGTATCTTTGTCAAATCCGTTCGCAAGATTGCGTTGCGCAGTTTTATAATCTGTATGCCATTTGTCATCACTAAGCACGCGCAAATAACACGCTAAATATGCTGCTGTGATCGGATTGTTCTCACTCATAGTGTTCTTCCAAGTAAGCGGCGCAGCTTCGCCTAACTCAATATGACGCTGCACATGCCAGACATAAAACGCCATGTCGCGCGGTGACAACTTTACTGGAATGCCACCACAAATAATTTGTCGGTCAGGAATATCAATTACCAGTTTATTGTTAGGCAAACTTTGTTGTACTGCTTGCACCGCATCGGTATAGCTATCCTTGCCGCCAAGCAATGCTTCTGGCAGTCCATCACGCAAGCGCACAAAAGGAATTACTGCCAGCCATATCTTTGCATCTGCTGTGGAAATAGGACGCTCATCAACCATCGCCCCAACCATGCTGCGCCCATACAGGGTTTGCGCTTTGGGCGGCTTGTAGAAAAATTCGCGGTGGCTTTCAAACTCAGGCGATACCAACACATGGGACAGCCGATCTTGCTCGCGCCCAAATAGTGACAAGCCATAGCCCAGATAGAAGCCCATGGTTTTTCGTCCGCCCGCCAAGCAGGCGTGTATCGCGCAATCGGCATCCTGGGTAAACCCGCGCAACCACGCGACGATTTGATCTGCCGCTTGTTCGTTATCCTGCGGCGAAACAATGTCCTGCAATGGGTTGCCTTGGCTATCGATCAATACTTTGATGTGCGAGGCGGTGAAAGTGATGTCACGCAATTTGTAATCGCGGCATAAGGCGTGAAATTTTCCTGTCTTTTCGTCCAGCAATTGCAGGTGAATGCGGTGTGCGCCTTCGGATGTGGTTACCACATGTACCTCGGTTGGCACAAAGGGCGGTTTGGCTTGGCTGAGCGCGTATATGGTTTCAGTCAATATCTGTGGGGTCGTACCTGCCACGGCAAGCAATACTCTGCGCGGATACTCGTGTGGGGTGCGAGATGGTGTCAATTTATTCTCCCTGTATTTTTTATTTTTGAATGGCGAACTCTACGATTGCCTCCGTATTAAAGCAATCGCAGATTGGATTTATAAATCTTTACCTTGCTTCTTTTTCTGTGGTTTCAGGTTTATTTTCCTGAGTCGTTTCTTTGAGTCGCGCATCAGTAAAAATACAGCTTACCCCACCGTTGTTTTGTACAACGGTGTAACGATAATCACAAAAACTGGATGCCGCATAGATTGGCAATTGCTCATTCCCCCAACGCTGCGGTGCAAACATCGCCACTTGCCCATTCTTACAACTGGTTTTGGCATCGCTTAACTCAGAAAATACGCATGAGGCATCTTGGCTTAAAGAAGCTTTTTCCGCATCTGTCGCTGGCTTCTCAAAACACCCGCCCAGCATCACACTCACACCAGCCAACAAAAATACTGTTTTCATAAAATGCTCCTTTAGCAGTTAAAGTTTAATCAGTCGTCAAACGAGGAGTAGCTGCTGGTAAAGCTATCGTCCATAGTCGAACTGCCAGACATCGAATAGTCATCCCAGTTCGACGAATCTGTTCCATACGGATTGCCTGCGACATCAAACCCACCCATGTCATCTATCATGGGTAACCCGCTTGCGGGATTGATTGTATGGAACGAACCGCTAGCGTCTTCATGCGATTGGTGGCGATGCCGCCAGAAATCATCATCTTCGTCATCAAAGGCACTGGCGGACGAACCATCAGAAGCATTTGATGACGACGCAGAACGAGTGGTCTCGCCGAAAAGCTTAACCAGAAAAAAACCTACAATCGCCACCACAATAATTTCGCCCATGCCCATTCTCCTTTTTCAATGCGAGCATTGTTATTGATTATTTGAATGGGTAGGCTTTCACAAGCTTGTCTCTTTAATAGTTTAGTTTTGGATGTCAGAAATTAATAAATTCACTTTTCATTCACTTCAACCAACTTCACACCTTCCCACTCACTACAACACAGATGGCAATAACTCCCATAAAGTGATAATTTGCTATCTTGAATGATATTATACGCAATTAAATAACATTTACAACATCTATTTGTCACTTTGGATGATATTTTTACTCGGAGCGAGGCGATGATTAAATGCCACTTGTCCCAATTGATGGGCGTACACAAGATGAAAATTGCCGATGTGGCAAGAGAAACCGAATTGCATCGCAATACAATTACGCTGCTTTATGATGAGACAGCTACACGAGTTGATCTTGATACCATGGATCGATTGTGTGTACTTTTCAAATGTAATGTTTCAGACTTGTTCGAGTACATTCCAGACCGCCATAAAAAATAGCCGAACGCCAGCTTGCGATTTTTTACACCGTCAGCGCAAGAAATTTAGCGTTCGACCCAGCAAGCAAAATATTTTCCCGTCGATGTCGGAGTCCATTTTGAATTTTCACAACATGGTGTGTTATGTGAAAACTAAATTAGCGAAAAAACAAATTAACCCGAACGCAAATAATGTCAACTCTGCCCGTGCAAAAACTTGATTAGCACAACAAATACATAATGTTATGTGTACATTCTCCGGGAAAGTTCGGTATTTCACCAAGCCAAACTTCTCGTTTGAATTTTCACAATATGATGTGTCATGTGAAAACTCCTCCTTCCATAATCCACGACTCGAACACTGAGTTGACTCGATTATTTCCACGGTTAGGATGCAATTCTTCCCACGCGCACGCCAACTTCCTCTCCTAAATTGGTATCACCGCACACGGTGTTGCTGTTTCCATCAGTTACTTCGCACGCTACTTTGGCTCGCAGTTGCAATATCTACAGTCACCTTTCCAAACAAGCGCATACAAAACTCCTCTCTTCAAACCAAACCGACCCGTCAATAATCGAGCAATCACTTGGCATTGCGCGGCATCGTTGCGCAATGCCAAGTGGGTGCGACTAATCGCATCGTTAACATTTCACCCAACCAGGGTGAATTTCGCAACAAGCAGGCAATTTTTTTTTAACAAAAAATTGCGCGCGCATAAAAGCACCCTCAGGCTGGACGGGGTTAACAGGAAGAGAAGTGCTCACGCAGTGAGCGACCATAATTAAAGATTCCTTTTGACACAAAAGCGGCAATCCTTGAGATACGATTACCTTATCGCCACAGGGTTGCCACCTCTGAATTCAGAATCACGTCAGGGGCTACCAACCCCAACGTGATGACACACCGAGCTGAATTTAGCTCGACATTCAATCTTACCAATTGAATGAGACTGCGGAAGCCGCATGTTCGTAATGGAACTGGTGCGGCACGCAACGGAGCACTGCAATTTTATTGCTTTGACTCCATTCCAGTCCCGTGTAACGGGAGGATTGGGCGACACGGACAAGGCCATCTGGAGGATGCACAATTCATCGTGCGAAACCAGAATGGTTCGTTAATAAGGGATCGGGAGAATGTGATGTTTTTGCATTCGCTAATACCGGCCAGGGGCTGCGGGCAACTGTAGAACCTGTGACCCACATCGGCACTTCTGAGCCATCTGGAAACAGATGGAGGGCTGTTGAGCGAGAGTGGATTCAGCCGGCCTTTTTAGCGCAAGCTAAGGGGGTTGTTGATAGCTCCGATGTAATAAGACAGAGGCATCCCAGCGGTTATATAACTGACTGACGTGATGCATTGGGTGATTTGATGCCTGTGTTTATCCGTAGGATAAACAAGCATGTGGTGATGAGGATTGTTGGAAGTAAGCGAACCGTTTCGGGATCTTGGGTCGCCGAAAGCCTGATTGTTATTTTACTAACAATGGGTGAGTGGAGAGTCTTCACAAAATATCTTTCAATTTGAGCACGTAGGCTGGAATCGTGACTTTATTAACTAACGTGGGAAGCACTAAGGCCGTTGCGATTGGGTGGTACCAATCAAGGCTATGTGTGGGAGACTTGGTGAGTAGTGACAGACAGAAATGTTGAGTCAACACAAATGGGCAGACTTGCTGATATGTTCATTTGCTGAAAACCGAGAGTAGTCGAAAAGCGTGTCTGAAAACCCTTAAGTGGGTGACGTTGTTTGGACGGGTGGAGTTGGTAGCTCCATTCGTGCCTCCTTGGCGGGAGGCTTTCGACGAAGGGCGATAAGAGGGTTGCCGTTATTAATTTTTTAATAATAACGGTAACAGATTTAATTAACCGCTTACATTTCATAATGGAGTGAACACCGCGCTGATAGCAAAGCGATTATCAAAACATCGGTAAGGATGGTGAGAAAAGCCCAATGCCCTGTTGTTGTTTGGGGTTCGATATAAATTGGGGAAGTGGACGCACACTGGAAAGTTGCGCGGCAAGACCGTCCCGAAGTATTGGGTCTTGCGTCGGTTAAAAAGCAATGCGTAGTTCGGTATGCATAGCGGGTGTTAAACACCAAGAAGCGGGAAACCGCTGTTGCAGGTGTTGTAAAAATAAACGAGGCGTTGAGCCGAGTTGAATGCTGCCAGTAATTTTTATTGGTGGGCATGTTGTACCAAAACCCCCAATCGATATTTTCGGTTGGGGGTTTTTCTATTCAGCGTCAAGTTCGTCACACCGACGATTTATGTTGCGCCGTCACTACCAGTCGCAATTGCACAAGCTGCGCATTACTTGCATCTCATTCAACCCCGTATCCAATCTATAA
>JBEBKA010000017.1:0-40943 GCA_040079595.1 Gallionella sp.
AACACGACGACACACGCTGAAATGACCCGTTTCGTGCGCCTGCGTGTGACCGCAGTCAAAGGGCCGGACAGAAAACAGATTAAATCAGTGCTTCCTTAGTACAGTAATGCACTAGCTAGTCACGAAGATCAATTGCAATTCACTCAGTTTTATTTTGCTGACTTGAGTGCCCTGCATACTTCATAGCAACGACTCTAAAGTTGCTTTGTACCAATTCATTTTCAGGGAAAGCCTGCATAAAACTATTCCATCCGTAGAAATAGGATATGTTGCACTTTTTCCAGAAGGCAGAAAGTGGTGGATCCCATTTGGCACGTTCGGGTGTGGGTTGCCCCAAGAGAATACCCAAATCGTTAAGCTGGATAACCGCGTCACTCGGGTCACCACTATTCCATGCGTCAACCATGGCATTTGCCACCTCGACAAATTTAACCATCACTGCTCTAGCTTCTGGATCAGCAATGTTATTAGCCGCAGCCCTTGCTTCCGTAAATTGTTTGCTGGGTAACTGTCGTTCAATAATTTGATCGTAAGCCAAGGTGTAATTTTCTGGGAAAGTGAGAAAGTCTCTTTCAAACAGTGTCTCGTTGCTCACCCAGTACTTTGGTCGATCAATAGTCTGGTATGCACATAGGACAAAGAAAATACTTAGCACGGCTAAACGCGGTACGAATTGCAATTTCCATAGCCATAGGGTTGCTAAAAAAGCCACTGCCCACACTGGCAGGAACAGGAAACGATCATAGACCAGAGAATCCGAAGAAAAAGGAATTAACTGCATATAGGGGATACACAACAACACAAAAGCAACAAGTAAAAATCCTGCAAGCATTCGTTTCTTGAAAAAAATTACCAGACCGGCTCCAGCAGCAACTAAAGTCAGCCCCCCCACAGTAACCATGCCTATAAACCAGTTATCCAGAACAGGGTAGATAAAATGACGACTTTCGGGGCTAACCGTGAGACGTACCATCCACCCTAATATCGCTAATGACCGAGTAATCGCCTCAGATCCATAATATGAAGGGTATTTCACCGAGCTATTTGTCGAAAAAACCAAAGCCAATGATGCGGCGACAATCAGAACGAGTAAGGGCCATAAAAGTGGAACATAACGCCTAGACGCTAACGGTGTTTCGCGCCACATTGCAAGCCAAAGCAGGGCAATCACGGGTGCTACGGTCACGTTTGTTGCTTTAGAGAGGATCGCTGCTGCTAATGCAAAAATGGTCGCTATCGCATAACGTGTAACAAATCCCCCCCGCATCGTTTTAATTGCAAAAAATAATGCCAGCATTGCAAACATTCCTGAGAGTACGTCTTTACGACCACTTACCCAGACAATCGCCTCAATATGTGAGGGGTGAATTGCGAACAGTGCTGTAGTAATTGCGGCAACCCATGTCGCATTTTCTGCTTGACTTGGACGGAAGTGTCGCCAAAAGTGATGTGTGGTGAAATAAACGAACAAACAACATATTGCATACAAAATGATATTACTTGTCCGAAACACCGACGGGTCTGTGCCAAACCAAGTCATCTCCATCCAATAGGATAAATCTCGTAAGGGCAAAAATTCCCATGGATTGTAAGACTGAACAAAAAGCTGCCACAGCTCAGTCCAGGGTAAATCTGCCAACGCAGCATTAGTGGTGATGTAAACGTTATCGTCGGAAACAAATGGGAAATGGAGTGCTTGCAAACAGGACAATATGATTATTCCAATGCACGCAAACATTACTATGAAGGGAAAATACCTACCGATACGTATTTGCATAAAAATTCCCAAGTAAATTTCTTAAATAAATTTTGGTAGTGGCAGACTTAAACTCATTTTTTATGAGTGCTTGATTGCATGAGTTTCGTAACACCGCGCTACAGGGAGGTGCTGAATCGACACTCTCCCTGACAAGGGCGAGTGGGTTTGGTCCTAATGGATTATTTGGGTTTAATGCAGTAACAACGACTGCTGCACTGAAACTGCGCACACTGTCATCAAAGCACCCGGCATCAAACCCAGCAACAACATGCTCAAGCCATTGATGCTGATGAGCAAGGTGGTTTCACGCCCAAAAGCAATCGGGGTCTTACTTTCGGGTGCATCGAAATACATGAGTTTAACAATGCGCAAGTAGTAGTACGCGCCTATCAATGAGAACATAACGGCAACAATGGCAAGCCACAGATGACCCGATTGAACGACGGCGTTGAGTACGGAAAATTTCGCATAGAAGCCTACCGTTGGCGGCACACCCGCCATAGAGAACATTAGCAGTAGCATCATAAATGCGAGCCATGGGCTGCGTTGATTGAGCCCTTTGAAATCTTCTAATTTATCTGCTTCAAAACCCAAGCGCGACAAAATCATAATCATGCCGAACGCGCCAAGTGTCATCAACACATACACAATTGCGTAGAACATAGATGCGCCATAACCCTGCACGCTGCCACTCAAAATGCCCAGCAACAAGAAGCCCATATGCGAAATGGTGGAGTAGGCAAACATGCGCTTGAGGTTGGTTTGTGCAATCGCGGTGATGTTACCGAGTCCCATCGAACCGATTGCCAAAATGATTAACATGCCTGACCAATCATGCATCAAGGGTTGCAAACCTTCCGCCAAAATACGCACCACAAAAGCGAATGCCGCCAACTTGGGTGCTGAGCCAATCAACATAGTCATCGCGGTGGGTGCACCATGATACACATCGGGAACCCACATGTGGAAAGGCACTGCGCCCAACTTGAATGCCAACCCTGAAACCGTGAACACCAATCCAAACACCAGTAGCGTGTGATTCGCCGTTCCCACTTTGATGGCACTCGATACCGCACCCAATTCCAGCGAACCTGTTGCGCCATATAACATGGACATGCCGTACAACAATAATCCAGAAGCCAATGCGCCCAAAATGAAATACTTCATCGCGGCTTCAGTGGCAACAGCAGAGTCTCGTTGCAATGCGACCATCGCGTACAAACTCAGGGCAAGCAGCTCCAATCCCAGATAGAGCGTCAAGAAATGATTGGCGGAAATCATCACCATCATGCCCAGTGTGGCGAATAACGTCAGCACCATGAATTCGCCCGTAAACAAATTGCGCACAATCAGGTACTGACGCGAATATGCCAACACCATTACTACCGCTATACAAGTAAAGCACTTCAACACATCGGACATCAAATCATCGACGAACATATTGTTAAAAGCATGTGTTACGCCCGCCACGTGTGTGCTTGTAATAATCAACGAACAACCGACTAAGGTCAGGAGTGTCAGGAAATAGGTAACGGTTCTATCAGTTTGCTTAATCACCAAATCGGCAATCAGAATTACACATGTCATCACCAGCAGAAAAATTTCTGCACTGGCGGGCATTAAATTAGCCATCAAATCCATATTCACCTCAAAAATCAGTTTTTAGTCGTAAGTCGCTAGTTGTTAAGTGGTTTAGCAGGTAGTTGTGTTAACTAATAACTAACAGCCAGTAACTACTAGCGTCTGCTTTTTCTTACAACGGCAACTTAGAAATCGCAACGTGCGCCAGTAAATCTTTCACGGACACGTGCATCACTTCAGCCAATGGCAAGGGGTACAGCCCCATGCCCAATACAAAAATTGCCAGGATGGCAAAAATAATTTTTTCGCGCAGGTTGATGTCGGTCAATTCGGCGACATGATGGTTGGCCACCGCGCCGAAGATTACGCGCTTATACATCCACAAAGTGTAAGCCGCGCCGAATATCAGTGTAGAAGCGGCAGCGAAGGCGTACCAGAAGTTCGCTTGCATCGCACCCATAATCACCATGAATTCACCAACAAACGCGCTCGTGCCCGGAAGACCGCTATTCGCCATGGCGAACAACATAAAAAATGCGGCAAATATCGGCATCTTATTCGCAACACCGCCGTAATCGGCAATATTGCGTGAATGCATACGGTCATACAACACGCCGATGCACAGGAACAATGCGCCTGCAACAAAACCGTGTGAAACCATCTGCAATAGTGCGCCTTCCATGCCATATTCATTGAAGATGAAGAAACCTAGCGTCACGAAACCCATGTGCGAAATAGAGGAATAAGCCACCAGCTTTTTCATATCGGTTTGCATTAGTGCCACTAAACCGATATACACCACCGCAATCAAAGACAGCGCAATCATTCCACCCGCAAGCTCGTGACTGGCATCGGGGGCAATCGGCATGGAAAAACGCAAGAAGCCATATGCGCCCACTTTCAACATGATCGCCGCCAAAATCACCGAACCACCGGTCGGGGCTTCAACGTGCGCATCCGGCAACCATGTATGCACGGGGAACATGGGTACTTTTACCGCGAAGGCGAAGAAGAATGCGATGAAAATTAAAATCTGCGCCGTCATGGTCAACGAGACTTTATGGAAATCAAGTAACGCGAAACTGCCGCCCGTTTGGTTGTACAAGTAAATCAGCGCGACCAACATCAGCAACGAACCCAACAGGGTGTAGAGGAAAAATTTGACTGCCGCATAGACTCGGTTCGCCCCACCCCACACACCGATAATGAGAAACATGGGAATTAACATCGCTTCCCAAAACACGTAGAACAAGATGGCATCCAACGCGGCGAACACGCCTATCATAATGCCCGACATAATGAGGAACGCTGCCATATATTGCGCCACGCGCTTCTCGATTACACGCCATCCCGCAATGATGACAATAGGTGTAAAGAATGCGGTCAACAAAATAAACGGCATTGAAATTCCATCCACGCCAAGATGGTAGTGAATGTTGAACAGCGGAATCCAATTGCTCAATTCAACAAACTGCATGGCCGAAGTGTCACGTGCAAAACCCGTGTAGAGCGGAATGGTCACCAACAGTCCCAGCAAAGAACCCACTAATGCAATCATGCGTGCCAGAGGTGCATTTCTATCGTCACCCGTCGCCAACACCAGTATGCCGAAAAATATCGGCAACCAAATCGCAACACTAATTACAGAAGAGCCAAAATTCATACTGTCATTCCTTGTTATCGTTTCTATTGCGAACCGACATTAAAACCAGTTCCGCACGGTCAGCAGCACGAACACACCGATAATCATCGAAAAAGCGTAGTGGTAGATATAGCCCGATTGGAGCTTACGCACCACACCCGAAACCCATCCAACCACTTTTGCCGATCCGTTCACCATAAAACCGTCAATCAGCTTGATATCGCCAAATTTCCACAAGAAGCTACTTGCCCCGCGTGCGCCACCTGCGAAGAACCAGTCGTTGAAGCGGTCAAAGTAGTATTTATTATCCAGCAGCGTGTAAATGCCTTGAAAGCGTTTGTGTATTGCGGCAGGAATATCGGGACGCTTCAAGTAGAAATATGCCGAAGATGCCACCCCCGCAGCCGCCAGCCAAAACGGCAGTGTAGTGAAAGCGTGCATCGCCATGCCAAAAGCACTTTCAAGCACTTCATGGTGCGAGTCTGCGGACAGATGGTTCTCCGCAACAAAAATTGCATCCAAGAAATACAGACCTTCCATAATCGGATCAAAAGCCACATAACCAATTACCACTGATGGAATCGCCAACAGGATCAGCGGGAGTGTTACCACCCAGGGCGATTCGTGCGGTTTTTGTCCGGGTGCCAATCCGTGGTGATGGTCATGCGACACTTCGTCGTCACCAACATGCTCATGGGTTTCATCATTGGCGTCATGGTGCGCATCGTGATGGTCTTTGTGATGCGCCTCTGCGTGGTGCGTCTTACCAAACCGCTCTTGTCCGTGGAATACCAGGAAGTACATACGGAACGAATAAAATGCAGTCACAAACACCCCTGCTACCACAGCGAAATAGGCAAAGCCTGAGCCGGCCAAATTTGATGTGTGTACCGCTTCAATAATACTTTCTTTGGAATAGAAGCCGGAGAAGAACGGTGTGCCTATCAACGCCAACGAGCCAATCAGTGAAGTGATCCAAGTGATCGGCATATATTTGCGCAGCCCACCCATATTCCGAATATCCTGATCGTGATGCATGGCCATGATTACGCTTCCCGCCCCCAAGAACAACAAAGCCTTAAAGAAAGCGTGGGTCATCAGATGGAATATCGCCACTGAATAGGCTGAGGCACCCAGTGCCACAGTCATATAACCGAGTTGAGACAAAGTGGAATAAGCAACTACGCGCTTAATATCATTTTGGATGATGCCCAAGAAGCCCATGAACAGCGCGGTAATTGCACCTATGATCATCACAAACGACAACGCGGTATCCGATAACTCGAACAACGGTGACATACGCGCCACCATGAAAATACCTGCCGTCACCATGGTCGCCGCATGAATCAAAGCTGAGATCGGCGTTGGACCTTCCATCGAATCAGGCAACCAAACGTGTAGCGGAAATTGTGCCGACTTACCCATCGCGCCAATAAATAGCAGGATGCAAATTGCCGTAAGCATATTCACCGACATACCGGGAATCGGCGCGAGGTCTTCTGCGTGCTTGGCTGCATTGAGGAATACATCCTGATAATTCAACGTACCAAATACCATCAACACCAACGCAATGCCCAATAAGAAACCAAAATCACCGACACGGTTGACTAGGAACGCCTTAAGGTTGGCGTAGATGGCGGTGGGACGGGTGTACCAGAAGCCAATCAGCAGATAGGACACCAGCCCTACTGCTTCCCAACCAAAGAACAGTTGCACGAAGTTATCTGCCATCACCAACATCAACATGGAGAAAGTGAATAGCGAAATGTAACTAAAAAAACGCTGATAACCCGCGTCTTCCGCCATGTAACCGATGGTATAGATATGCACCATCAAGGACACCGATGTCACCACCAGCATCATGGTCACCGTCAAACGGTCAATCAAAAATCCTACGTGAAAACTCGTGCCGCCCGAAGTCAGCCAAGTGTAAATCGGTCCTTCAATTGTATGACCCGCAAGTACATCCCTAAAAATTGCAATGGAAGCAAACAGCGAAACCGCCACCATGCTGATGGTGATGCGATGTGACCAGGTGCGCCCCAACCATTTACCAAACAACCCTGCGGCAATCGCACCAAACAAGGGAGCTAAAGGAACGAGTAGAGCAAGACTTTTCATATCCATCAACTTAGCCTTTCAAATGATCGAGGTCTTCAACATTGATGGTGTTCAGGTTACGGAACAGCACCACCAAAATTGCCAAGCCGATAGCCGCTTCTGCCGCCGCGACGGTCAGAATAAAGAACACAAAAACTTGCCCTGCGGTGTCATTCAGATAATGTGAGAAGGCGACAAAATTGGTATTCACCGCCAGCAACATCATTTCGATCGACATCAACAACACGATTAAATTTTTTCGGTTAAGAAAAATGCCCACCACGCTAATGGCGAACAGCACCGCGCTTAATATCAAATAATGTGACAGAGTTAACACACCAGCTCCCTAATTGATTTAATTTTTATGTTCTGACGGCATCGAAACGATGCGCACACGATCTTTGCTTTGAACAGCAATTTGCTCCGACACCACTTGCGATTTTGCATCCTTACGACGGCGCAAGGTCAAGGCTATCGCTGCCACCATCGCTACCAATAACAGCACTGCCGCAATTTCAAACGGATAAACATAATCGGTATAAATCACCCGCCCCAATTCTTTGGTGTTGCTGTAGTCCGCCGCGTGCTTGACCACTGTTACAGTACGATTAACTTCCGCCACTTCGTAGGAGTTCAACACCCAAACCATTTGCGCGACCATCAAACCTGCCAGTGTTGCACCTAATGGCAACCAACGCCAAAAGCCTTCGCGCAGCTTTACTAGGTTGATGTCCAACATCATCACCACAAACAGGAACAACACCATCACCGCGCCGACGTACACCAACACCAATGTGATTGCCAAGAATTCCGCCTCCAACAACAGCCAAATGCCTGAACTGCTGATGAACGCCAACACCAAAAACAATACCGCGTGAACGGGGTTGCGGGCGGTAATGACACGCAATGCCGCAAACACAGTTAACGCGGCAAACACATAAAATACAACCGTTTCAAAATTCATCTACTCATCCTTAAAACATTGCTGCTTGTTAGGAAAATAACTTCCTATAGGTGTTACCTACCTAAACTTGGCATCCTCGGCTCTATCTTTCGCTATCTGTGCTTCATGCTTCTGCCCCATCGCCAACAACATCGGCTTGGTGTAATACAAGTCACCGCGATTCTCACCGTGATATTCAAACACACGCGTTTCAACAATCGCATCCACAGGACAGGCTTCTTCGCACATTCCGCAAAAAATACACTTCACCAAATCAATATCGTATTGCGTGGTGCGGCGTGTGCCATCCTCGCGTTCCGCCACTTCAATTTTAATCGCCAAGGCTGGACACACTGCCTCGCATAGCTTGCAACCGATGCAGCGTTCTTCACCATTGGCGTAGGTACGCAACGCATGCAATCCTCTGAAGCGATAACTTTGCGGGGTTTTTTCTTCGGGGAACTGCACGGTGATTTTTCGCGCAAAGAAATATCGCCCCGTTAATGCCATACCTTTTACCAACTCATAGAGCAGGAAGGTCTTGAAGAAATTTTTAATCATCTGCATCTAATTCTCCCTACCAAACCCAGAGCGGGGTTTGCATCCAGGCTGCGACAACAATCACCCAAACGATGGTGATAGGAATAAATACCTTCCAACCCAAACGCATCAATTGATCATAGCGATAACGCGGAAAGGTGGCTCGAAACCATAAAAATAAAAACAGGATGAACGATGCTTTAGCCAGCAACCAGATAAAACCATCTGGAAGGAATGGCAGTGGCGATAACCAACCACCGAGGAACATAATTGAGGTCAGGAAAGCAATCAAAATCATGTTGGCGTATTCCGCCAGGAAGAACAGTGCGAAGGCCATACCAGAGTATTCAACATGGAAACCTGCAACGATTTCCGATTCGCCTTCCGCCATATCAAATGGTGCGCGATTGGTTTCCGCCACGCCAGAGATCACATAGACCAAAAACATCGGAAACAGCGGAATCCAATACCAGCTCAGCATACCCATGCTGCCCTTTTGACCGTTCACAATGTCACCCAGATTCATGCTTTGCGATGCCATTAACACCGTCACCAAAGCAAAACCCATCGCCAATTCGTAAGACACAATCTGTGCGGCGGAACGCACCGCGCCGAGGAAAGCGTACTTGGAGTTGGAAGCCCAGCCCGCGATGATGATGCCGTACACGCCCATCGAAGTCATCGCCAGCAGGTACAACAACCCTGCATTCACATTCGCCAGTACCACGCCTTCGGCAAATGGCATCACCGCCCAAGCTGCCAATGCGGGAGCCAATGCCATGATCGGCGCAAACACAAACAAGAATTTACTAGACCCGGTGGGAATAATAATTTCTTTCATAAACAGCTTCAGCCCATCGGCTAAAGGCTGCAACAAACCCCAATAACCTACACGATTTGGGCCGATACGAATTTGCATGTAGCCAATGACTTTACGTTCCGCTAAGGTCAGATACGCGACCGAAATCATAATCGGCAGCACGATGCACATGATTTTCACCAGCGTCCACAGCGGCAACCACAGCACCCCAAACATATTTTGCCCAGCCAATTCTAGTGCTTGCAACATCACGCACGCTCCCCAATTATCGGCTCAACAGCAATTTCACCAAACATCGCACCCAATGCAGCAGTCGTCGCATGTCCCGCCGCAACACGCACCGCATTGCTTGGCATCGTATCGTCTGCACGCGCTACAAGATTCACCGCGCCATTGCCTTGACTGACTTTTACGGTATCTCCAGATTGCGCGCCAATTTTTTGCAACACGCTGCTGTGCAACGTTACGCATGGCACTGCGGCATCGTGTGTGGTTTGCAAAGCCGCAGCGCGGCGCACCACGGCATCGGCACTGTAGATCGGCACATCACTGACACGCTGCAAACCTTCGTTAGCCGAAGCCAAGTTCAGCTCAACATTGGCAACATGATTGTTCAATTTATCAGCGACGTTGATACCAGACAACACTTCATCTCTTACCGCCTCACTACTGTCGTAATCAAAGCCGGAAACATTCATCAAGTTGCCTAACACGCGTAACACCTTCCAAGCCGGACGCGCCTCACCAAGCGGCTTCACTGCTCCCTTGAAACTTTGCACACGCCCTTCGGTGCTGATGAACGTACCCGAAGTTTCCGTGAACGGCGCAATCGGCAACATCACGTCGGCGTAATCAGTTACCTGATGCTTGAATGCAGAAAGCGCAACCACCATGTCGGCGGTGCGCATCGCAGCCATCGCTTGCTGCGGATTATGCATATCCAACTCAGGTTCAACATTCAACAGCAGATAAGCCTTGCGTGGCGATGCCAGCATTTGCGCGGCATTCATACCGTTGCCACTTGGCACTGCACCCGCCAAATAGCCGCCCACGCTATTCGCCGCTTCCCCTAAGTAACCAAATTTTGCACCGCTCCGCTCAGCAATTTTTGCTGCCAACAAAGCAATCTGCGCGGCTTGTGGATGTTGTTGCGCAAAGTTGCCCAGCAGTACCGCAACGCGTTCACCACTTGCCAAACTGTGTGCAATGGCACGCGCCTTGTCAGACACAGTTACACCCGCAACGACATGTTGAATTTCAGCAGGAAGTGAAACGTGCTTTTCAGCTGCCAAGGCTTGCAACACTTGCGCCAGCACGTTGCTCATTTCACTCGGCGCAACGATAGATTTATTCGCTACATTCATCAGCAGTTCGTCATCTGCTGCGTGAAGAATATTGGCTTGCGCGCCTTTTTTCACGGCTTGGCGAACACGTTGCGCCAATAACGGATGATCTTTGCGCAGAAAACTACCCACGATGAGGAAACGATCACACGCATTCATGTCGGCAACTGCCATACCCAACCAAGGCGCACCTTGTTGTTTGCCATCGCCACTAAAGTCGGACTGACGCAAACGGAAATCAACGTTGTGGCTGCCAATGCCGCGCAGTAATTTTTGCAACAATGTCAGCTCTTCCAAAGTGCTGTGAGATGTTGCCAATGCGGCGATATGTTCAGCACCATGGCTGGCAATTTGACTCAAGCCATTCGCCACATACTCCAGCGCGATTTGCCATTCTACTTCCAGCCACTTGCCGTCTTGCTTGATCATTGGCTTGGTCAAGCGGTCTGGCGAATTCAGACCTTCATAACTGAAACGATCTTTATCGGAAATCCAGCATTCATTCACTGCTTCGTTTTCTACAGGCAGCACACGCACGACTTTATTGTTAAGCACCTGCACTGACAAATTTGAACCCAGTCCATCATGCGGACTCACTGATTTGCGGCGTGACAATTCCCAGTTACGCGCCGTGTAGCGATAGGGCTTGCTGGTGAGCGCGCCGACCGGGCACAGGTCGATCATGTTGCCAGACAACTCTGAGTCCACGGTGCTGTTCACGAAGCTCATGATCTCGGAGTTTTCACCACGGAACGCCATGCCCAATTCCATCACGCCGGCGATTTCCTGTCCAAAACGAACACAGCGTGTGCAGTGAATGCAACGGTTCATTTCTTCAGTGGAAACCAGCGGTCCGATGTCTTTATGCATCACACTGCGCTTGGGTTCTTGATAGCGCGATGCGCCACCGCCATAGCCGACTGCCAAATCCTGCAGTTGACACTCGCCGCCTTGATCGCAAATAGGGCAATCAAGCGGATGGTTAATCAACAAAAACTCCATCACGCCTTGTTGCGCCTTCACTGCCATTTCGGAATGCGTTTTGACTTTCATGCCATCTGCTGCGGGCGTGGCGCACGCTGGCATAGGCTTGGGAGCTTTCTCAACCTCGACCAGGCACATGCGGCAGTTCGCCGCGATGGATAATTTTTTGTGGTAGCAAAAATGCGGAACATAGACACCCGCAACATGCGCCGCATCCATCACCGTTGAACCGCGTGGAGTCTGTACTAGCTTGCCATCAATCTCTACATTTAACATGCACTCACCTAATCCGTCAGCGTTACACCAAACACTTTTTATGTTCGATGTGATGTTCAAATTCTGCGCGGAAATGTCTGAGCATACCCTGCACAGGCCACACCGCCGCTTCACCCAATGCGCATATGGTGCGCCCTGCAATGTTATCGCCCAAGCTTAACAACAAGTCCAAATCTTCTTTGCGACCTTCACCGTGTTCGATGCGGTGCACGATGCGGTACAGCCAACCCGTACCTTCACGGCAAGGTGTGCATTGACCACATGATTCTTCGTAATAGAAATATGACAACCGCTCCAGCGCACGCACCATGCAAGTGGTGTCATCCATGATGATGACCGCTCCCGTTCCCAGCATCGAACCCGCTTTGCTGATGGAGTCGTAGTCCATATCCAAATCCATCATCACTTCACCAGGCAACACTGGCATAGACGAACCACCAGGGATACAAGCTTTCAGCTTACGTCCACCGCGCATTCCGCCTGCCATTTCCAGCAGCTTCTTGAATGGCGTACCCATCGGCACTTCAAAGTTACCGGGATTATTGACGTGACCCGATACAGAAAATAATTTAGTACCGCCGTTATTAGGCCTACCCAATTCCAAGAATTTCTGACCACCATTGCTGATGATGTATGGAATGCTAGCGAAGGTTTCGGTGTTGTTGATGGTGGTTGGTTTGCCATACAAACCAAAGCTTGCAGGGAAAGGTGGCTTGAAACGCGGCTGACCTTTTTTGCCTTCAATCGATTCCAACATTGCAGTTTCTTCACCACAGATGTAAGCACCATAGCCTAGGTGATTGTGCAAATCAAAATCAAATCCCATGCCCATGATGTTGTTGCCAAGATACCCAGCTGCACGCGCTAACTCGCAAGCTTGCTCCATACATTCATAGGCTTCAAAAATCTCACCGTGTACGTAGTTATAACCGACCTTAACATTCATCGTGTAGGCGGCAATCGCCATACCTTCGATGAGCAAGTGCGGATTGTAACGCATGATATCCCAGTCTTTGCACGTACCTGGCTCACCTTCATCAGAATTGCAAACGATGTATTTATCGCCTTCGAAATTGCGTGGCATAAAACTCCACTTCAATCCCGTTGGAAAGCCCGCACCACCGCGACCACGCAATGCCGAAGCTTTCACTTCGGCGATGATTTCTTCTGGTGTTGTTTTGTTGGTCAGTATTTTGCGTAACGCTTGATAACCACCCACCTTGAGGTAGTTTTCTAACGTCCAAGGCTGATCGAAATCGCGCGTCGTAAAAATAACTGGACCGCTCATGCCAGTGTTATTCATGATTGGTCCAGCTCCGCTAAAATTTGATCGATTTTTTCTGGTGTCAAACGACCGCACAACTTCTTATTGTTGATAGCCAGTATCGGTGCGTCGATGCAAGTACCCATACACTCACCTTCACGCAAGCCATATTTACCGTCGGCAGTCACTTCGCCGATACCAATGCCCAATTTTGTTTCGATGTACCTAACCGTATCCAACGCGCCGCACAAGGTGCAGGACAGATTGGTACACACCGTCAAAGTATGTTTACCCATCGGCTTAAGGTTATACATGTGATAAAACGTGGCGACTTCGTACACCGCCATCTGCGCCATCCCCAGGTAGGCAGCAACATTCGACATGTCGTCGTTGGCAATCCAACCCTTTTCATCTTGCACAAAACGCAACGCTGCCATCACCGCAGACTGTTTTTGGTTAGACGGATACTTTTTCAACTCGTGGTCGATCTTGGCTTTTACTTGTTCGGATAACATTAACGATCTACCTCACCAAAAACGATGTCTTGCGTGCCGATAATAGTGACCACGTCCGCAATCATGTGACCACGCGCCATTTCATCCAATGCCGCCATATGCGCAAAACCTGGCGCACGAATTTTCATACGATAAGGCTTGTTCGCACCATCAGAAATTAAATAAATCCCGAATTCACCTTTGGGATGCTCAACCGCCGCATACGCTTCACCTGCTGGAACATGCATCCCCTCGGTAAACAATTTGAAATGATGAATCAACTCTTCCATGTTTTCTTTCATGGATTCACGAGCGGGCGGTGCATATTTGTGATTGTTTGTCATCACCGGACCGGGGTTGTTGCGCAGCCAGCTGATGCATTGCTGAATGATACGATTGGATTGGCGCATTTCTTCGACACGCACCAAATAACGGTCATAAGAATCGCCCGTCACCCCCACTGGAATATCGAACTCCAAACGGTCATAAACTTCGTAAGGTTGCTTCTTGCGCAAATCCCATTCAATACCAGATCCGCGCAACATCGGACCACTAAAACCCAATGCCAGAGCGCGTTCTGGCGTAACCACGCCGATACCAATGGTACGTTGTTTCCAAATACGATTATCGGTCAACAGTGTTTCGTATTCATCGACACACTTAGGAAAACGCTTGGTGAAATCTTCAAGAAAATCGAGCAGCGAACCTTGACGGTTTTCGTTCATCAATTTGACTGCTGCGGCATTGTGAATTTTGGAAGCTTGATATTGCGGCATGGTGTCGGGCAGATCACGGTAAACACCGCCCGGACGATAATAGGCAGCATGCAAACGTGCGCCAGAAGCAGCCTCATACACATCCATCAAATCTTCGCGTTCGCGGAAACAATACAAGAACATGGTCATCGCGCCGATGTCCAGCCCGTGAGCACCCAGCCACAACAGATGATTCAACACACGGGTAATCTCGTCGAACATCACGCGGATGTATTGCGCACGTAACGGCACATCAATACCCGCCAACTTTTCAATCGCCATCACGTAAGCGTGTTCATTGCTCATCATCGACACATAATCCAACCTGTCCATGTAGGGGACGGATTGCAGGAAAGTTTTATGTTCGGCTAACTTTTCCGTCGCGCGATGCAACAAGCCAATGTGCGGATCGGCGCGTTCAATCACCTCACCGTCCAGCTCCAACACCAAACGCAACACGCCATGCGCGGCAGGATGTTGCGGCCCAAAATTCATTGTGTAATTTTTAATTTCAGCCATTACGATGTCCTCAATTATTACCGTAGTGCTGTTCGCGCACGATGCGCGGCGTAATTTCGCGCGGCTCAATCGAAACGGGCTGATACACCACACGCTGCTGCTCCGGGTCATAACGCATTTCTACGTGACCGGACAAGGGGAAATCTTTTCGGAATGGATTGCCGACAAAACCATAGTCGGTGAGGATACGGCGCAAATCAGGGTGTCCGGTAAATACGATGCCGTACAAATCAAACGCTTCACGCTCGTACCAGTTCGCACAAGGCCAAATTTCCGTTACGGAATTCAACACAGGAAAGCTATCCTCATCGGCGTAAATGCGCACACGCAAACGATGATTGTGCTTAATCGAAAGCAGGCTATACACCACAGCAAAACGAGCAGCATGGTCGTTGGCAACCAAATCATCAGCCAAATACGCACCACCTTCAGAAATATCACTACCGTAGGTGGAGTAATCGACACCACACAAATCCATCATTTGCTCAAAACGTAATTCTGGTGCATCACGCAGGCGAGTCAACACGCTCAGCATATCGATGGCTTTTACCACCACCGTCAGCTCTTCCAATCGGTTTTCGATACCCACCAGCTTGTCAGCCAACAAACTGGATAAATGATTACTCAACACGCTCAAATCAGCCGCCATAGTTCAGTTCACCTTATCGAGCAATGGTATTGGTACGTTTGATTTTATTTTGCAGCTGAATGATGCCGTACAACAAGGCTTCAGCAGTCGGTGGGCAGCCCGGCACATACACGTCCACGGGCACAATGCGATCACAGCCTCGTACTACCGAGTAGGAGTAATGATAGTAACCGCCACCATTGGCGCACGAACCCATGGAAATCACCCAGCGCGGCTCGGCCATTTGGTCATATACTTTGCGCAACGCAGGCGCCATTTTGTTGCACAGCGTGCCCGCCACAATCATCACGTCAGATTGCCGAGGACTGGGTCGGAACACCACGCCAAAGCGATCGAGGTCATAACGAGCCGCACCCGCCTGCATCATCTCTACCGCACAGCAAGCCAAACCAAAGGTCATCGGCCATAGCGAACCCGTACGGGTGTAATTGATGATGGTATCGAGCGTCGTCGTGACAACCCCCTTTTCCAAAACACCTTCTATTCCCATTCCAAGGCTCCTTTCATCCACTCGTAGATAAAGCCCACCACTAGGATAGCCAAGAAAATCATCATGGAGACAAAACCGAACGTACCGACTTCCTTCAGAACTATGGCCCAGGGAAACAGGAATGCGATCTCAAGATCGAACAGGATAAACAGAATGGCAACGAGGTAATAGCGCACATCGAATTTCATGCGCGCATCTTCAAAGGCTTCAAAGCCGCACTCGTAAGGCGAAAGTTTTTTGCTGTCAGGACGATTAGGCGCGACCAGCTTGCCCAAAATGACGGGCACCACACCCATCGCCAAGCCAACACAGATAAACAGCAGTACCGGAAAATAATTTTCCAACATTGAGCTTCTCCCCTATTAAAAATCACTCGTGAGCTAACTCAGCGTTCTTCTTATTTGTTTTGCCTTAAACTCTAACAACTTATATCTGGTGCGGATGGGGAGACTCGAACTCCCACACTCTTTCGAGCACAAGCACCTCAAGCTTGCGTGTCTACCAATTCCACCACAACCGCAAAACCGCCGTAAAACTACTTCGGAATTTCTTGAGACTTCGAATCGTTCGCGGGATTAACCACAGGCGCGGCGGGTACAACTTTTATCGCATCAGGATTCACTTTATCCATCACACCCTGTTGCGTAGCGGTATGCGAATACAGATAAGTCAGCGTTAAACTGGTAATGAAAAAAATCGTCGCAGCCACTGCGGTACTACGACTCAGGAAATTTGCCGAACCACTCGAACCAAACAAACCGCCCGCCGAGCCCGTACCAAATGCCGCACCCATATCGGCACCCTTGCCATGCTGCACCAACACCAGCACAACCAAAATCACCGCTGTCACCACATGCACTACCCAAACTAATGTTTCCACGCACTACTCCAAACCAAAAATTAACACTGCCCAGCTTTACAAATTGCCAGGAATTCATCTGCCACAAGGGAAGCACCACCGATTAATCCGCCATCAATATCCGTCATCGCAAACAACTCAGCCGCATTATTCGCTTTTACACTGCCGCCGTAGAGTATACACAACCCTGATGCGATTTGACTATCTTGGGATGCAACTCGCTGACGAATAAAAGCGTGAACGGCTTGCGCCTGCGCGGATGTAGCGGTTTTTCCCGTGCCGATTGCCCACACGGGCTCATAAGCTACTACCGCGTTTTTAAACGCCTGCACGCCCGCCAACTCAATCACCGCATCCAATTGCTCCGCAACCACAGCCTCAGTTACGTTGCTCTCGCGCTGCTCCAGCGTTTCACCCACACACAAAATAGGTGTTAGCCCTGCTTGTTGCGCTGCGATAAATTTTTCCGCAATCAAGCGACTACTCTCGCCGTAAATCGCACGACGTTCCGAATGCCCAACAATCACATAAACGCAAGCAAAGTCGCGCAACATTGCAGCGGACACCTCGCCCGTGTAAGCTCCTTTATCCAACTGATGCACATCCTGCGCGCCCCATTTCACGGCACTTCCAGACAATGTTTGCTGCGTTTGAGCCAAATAAGGAAACGGCACACACACCGCACAATCAACCTGCGTCAACCCCCCCACCCCGCTACGCAACGCACTCAACAACTCACTGTTTTGAGCTAATGCCCCGTGCATCTTCCAGTTTCCAGCAACCAATTTACGACGCATATGTAATCGATCCGCGAGTTAGAGTTATTTGAGGGGCGCAATCCTACCTGCGAACAGAAAAGTGGTCAACGAAATAGACTGCAAAAAGTAAACTAAAACCGTCGGAGAGTTTGCATTCCGCCCACACTGGAGCAACGAAGCGAATCAGGGTTGCAATTCACAAAGTCTCTTCGCGCTTGCGCAGCACGCGCAAAACCCACACACCTAAACCCAGCACTAACAAGCCTCCCAGCCAAATCGGCCAATAGGATGGTTTATTCCATTCACCGCGCAACTGATCGCGCTGCGCCACATTGATTTTCCAGTACTTGAGTTTATTGTTTGCCATCACATTCGGTTTGATATTGCCTAGCCAACCTTGTCGCAACGAATACTTTTTTGGGTGGTAACCCCACAGCCACGGCGAATCGCGATGCAAGATGGTTTGCATTTGATCGATGATGACGAGGCGTTGCGGGGTGTTATCCATATTTTTCATTTGCTCAAATAACTTATCGAATTCAGGGTTACTGTAATTCGCCGCATTCTCGCCGCCCTGGCTTACCTTGGCTTGCGCGCCGTGCAATAAGAAGTAGAAATTTTCCGGATCAGGGTAATCAGCGTTCCATCCAAATTCAAATATCTGTGTATCGCCTTTGCGCAATTTATCTTGAAAGCGGTTGTAATCAGTACTGCGCACTACTAATTGCAGATTGATTTTTTCAAACTGTTTACGCAGCCAATCTAACCGTGCTTTGCTCCCGACCCCGTTCGCTGGCGTATCTAAATTGATCGCTAAGGGTTGATGGGTCTGCGCATCTATCCCATTCGGATAGCCTGCTTCGGCAAGCAATTTTTTTGCTTCGTCAATTGACTTGCGTTTAGGCTCGCCCTTCACCCAATCGTAAACCATGGGATTGATACCCGTCTCGCCTTCCCGATAACCAAAGATGCCTGGGGGCAGCGGTGACTGTGCGGCAATGCCGCGACCATTGGCGAATATAGAAACATACTCTTCAAAATCTATCGCAATTGAAATCGCCTGACGCAATTTTCTTGCGCTTTCAGTTTCGCCTCCGACTGTTTTATCCAGCCAATTGAAGCCTGTGTAAAAAATTGATGGCTCGACCGCGGTAGCAAGCTGAATGTCCTGTTCGGACATTTCATCAGTCACATTTACATCACCACCCGACCCCATTTGCACGGCTTGATCGAAACTATCAGAGCTGATTCCAGAGGCATCGTAATAACCCTGCAAAAACTTATTCCAGTACGGGATGGTTTCTTTTTCCAAAGTAAAAACTACTTTGCCGATCAAAGGTAAAGGCTTGCCAGAATCCGTCAATAGCCCGGCTTGCGCGTCATTTGCCTCGCCTTCATTCGGGTAATTTTCGCTATCGTAGTAGGGGTTGCGGCTCAACACCATGCGTTGATTCGGATTGTTTTCAGACAAATAATACGGCCCGCTTCCAATCGGCCACCAGTCCAACATCAAGTTGCGTTCGCGCATTCCTGCTTGCGCGTAAAACCGCTCCACTTCTTGCGGCATCGGTGCAAAAAAAGACATCGCCAACCAATAGGCGAACTGCGGATATTTTCCAATCACTTCGATCCGATAAGTCTGCTCATCGAGCACCTGCACGCCTGCAAGCGGATAAGCGTTCAAATCGAGAAACGTGTTGGGGTTTTCCTTAAGCGCTTTTTGTAAAGTATCGGCATAGCCCTTCAAGCCGACAATGTACTCGCTCATCACGCCAAAAATTGGCGAATGCAACTGCGGGTGCGCGAGACGTTTAATTTGAAATGCATAATCCGCTGCCGTGACCATGCGTGTGCCACTGTGCGAAAAGTCAGTTAAGGCATGAATGTCGCGTAAATCGTCGCTCGTAAGTTGATGGTATTCCAACTTGCCCTGTGCGTCCTGCGCCAAGGCAGGATGGGGCTGGTAGCGCATATTCGGTTTGATGTGGATTTCATAAACGCTGTATGCGATTTTTTCAGCAGCCGCATCATTGGGCAAGGGTTGGTGATTCTTATCCAGAAAATGCACCGCTGGCATAGCACTCGCTGCTAAGGGAACGAGTTGGTAAGGTCGTTTCAGATAATGGTATTGCAGCGGCGGTGCGTAAATCTGCGCAAGAAACTCATATTCATTTTCGCTATACGACCGAGCGGGGTCGAAATGTTTAGGACGTTCGGTAAATGCCGTATAGAGAATAGATTTACCTGCATCGGATGCAGGATAAGGATTGTTCCACAGCCCGTCATCGCAAGCGGCGAGTAACAAGGACACTATAAGATAAGCGAAGATTTTCATAGGGATTGAGTTTAGCGGAATCACGCTAATACGTCATGGTTAAGGTTGACACCGCCTCATCATTGCACAACACTGCACAGCAAATAATTTCAACAAGTGAAAATCATGATTTTGAGTTGGCAAAAATTTTTAGCGCAGCATAGTGCGGTAATAGCAGAAGGTGTTGCGCAGCACTTTGGCGATAGCACAGCAGAATTGCTCGCAACAGCCAGCAGAAATGTGCTTTGCGATCTGCATCAGTTTGGCACACTGAGAGTTGCCGGTGAGGAGGCGCAGTCATTCCTACAAAATTTACTGAGCAATGATATTCGTGAAGTGAATTCGACCAGAGCGCAACTCTCCAGCTTGAATAGCGCGAAAGGGCGCATGTTGGCGAGCTTTTTAATTTGGCGCGACGGCGAGGATTATCTGCTGCAATTGCCGCACAGCCTGGTCGAGATGATGCGCAAAAAACTCGGCATGTATGTGCTGCGCGCTAAAGTTAAAGTCACCGATGAAAGTGATGAATGTATTGCATTGGGTATCGCTGGAAGCAATGCTGAAGAAATTTTACAAAAGGCGTTCAACGATTTACCGTTAGAGACTTTTGCATGCCTAAGAACCGCGCAAGGTTGCGTCATTAAACTCAGCGATACGCGCTTCCAAGTTATTTCCAAGCAAGATCAAGCGGAGGTTTTGTGGGACACACTCAGCTTTTATGCAACGCCCGTCGGCAGTGCCAGCTGGGATTGGCTGAACATTCGCTCAGGTACACCGATTATCTTGCCACAGACCCAAGAGCAATTTGTCGCGCAGATGGTTAACTTCGATCTGATTGGAGGTATCAATTTCAAAAAAGGCTGCTACCCAGGACAAGAGATCGTGGCGCGAACGCACTACCTCGGCAAGTTGAAACGCCGTATGTATTTGGCGCATATTGATACGACTGATGTGCCTCAAGCGGGTGATGAATTATTCAGTGCGGATATGGGCGGGCAAGCTGGCGGAATGATTGTAAATGCCGCTCCCGCGCCATCAGGCGGCTTCGACACATTGGCGGTTGTGCAAATGTCTAGCCAAGAAACTCAAACGATACATTGGAAATCTTTGCGGGGTGAAGCGTTAAAATTCTTGCCGCTCCCATACGATTTGCCCAGTATCTAAAAGCTCAATGCCATTTTGATATGTGGCAACCCCGCATCCATAAACACTTCGCCGTGTTCTACAAAATCGAACTTCCGATAGAAGGGTATCGCGTGAGTTTGCGCATCAACATCGACATTTTGATAGTCGTGATTGCGCGCGTAAGCAAGCAATGCTTCTATAATCGCCGTCCCTACTTTTTGCTTACGCCATTGCGGTAAAACGGAAATGCGACCGATGTGCCCGTTGGATAACATCCTGCCGCACCCAATGGCATTGCCTTGGTGGCTGATAGCCAAAGCGTGCCGCGCACCTTCATCCAAACCGTCCCACTCCAATTCTGCTGGAACACCTTGCTCAACAACAAACACGCTTTCGCGTATAGATTTAAGTAGCGGATGCCCATCGTGCCAAGTAATTAAGCTGACAGTAAAAGGATTGCTCATGCTGCGTCTCCTTCAAAAATTTCGACTGTTGTCCCTGCTGACACTAAATCAAACAACTCCATCAAATCTGAATTTCTCATACGAATGCAACCATGTGATCCCGTCTTGCCAAGCTGCACTGAATCTGGTGTGCCATGAATGTAAATATAACGGCGCATCGTGTCGTTGTCACCCAAACGATTAAACCCCACTTCGCAACCTGACAGCCATAAGATGCGCGTCAATATCCAATCCCTGTCAGGGAAACATGCACCCAACTCAGGGGAGTAAATTTCACCTGTAGCACGACGACCCACAAAAACCGTATTTTCTGCACAGCCCGCGCCAATTTTGGCGCGAATGATATGTACGCCACGCGGTGTGCAATAGCTGCCAGGCACTTCACCCACGCCGTTTGCGGCGGTTGAAACACGGTATTGGCGTAACACTTTTCCTGAGTCACCTAATAACTCTAGCCGCTGTGAGGCAATGTAGATATTGATTTTCATTGTGCCTTTTGTTGCGCACGGCGTTGCGCAAAAAAATTGCTCAACATGGCACTGCACTCTTCTGCCAACACGCCGCCTTGCACTTGAGTATGGTGATTCAAACGTTGTTCTGCAAAAACATTTAACACGCTACCCGCCGCACCCGTTTTCAAATCGCTCGCGCCATACACCACGCGTGCAATACGTGCGTGCATCATCGCACCCGCACACATCAGGCAAGGCTCCAAGGTCACGAACAATTCACAATCCACCAAGCGGTAATTGCCGATACGTTCAGCAGCATCGCGCAACGCCTGTATCTCGGCGTGAGCAGAAGGATCGTGACGCAAAATCGGCGCGTTAAAACCACGCCCGATAATTTCGCCATCCTTGACCACCACCGCGCCCACAGGCACTTCTCCCGCCGCTTGTGCCTGCTCTGCCAATGCCAAAGCATGGCGCATGTATTCCGTATCAGCCATTAAAAAATCATCAGGTAAACACAGGGCAACACCGTAACACAACAGTGAAAATTTGACGAAACACTACCCATGCACGAAGGGGATTAATTTCGAACGCGCGTAAGTGAGTTCCATCGTGATTTTCCATAGCATAAGTGAGCGTTTTAATCCTACTAAACTAAGACGTTTTCATGCCAACTGCATATAACACTTCAACATCCAACCAGATACCCTCAGTTGTAGCCAACTTCTGAATTTCCGCCAAATGCTCTGCTTTGAATTTCTCTAATTGTTGCGGAGATAATTGATTAACCAACGACCTAAAACCCGCGAACCAAATCAAATCCCACCATTCATTTGCATCTTTTAGGTAGTAACCGATATTTTTTCTTTGAACCCTAATCTCAACTAGGTTTGCGCCTTGAAACAACGCATCTAGTTTTTCTTCGGTCGAAATTCTTTTCCAAGCGAGGGGTGGTTTTTCAATACCAAACTGTGCAATGCGTTGAAAAAACAAATCAATCAACGGTAAAAATGCGTTGTCGTAAAAGCACGTAATAGCAACCTTTCCGCCCGTCTTCACTTTGCTTCCAATATGCTTCAACTGCCCTTCCATATCTTCCACGAAAAAAATTCCGAAAGCACACGTCGCCACATCGAACTCATTATCGGAGAAGGATAGTTGTTGCATATCCATCTCAACAAAATCCGCGTTGTGGATAGCAGAAAGCTCCGCTTTGGCACGCGCCTGTTGGAGCATACCCGCCGAGAAATCAATTCCCGTTACCTGCCCAGAAGGCAGATGTTGCGCCAGTATCAGCGCATTACTGCCTGTCCCCGTTGCCACATCAAGCAAACGCTCATCACCTCGCAAACTCAAAAAATCTGCGAGATATTTCGCGCTATCCGAAAAATACCGTAACGCATGGTTGTCGTAACCTTCGGCGACGGTATTAAACGTCGCCTGTATCATCACCTTGCGTTCTTGCTCGTTCAAGCCACTTCCAACATCCGACATGTTTCGTATAACCTTGCTGGAGAAAGCTCCAGTCCATTCGGCCAACACAATGCGCCTGCATCAATGAAAAGACGTTGGAAATAGGCTTCTTTTCTCAACGGCTCAAGCAATGAACCGCTACGTGCCAGCAGGGTTCGCCCATCAAACACACCTTCCCGACCATCGGAAAAAGTTAACGCCACCTGAAAGTTTTCAATATAGCGAGCTTCCATTACTTTAATCATCTTGATCTGCTCCTGGTATGCGCTCCATCGGCTCAAAATGCTGACCGCGTTGCCAATTTTCCATCAACCCATCTTGGTGACGCAAGCACCATTCCTTAACAATCGCAGCCGCTTTTTTGGGGAAACGACCTTCGCTAACTTCACCTGTCCGAATATCGATTAACGCCTCGAACCCTTGATACTCAACATGTATATGCGGCGGCGGATGATCGTCGTGCCACATACGTACGATGATGCCAAAAAATACAGATAAAATCGGCATAATTGTTTTGTTAAAACAACTGGTAGTTAGGATGCTGGGGATTAGCAATCAATCAGCATTATCGCAGCGACTGATACTGCCCATTTACAAAACGGCAATTGTAATCTGGCGACAATATCTGCTCCCGCTTAACCCAATGCTCATTGCCATAATTGGCAACTGCAAAAGCCACTTTGACCAACTTGCCCTTTACTTCGATGACAGGGCCGCAATTGGTGTCGTCGCCATCACGCAGGGATTTCCTGAAAGCAGCCAGTTTTTTTCTTTCTTGTGCTTGCTCTAGCTCAAGCCTTTTTCTTTCCTGAGCTTGTTCAATTAGACGTTGACGCTCACGTTCGTATGAGGCGATCCTATCTGATTTTTCCTGCAAAAACTCCGATGCTGCTTCACCGCCCAATACCTGACCGGCACGCACCAACCGCACATAGCCACTGTAGCTACGGTTGAGGTAGCCGACGTAGCCATCGCTGAAAAGGACATACCAGGCGTAGCCGGAGCCGCCCGCGTAGGGCGAGGAAGACCATAACAACTTGCTACTTGCTATCGCTCTGCTGACTGCATATTGACCCTTGCTCGTATCATTATTTTTACAATCATCAAAGCTTCCCATCACGGTAGAAAATTCTTCTTTAGTGGGCAGTCGCCAATTACTTTCACCCAAAAATTGGCTTTGTTTGGCTATTTCCATCGCATCGCTCCAAGTAGCGTACTTTTCACTGCCCGTGCAAACGCCATTCGCGAATTCAAATCCTTCAGCGCAGCGCTTCCAAATTAACCCATTGCGCGGGTCTCTTACCGTGCCATCTTTGTTATCCACCCAGCCAGTAAAAAAATTACATTCAGCTTGCGCCACACTTATCGCCAACAACGAACTCGCCATTGCAACGACAAAACTTGAGAACGCGCTAACTCGTTTATTGATTCGATCAAACCGCATGTTATTTTCTCCCTTTTTACTGCGTTGGTTAGAGACTCCGCCCTATAGCCTTGGCAATGCCACCCAATTTAACCATCAGGTCTTTCAACTCTTGCGGGGTCAACGCTTGATCCGCATCGCACCACGCTTCGCAAGGGTTAGGGTGCATTTCAACCAACAGCCCATCCGCACCTGCTGCGATAGCTGCTTGTGATAACGCCGCCACCATCCATGCCTTGCCGCCTGCGTGGGAGGGATCAACAATCACGGGCAAGTGGGTCTCTTTTTTCAGCACGGGAATCGCGGTGACATCCAACACGTTGCGATAGTAAGTTTCAAATGTACGGATACCGCGTTCGCAGAAAATGATGTTGTGATTACCACCCGCCGCGATGTATTCCGCCGACATCAGCCATTCAGAAATCGTCGCGGACATGCCGCGTTTCAAAATCACTGGCTTGTTTAATCGACCCACTTCTTTGAGCAGGTCGAAATTTTGCATGTTGCGCGTGCCGATCTGGATTACGTCAACATCGTATTCGAGGAAGGCATCAATCTGGCGAACGTCCATCAACTCGGTGACGATGGGCAGTTTATATTTGTCGGCGGCTTTGCGGAACATCTCCAAACCTTCCACACCTTTACCTTGGAAAGTGTACGGGCTGGTGCGCGGTTTGAATGCACCACCGCGCATCAAACGACAGCCTGCTTCGTTGACGAACATGGCAGACAAGTCCATCTGCTCTTGGGTTTCCACCGAGCAAGGTCCGCCGATGATTTGAATTTGATTGCCCCCCAGCGTGATGCCGCCGATGTCAATTAACGTGTTCTCTTTGTGCGATTCACGCGAGACGATTTTGTATTGCTTGGCGATGTGCATCGCCGATTCCACGCCCGGCAAGGAGGTGAACATGTCCTCATTCAGCTTACCCTCGTCGCCGATTGCGCCAATCACGGTACGCTCGATGCCGCGTGAAATGTTCGCCTTCAGTCCAGCGGTTTCCAGGCGTTTCACCACCGCGCCCACTTGTTCATCCGTTACATCTCTTCCCATTACGATAATCATTTACTCTCTCCTATTGCCTGCTTTAATGCAGTCAAAAATTTAGCATTTTCACTTTCCAATCCGATACTCACCCGCAGCCAGTCTGGCATGTCGTAGTTGGCAATCGGTCGCACAATCACACCCAGTTCGAGCAAGCGTCGGTACATCGCGGTTGCCCCGCCGATACGGAATGCGACAAAGTTGCCGAAAGATGGAATGTATTCCAATCCCAGTTTAGTCAAGCCTTCGGTGATCTGTATCATGCCGCGCTGGTTTAGCTCAAAGGTTTGCTTCACAAAAGATACATCGCGCAACGCCGCCACTGCCGCCGCTTGCGCCACTGCATTGACATTAAACGGTTGGCGTACGCGGTTCATCATGTCCGTGATTTGCTCATGCGCAAGTGCATAACCCACACGCAGCCCCGCCAAACCATAGGCTTTAGAAAAGGTGCGCGAAATAATCAGATTGGGGAATTCTTTCAACCAACTCACACTGTCATAACGTTTGTCGGCAGGCAGATATTCGTTATACGCTTCATCCAGCACCACCAGAATTTCGGCGGGTAAGGCACGCATAAACGTCAGCAGCTCGTCCGCGCTTAACAGCGTGCCTGTTGGATTATTCGGGTTGGCGATGAACACCATCTTCGCTTTATTTTCTTTGGCGGCGTTCAACATCGCGGGCAGATCATGCCCATAACCCCGCGTCGCCGGCACAGTGATACCGGTTGCACCCACTGCTTGCGTCGCCAAGGCGTACACCGCAAAGGCATGGGCGGCGTACACCACCTTGTCGCCTGGCGCGAGAAAAGCGCGCGCCGCCAGCTCCAGCAAATCGTTGCTACCGTTTCCCAAGGTGACATTGGCGTGTGCGACGGCATAGCGTTTCACCAGCGCGTCCTTCAAATCGAAACCATTGCCGTCGGGGTACAGCGCGATGTGTTTAATTGCCGCCTGCATGGCAGCAACCGCAGCGGGGCTTGCCCCCAACGGATTTTCGTTGGAAGCCAACTTCACTATGCCCGTGATGCCCAGCTCGCGCTCCAGCTCGGAGATCGGTTTGCCGGGTTGGTAAGGCGCGATAGCGCGGATGTATTTTGGTGCTAATTCAGAGTAGTTCATAAATTGTATTTAATTTGTTGCATCTTTTTTCAGCAGCCCTTCGCGTTCTTTTTTGTATTGATCGTAAGACACCGCTGGCTCAGTCGGCTTGCCTTGTATGGTGGAATCTTGGCTAACTTCGCGCTTTTGCAATCCTGTATACATGCCACGATAAAAATTTTCACACCCTGCCAATGTGGGCAATGCCACCATGACAAGCAGACTTAATTGTTTCCGTATCATTTGGACTCTCTCGCTTGAAAATCAAATAAACAGCAAGCCGATTAAACCGCCACTGGATAAGCACCCAGTATCTTAAATGCGGCAGCTTGTTGCTTGAGTTCGGCAAGCGCGGCAGCGACAGGGGCATCCAGTTGATGACCTTCGATGTCGAGATAGAACAGGTACTCCCACAAACCCGACCGTGCGGGGCGGGACTCCAGCTTGGTCATGGATACGCCATGCTTCGCCAAGGGGGTCAATAAATCATGCACCGCACCCGGACGGTTTGGAGCAGCCATCACGATTGAGGTTTTATCTCGTCCGCTCGGTGCTACGTCCTGATTGCCTATCACTAAAAAACGCGTGGTGTTTCGCGGATCATCTTCGATGTTATGCGCCCAAATATCCAAGCCAAATAGTCCAGCTGCCTGATCGCCCGCCACTGCTGCCTTGCTGGCATCTTGCGCCGCCAAATGCGCACCCTCGGCATTGCTGGCAACGGGAATGCGTGCCGCATTCGGAAAGTTTGCATTGAGCCAACCTTGGCACTGCGCGAGTGCTTGGGGATGCGCCACGATTTGCTGGATACGTCCGTCGAACATCGGACCAGGCTGCACTAAAAAGCAGTGATGAATCGGCAACAACACCTCGCCGCAGATCCGCAACTGACTGCCTGTCAGCAAGTCCAGTGTGCGTCCAATCGCACCCTCCGTGGAATTTTCCACGGGGACAATACCAAAATTTACCGCGCCGCCTTCGGTCGCACGAAACACTTCATCGATAGAAGTGCTAGCAACGCGCATCGCCGCAGAACCAAAGCGTTTGATAACAGCAGCCTCACTGTAGGTACCCATCGGTCCCAGAAATGCGACTGACATTTGCGCTTCCAACGCTCGACATTGCGACATCACTTCAGTGAATAACTGCGTCACCGCAGCATTGCTCAAAGGTCCGTTATTATTGGCTTGCAGGCGCAGTAATACTTGCGCCTCCCGCTCTGGGCGCAATACTGTGCCATCTTCTTTGAGGTGACCAATTTGTTGCGCCAATCCCGCACGCTGGTTAAGCAACTGCAATAGCTGGTCATCCAAGCCATCAATTTGTTCGCGCAGTTTTTTTAGCTGATCGCTCATGTGTAGGTTTTAGGCAGCTTCAGAAAAAGGCAGGTCACGCACCATTAGCACACCTGGAATCGCCGCAAGTTGGGCAATCAGTTGCGGTGGCACAGTACTGTCGGTATCAACCAAGGTATAAGCCATGTCGCCACGCGATTTATTCATCATGTTGTGAATGTTGATACCCGCCGCTGCCAGCGCGGTGGAAATTTGCCCCAGCATGTTGGGTACATTGCTGTTGGCAATAGCCAGACGAAAAGCCGATTCACGCGGCATGACCAACGTAGGAAAATTCACAGTATTAGTGATGTTGCCGTGCTCCAGATACTCGCGCAGTTGTTCTGCCACCATCACCGCGCAGTTGTCCTCCGCCTCCTGTGTCGATGCACCGAGGTGCGGCAATGCAATCACGCCAGCATTGGCTTGAGATTTTTGCGTGGGGAAATCGCACACATAATTTCGCACATGCTTGCTCGCCAGCCCTGCCAATATCGCATCTTCATTGACGATGGCATCACGCGAAAAATTCAGCAAAACACTTCCAGACTTCATTGCCGCCACTCGTTTTTCATCAATCAGGCTACGCGTCGCATCCAGCAGGGGAACATGTAGTGAAACAAAATCGCTATGCTTGAGCAAGTCTTCCACGCTGTGCGCCTTCTTGACTCGCGAGGGCAAGCTCCACGCCGCTTCCACGGTGATTTCGGGATCGAAGCCGATTACATTCATACCCAGACTGATCGCAGCATCCGCCACCAAACGACCAATCGCACCCAACCCAATAATTCCCAGCGTGCGCCCACGCAATTCAGTACCCGCAAAATGTTTTTTGCCATCTTCAACCAGTTTATGCAGCGTTGCGTCATCGCCTTGCAAACCTGCCGTAAAATTTAACGCAGGAACAATGTTGCGTGAGGCCAGCAACATTCCCGTGATGACCAGTTCCTTTACCGCGTTGGCATTCGCACCTGGTGCATTGAAAACAGGTACGCCGCGCTCACTCATTTTTTTCACAGGCACATTGTTCGTCCCCGCACCCGCACGTGCAATCGCCAGCACACTTTGTGGGATATTCATTTCCAGCATGTTTTGCGAACGTACTAAAATCGCATTCGGCTCTGCAAGCTCCGTACCCGTTACATAACGAGACGCAGGCAAACGATTGAGACCAACTGATGCGATTTTATTTAGTGTGAGTACGTGAAAAATTTTAGCCATGATTTTTAGCAAATTCGCCCATGAAATTGACCAAAGCCTGCACGCCAGCAAGTGGCATCGCGTTGTAAATTGAAGCGCGCATACCCCCTACCGAGCGATGCCCCTTAAGCTGTAACAGGCCACGCGCATCAGCTTGCTTAACAAAGTCGCCATCTAAGTTCGCGTCCTTCAAGGTAAACGGCACGTTCATGCGCGAGCGATTAACTTTCGCTACTGGGCAGTTATAGAAACCATTGCTACTATCGATTGCCGCATAGAGCAGATTTGCTTTGGCGATATTGTTTGCTTCCATTGCCGCAATGCCACCATTGCGTTTCAACATCTGAAATACCAGACCAGCAACGTAAATACCAAACGTGGTTGGCGTGTTGTACATCGAATCATTTTCCGCATGGGTCTTGTAATCCAGCATGGTAGGCGTTCCCGCAACCACTTGTCCGATCAAATCGTCACGCACGATGACGATGGTCAAACCTGCCGGCCCGATATTTTTTTGCGCACCCGCATAAATCAAACCAAACTTGGATACATCAATTTTTCGCGACAAAATGTTAGACGACATGTCCGCCACCAACGGTACATCTCCACAATTAGGTAACCAATCAAACTCCACGCCGCCGATGGTTTCGTTAGGTGTGATGTGCAGGTACGCGGCATTGGCATCACATTTCCAAGTCGCAAAATCTGGCACGTAAGAAAAGTTTTTATCGGAACTGTCTGCAACCACATTCACCTTGCCGAATTTCTTGGCTTCGCTGATAGCCTTTTTAGACCACTCACCCGTGTTCAAATAATCTGCACTGGATTTGCCACGCAGCAGGTTCATCGGAATCATGGCGAATTGCTGGCTCGCCCCGCCTTGCAAAAACAGCACTTTGTAATTGGCAGGAATACCCATCAACTCGCGCAAGTCGGCTTCGGCTTGTGCCTGTATGCCCATATATTCCTTGCCGCGATGGGACATTTCCATCACCGACATACCGCTGCCATGCCAGTCGAGCATTTCTGCCTGCGCTTGTTGCAACACTTCTTTGGGCAACACTGCCGGTCCTGCGCTGAAGTTATAAATCGTCATTTCAATTACTCTCCAAAAATTAAAACCTCAATTCCTCATCCGCAGATTTCGCAGATTATTTTGGTGTTGCATTTTCAATCTGCATCAATCTGCATAATCTGTGGACGCTTTTACTCTTCGCCAGCCTCTTCTTCAGGCTCGGCGATGCGACTCAGCCCCGCCAATTTCTCGCCCTTTTCCATATTCATCAACGTCACACCCTGTGCAGTGCGGCCCATTTCGCGTATCTCTTTCACACGCGTACGAATCAATACTCCACTCGTGCCAATCAACATGATTTCATCATCAGGATTAACCAATGTTGCGGCCACCACTGTGCCGTTACGCGCCGAAGTCTTAATCGCGATCATGCCTTGCGTACCACGTCCGTGACGTGTGTATTCAGCGATAGGGCTGCGTTTACCAAAACCATTTTCGGTTGCGGTCAGCACGCTTTGCTGTTCGTTTTCCGCGACCAACAATGAGATGACATTTTGTTTAGCGGCCAACTTCATGCCGCGTACGCCGCGCGATGCACGACCGGTTGCGCGCACATCATTTTCATCAAAGCGCACCGCTTTACCGCCGTTGGAGAACAACATCACATCATGCTTGCCATCGGTGATTGCGACACCAATCAAATGATCTCCTTCATCCAAGTTGATCGCAATGATGCCGCGCTTCATCGGACGGGAGAAATCTATCAGCGAAGTCTTTTTCACTGTGCCGTTAGAGGTCGCGAAGAACACGTATTTGTCTTCGACAAATTCTGCCACCGGCAAAATCGCGTTGATTTTTTCGTTGTTTTCCAATTGCAACAAATTCACAATCGGCTTGCCGCGCGAGATGCGGCTGCCTTGCGGCACTTCATAGACTTTGAGCCAATGCACGCGACCCAAATTGGAGAAGCACAAAATGAAATTGTGCGTATTGGCGATAAACAGGTTGTCAATGAAGTCGTCTTCTTTGGTTGCCGTCGCTTGCTTGCCGCGACCACCGCGCTTCTGCGCACGGTATTCGTCCATCTTCTGCGCCTTCATGTAGCCGCCATGCGACAGTGTTACCACCACATCTTCCGGCGCAATGAGGTCTTCCATACTCATATCCTGCGTATGCGTGATGATCTCGCTGCGACGCTTGTCACCGAACTGAGCCTTCACTGCGACCAGTTCATCGTGAATGATTTGTGTCACGCGCGCCGGTTTAGCCAAGATGTCGAGCAAGTCGGTAATTTTGTCCATCACCTCACGATATTCGCCAACAATCTTGTCTTGTTCCAGCCCAGTTAAACGCTGTAAGCGCAACTCCAAAATGGCTTGCGCTTGCGCATCTGATAAATGGTAGCCGCGATCCTTGCCTGATCCAGTCAGACCAAATTCGGGCAGCAAACCATCGGGACGCGACGCGTCACTCACGCGACTGAGCATGTCTTCAACCAGCGACGAACGCCATGCGCGTGCCATCAAACCCTGCTTGGCATCGGCTGGCGTGGGCGCGGCTTTAATCAGCGCGATGATCTCATCGACGTTGGACAACGCCACTGCCAGGCCTTCCAACACATGACCGCGCTCACGTGCTTTGCGCAATTCAAAAATAGTGCGGCGCGTCACTACTTCGCGGCGATGACGCAGGAACGCATCTATCACTTGCTTGAGGTTGAGCAGCTTGGGCTGACCATCAATAATGGCAACCATGTTGATACCGAAGCTGTCCTGCAGCTGGGTATCTTTGTACAACTTATTCAGAATCACATCTGCGTTTTCGCCGCGCTTTAATTCGATAACCGCACGCATACCAGACTTGTCCGATTCATCACGAATTTCGGAAATGCCTTCCAGCTTCTTCTCGCGCACTAGCTCGCCTACTTTAATTAGCAAGTTCGCCTTATTCACTTGATAGGGTAGTTCGTCGATGATAATGGCTTGGCGGGTGCCGCCTTTATCTATATCCTCAAAGTGTGTGCGACCACGCATCACCACACGACCACGACCCGTGCGGTAGCCTTCTTTCACACCGGACAAACCGTAGATAAAACCTGCGGTCGGAAAATCGGGGGCGGGGATAATCTCGATGAGCTGCTCAATATCCATGTCGGGATTGGCGAGCAACGCCAGACACGCATCCACCACTTCATTCAAATTGTGTGGGGGAATGTTGGTCGCCATGCCCACCGCAATACCGGATGAGCCATTCACCAATAGATTCGGGAAGCGTGCGGGAAATACTAACGGCTCATGCTCCGAACCATCATAGTTTGGCCCGAAGTTGACGGTTTCTTTATCCAAATCTGCCAGTAACTCATGGGCGATTCTCGACATGCGGATTTCGGTATAACGCATCGCCGCCGCATTATCACCATCCACCGAACCGAAGTTACCCTGTCCATCCACCAGCGTGTAACGCAGCGAAAATGGCTGTGCCATGCGAACGATTGTGTCATACACCGCCGTATCACCGTGCGGATGATATTTACCGATCACGTCACCGACGATACGCGCCGACTTCTTGTATGCTCGATTCCAATCGTTAGACAGCTCGTGCATCGCGAACAACACACGGCGGTGAACGGGCTTTAATCCATCGCGCACATCGGGCAAAGCTCGCCCAACAATAACGCTCATCGCATAGTCCAAATAGGACTTGCGCATTTCTTCTTCAAGACTGACTGGGATGGTTTCTTTAGCGAATTGATTCATGGTTTTGGGTATAGTTATTGAGGCTGAAATACAACTGGCGAGTTTACCACAGCCGAGCTAGCCCAAACCAGCCCTGCACTACTGAGGATTATTTGGCGCAGCACCCGTTAGGTTTTTGTTAAAATCACGAGCATAAAAAGCTTTGTCCACGAAAAACACCAAAGGCACGAAAAATATGGCATCGCTTGCGTTTGATTTTTTCGTATTTTTCGTGTTTTTCGTGGACAATACATACCATTAGTCACCTCATACAACTAAAACTTCCATGGCCAACGCCGACCCCATCGAAATCGAAAAATTCTCCCAGCTCGCGCATAAATGGTGGGATCCGCACAGCGAATTCAAGCCGCTGCACGACATTAACCCGTTGCGCTTGAATTACATTAACCAACATGCAGCATTAGCTGACAAAACTGTGCTGGATGTGGGATGTGGCGGTGGCATCTTATCGGAAAGCATGGCTGGGCTGGGCGCACAAGTAACGGGCATCGACTTATCCGATAAAGCACTGCAAGTTGCAAAACTGCATTTGTTAGAAAGCGGCAAGCAAGTCGATTACCGCAAGATCGCCGTAGAAGACTTAGCCAGCGTACAGCACGCGCATTACGATGTGGTGACGTGCTTGGAAATGTTGGAACACGTACCCAATCCCGATAGCGTGATTTCTGCTTGTGCCAAGCTGGTTAAGCCCGACGGCTGGGTGTTCTTTTCCACACTCAACCGCAACCCCAAGTCTTATCTACTTGCCATCATCGGCGCGGAATATATCCTTAACATGTTACCTCGTGGCACGCATGACTATGCCAAATTCCTCAAGCCTTCCGAGCTGGCGCAATCTTGCCGCAATGCGGGATTAAATGTGAATGAACTGATCGGCATGAGCTACAACCCCATCAGCAAAGTGTATTCGCTGGGCAAAGATTGCGATGTGAATTACATCATTGCGTTCAAGCGTGACTAACTCCTGATTTTTCACGTCTGCAACTGAGATGCGATAAAATCACCCCATGCAAATGAAAACTATTTCTTACACCTCAACCCGCTCACCCAGCCTGTTGCGCAAAACGGTAGCGGTCATTATGACAATTGCATTGGCAGTTGTGGCACTGATGTTCTCAGCAGTAATCCTGACAGTCCTTCTGATTATGCTCGTGATAGGCGGCAGCATCTTCTGGTGGAAGACGCGCGAGCTGCGCAAGCAGATGAAGCAACACAGGCAAAACTTTCCACCACCGAGGGGCGCGACACATCAGAGCGACATCTTTGCTGACGCAGAAATCAAAGGGCAAGTGATCGAGGGTGAAGCGGTTCGTGTGGATGAACCCGTAATCAGGGTTCAGGCTGAGTCAACACAGAGAAACACTCACTATTGAAAAGAAAAAGCCCAACGATGCCGAGCATTCTTGATGTGTGATTTTAATTCTGCGTATCTCTGATAAGTTAGTTATTTGACTAATTTTTTAATCTCATTAGTTTCAGCGAGCTTCTTGATGGTTTTATCAAGCGTGGCTGCACCATTTGCTTCGGCAGCCACTTCAGCAATAGCTAATCGCAAATCATTGTAAAAGTTTTCGTCACCCGTGAGGTGATGCCAAAACTCTTTACCGACATATAAAGGGTAATCAAACTCGTCGCGCAATCGCTTGTAATGGTTACTTTCTTGCCCTAGCTCACCATACAAAACAGCGATTACTAAATCCCCATGCGCTACTTTTACGTTGTTGGTTTTGCCAAGATTGCGAGCCGCCTTGAAATGGTTATGTATGGTTGTTACATCATCTTTGTTGATAGTGTTGGGACCTAGCTTTACTTGACAGTATTTTTTGCTGCCGTCGATTTGGTCGATGAATTCGATATCGATGCCATTCACCATCGAGCCGAAAGAATTT
The DNA here is from genome assembly GCA_040079595.1 of Gallionella sp. Taxonomy (GTDB): domain Bacteria; phylum Pseudomonadota; class Gammaproteobacteria; order Burkholderiales; family Gallionellaceae; genus Gallionella. The sequence continues at coordinate 35,370 of JBEBKA010000017.1, forward strand.
TTCAGTACATCGCTAATGAACTTCTGCATGTTTTGCCCGAAGCTGGTAGTGATGGAAGAACCTAACACTCGCGGATAGAGTAAGGCTTTAGATAAAGATTCCGAAGTTAACTCTCCAGTTAGATACACCGCAAGATAAGGCGCAAGAAAGGGGTTGATGTCCAATTCCGAAGGCGACACAAGCTTCTCTGTATTTTTTATGTGGTTTTGCACGATGACCGTGCGAAACCATTCCTTAACTTGTTCCAAGATGCGTTTACGTTCTACTTTGGTCATGGCTTTTTTGAGGAAGAGAGTGAATGGTTTCATTAAAGCAGCTTTAATAGCTTACACAAAGCAATGACATTCAAATAGAATAACCATGTCAACAACCTTACACATGGTTATCAAATGAAAGATTTTTTTGCCCTCTCAGAAGTTGCCGATATGTTATCCGTTTCTAAAGAGACTTTACGCCGTTGGGATAAGTCAGGAAAGCTGGAGTCAGTGCGTCATCCTATCAATAACTATCGAGTATATCGCTCCTCTGACTTAAAACAGTTTGGGCAAATCGGGTTTATGTTTGATGAAGAGATACCTAGTGCAACTCCTGTGCCGGAAGGAGCGTACACGGTTGTGGAGTTGTTCGCAGGAGCTGGCGGGTTGGCTTTAGGGATGGAGAGGGCTGGATTGCATTGTGTATTGCTGAACGAATTGAATCCAGATGCTTGTGCCACACTTCGCAAAAATCGACCGAATTGGAATGTGATTGAAGGTGACGTTGCAACACTAGATTTTCGAGCATTACAAGGTCAAGTCGATGTGCTAACTGGCGGATTTCCCTGCCAAGCTTTTAGCTATGCTGGAAAAAAATTAGGCTTTGAGGATGCACGCGGCACGATGTTTTATGAGTTTGCGCGTGCAGTGAAAGAAATAAAACCACTTATTTGTGTTGGCGAAAATGTGCGCGGGCTTTTATCTCATGATGAAGGGAGAACCATACAAGGCATGGTCTCTATTTTGGATGAACTGGGCTACGACGTATTGCCACCAAGATTGCATAAAGCAATTTTTCATCGCGTACCTCAAAAGCGTGAACGCTTGTTGGTGGTGGGTTTACGCAAGGATGCAGGTTTGCAATTTGATTGGCCTAAACCTCAGAAGGAGGTCTATACCTTGCGCGATGCGCTCAAGAAAGGAAAGTTATTTAGCAAGGACGTTCCCACTTCACCAGGCCAGGCATATCCGAAACGAAAGCGAGAAATCATGTCCATGATTCCACCTGGTGGTTATTGGCGTGAATTACCAATAGAAATCCAGAAGGAGTATATGAAAGGAAGCTTTCTTCTTTCGGGTGGCAAAACTGGCATGGCACGTCGCATTTCTTGGGATGAGCCATGTCTTACGCTCACCTGCGCACCTGCACAAAAACAAACGGAGCGTTGTCATCCTGAAGAAACACGCCCCTTCACTGTGCGTGAGTATGCGCGAATCCAAACCTTTCCAGATGATTGGGTTTTCCAAGGTTCTATGACCGCACAATATGCGCAAATCGGCAATGCAGTCCCCGTGAATTTTGCAGAAGAAGTTGGCAGCACACTCGTTAAAACATTGAATGAGTATTATGGGAAATTGCGCGTACTAAAAAAATCTAATCGCCGAAAAAATTCTTGATGATCTGCGTTTTAAGGAGTACAGAAAAAAAATTCTACCGCGAAGTATTTCGACTTTTATTTTTAAAGCCTTCACTCCGCAATAAATTTACCTCATCGCGCTTCGCGCAAGCCCTAACAGCTTAGGTTTAGGTGAGTTTACGAATGGTATACTGCCAACCGTGATTTCCAAATTCACTTTCAACTTTAATTCAGGAGTTTTTATGAAGCTGCATTCCATCGTATTAGCCGGGCTTTTTTCCACACTGGGCTTGACCTCATTTAACGCCAGCGCAGCAGATGATTCAAAAACCATTGCCGCTTTATACGAAAACAAAGCCACACTCGCGGGACAAACGGTGAGTGTGCAAGGCAAGGTGGTAAAGGTAGTCAAGGGCATAATGAAGCGCAACTTCATTCACATTCAGGATGGCACGGGTGACGCTAAAATTGAAACCAACGATTTGACTGCCACCACCAAGCAACTTGCCAATGTGGATGATCAAGTCATCATTACGGGTGTCGTAGTTGTGAATCGTGATTTTGGTGCGGGTTATTTATTCCCCTTGATACTCGAGGATGCGACCATTGCACCGGCAGCCAAACCGTAAGCCTTAGCAATTACTACGCATCAATAAATTAGGGGCGTTCACCTCAGAGTGAACGCCCCTAATTTAGGGTGGCTAATTTTTATGGTCGTCTCGAATTGATTTTTTTGCCTTTGGTTTACGGCATCCCCGCCACGTGTTTTTCTTCATTCAATTTCGCCAGCTTGGCTCTTAATTCAGGCAAAATTTTCGCCACGGCTTTTTCACCTTCGAGTACAGCTTTATTGCGGCCACTTACATCTACAGACGGCAAACCGTAAGTCACCGGACGCACCATGATGTTGGCACTGGCTTGTTCGTGACGATTGATCGTCTGCCCAAAGATAGAGAAGGTTTGCCACATGATGTCGGTGATGCCTGCGGTGCTTCTGTCTTGGGGGCGATCTGAAATATCCACGGCGATGACAAAGTCTGCACCCAAAGTACGCGCCACACTGGCAGGAACAGGCGCAACTAGCCCACCATCCACATAATCTTGACCGTTAATCGTAACGGGTTCAAAGAACACTGGCACGGAAGAAGAAGCGCGCACCGCCATGCCAGTATTGCCTGATTGAAATATCATCATTTCACCGTTACTCAAATGCGTAGCGACAGCGGCAAAGGTTTTGTTGAGCTTTTCGATTGGACGATTTTTGACGTTGTTGTTAATGAAATCTTGCAGGGCTTGCCCTTTGATGCAGCCGCGTTTATCGGAGATGACCGTTTTAGCAATGCAACCGACCATGCCCGACCCATCCAGAAATTGATCTTCCTGCATGGTCATGGAGAGTTCCTGAATTTGAAAGCCGTTGAGTCCAGACGCATACAGCGCGCCGACCACTGAACCCGCACTTGTCCCCACGATGATGTCGGGCGAGATGCCTTGTGCTTCGAGTGCTTTGATCACCCCCACGTGAGCAAAGCCGCGTGCCGCCCCGCCCCCCAATGCGAGCGCAATTTTTGCGTGTGGCCGCACCACTGTCGAGACTACTTCTGGCACGATAATCGGTATTGGAATCGGGTTGGGGGGTGTGGCTTTTGGGGTGTTGCAAGCGGCTAAACAGAGCAGCAAAAGGATAGGGATTGATGTGTTTTTCATGGCGGTCATTCTTGCAATTAACTTAAAACATTGAGCATCGGGATGCGATAGCGATTATTCATAATGGTGATAACAGCACACTCTCACGCAATCGTTTCAATTGGTCGCGTAGCTCAGTGGCCTTTTCAAACTCTAAATCTTTCGCGGCTTTTAGCATATCCTTTTCCAGTCGAGCAATTTCTTTGGAAACCTCTTTCGCACTCATCGCCAAATATTTTGCCTGAGTTTGCGCGGCTTTTAATTGGCTACGCTCATCGTCAATTTGATATACGCCGTCAATAATGTCCTTGATACGTTTTTGTACACCCAACGGCGTGATGCCGTGTAGTTCGTTATGCGCGAGTTGTTTGTTACGGCGGCGATCCGTTTCATCTATTGCACGGCGCATTGAGTTGGTAATTCTGTCCGCATACAACATTGCCTTGCCGTTGATGTGACGCGCAGCACGTCCTATGGTTTGGATGAGCGAACGTTCGGAGCGCAAAAATCCTTCTTTGTCGGCATCGAGTATTGCCACCAGCGACACTTCAGGTATATCCAATCCCTCACGCAATAAGTTGATGCCGATGAGTACATCGAACATGCCGAGGCGTAAATCTCGGATGATTTCGACGCGCTCTACCGTCTCTATTTCCGAGTGCAGGTAACGCACTTTGATGCCGTGTTCCGACAAATAATCGGTGAGGTCTTCCGACATGCGTTTAGTCAGCGTGGTAACCAGCACACGCTCGCCAACTTTGACGCGCAGATTGATCTCGGACATTAAATCATCCACCTGATTGATCGCCGGACGCACTTCGATGATGGGATCAACCAACCCTGTGGGGCGCACCACTTGCTCGACCACCTGCCCTGCGTGTTCGGCTTCATACACGGCAGGGGTGGCGGAAACGAATACGCTTTGGCGCATCATCTTTTCAAACTCGTCGAAGCGCAACGGGCGGTTGTCCATTGCCGACGGCAAACGAAAACCGTAATTGACCAAATTTTCTTTGCGCGCACGATCGCCTTTGTACATGCCGCCAACTTGCGGAATCATCACATGGCTTTCGTCAAAAAACATCAGCGCGTTGGGCGGTAAATAATCTATCAACGTGGGCGGTGCAGCTCCCGCCGGGCGACCCGACAGATGCCGAGAATAGTTTTCAATGCCTTTGGTAAAGCCGATCTCATTAAGCATTTCCAAATCGTGCCGCGTGCGTTGCTCGATGCGTTGCGCCTCGACCAATTTATTTTCGCGCTGATAAAACGCGATGCGTTCTGCGAGTTCAACTTTGATGGTTTCAATCGCACTCAACACTGTGCTGCGCGGCGTAACGTAGTGGCTGGAGGGATAAACGGTGTAGCGCGGTACTTTCTGCTGGATGTGTCCCGTGAGCGGATCAAACAGCGAGATCGTTTCCACTTCGTCATCGAATAAGGTGACGCGTACCGCCAGCTCGTTGCTTTCTGCGGGGAAGACGTCAATCACATCGCCGCGCACACGAAATTTTCCGCGCGAAAAATCAGTGTCATTGCGCTCATATTGCATCTCGATGAGGCGTTTAATCACCTCGCGCTGGTGCATCTTTTCGTTGTTACGCAAATGCAAAATCATGCCGTGGTAATCGACCGGATCGCCAATACCGTAAATTGCCGAGACCGTTGCAACGATGATGCAATCCTCGCGCTCCAACATCGCCTTGGTGGCAGACAAGCGCATTTGCTCGATCTGCTCGTTAATACTGGAATCCTTTTCGATAAACATATCGCGTGACGGCACGTAGGCTTCAGGCTGGTAGTAGTCGTAATATGAGACGAAATACTCCACCGCATTTTCAGGAAAGAACTCGCGCATCTCGGAATACAACTGCGCTGCCAAGGTTTTATTCGGCGCCATCACCATCGCGGGACGGCCTGTCTGCGCGATAACATTCGCCATGGTGTAAGTCTTGCCCGACCCCGTTACACCCAGCAAAGTTTGGAATGAAAGTCCATCGTTGATGCCCTCGACTAACTGCGCGATTGCCGTTGGTTGATCACCTGCTGGCTGAAACGGTTGATGTAGGCGGTAAGGACTATTGAGGAAGGTTTTAATGTTCATGGTCAAAACTGTTAGAGTGAAGTTTATTTTTTTATGATCTTCATGAATGTCGTGGACGGCAAATAATTTCCCCCGCTCACCACCTTCTTGCCCGTTTTGCTTTCAAGTTCCTGTCGGGCTTTCTTCGCAATGCCACCACCCGTTCGGGCTGCTGCTTTATTTTCTGGCATCC